>CAMDQF010000367.1 GCA_945905745.1 Litorilinea aerophila
AGGCGGTTTTCGCCTCTGTCGCTCTTCTTTTACCTAGTCCCTAGTAGAGCCAGGCGCAAGTAAGCCAATAGCTACTGACGTGGTGCGTAGTTCGTGTACCAGTTCACACACCACGCACCAGCAAAACCAGTGGCCGATTTACGCCGTCGTATACTTGCCGCTATTTGTCCAAGAGGTAATGAACCCCGCTCTGTTGGCGCAACCGTTCCACAGCCTGTTCGGCGGTGATGTCCCGCTGAGGTGTGGCAAGGAGTTCGTAGCCCACCATAAATTTGCGCACGGTGGCCGAACGCAGCAGAGGCGGATAGAAGTGGGCGTGTAGCTGCCAGTGGGGATAGCGTCCCCCGTCGGTCGGTTGGCCGTGCCAGCCCATTGAATACGGGAAACTGGTCTCGAAGAGATTGTCGTAACGCACGAGAAGTTGCTTGAGAATCCCCGCCAGATCATCCCGCTGGGGATCGCTCAAACCCGGCATATCCAAGACTGGCGTGCGGGGCAGCACAAGCGTCTCAAAAGGCCAGACTGCCCAATAGGGAACCACCACCACCCATTCCCTGCTCTCCAGCACCACACGCTCCCCAGCATCCAGCTCGGCCTCCAAATAATCGATCAGGAGCGGGCGGTTGGTGCGTTCAAAATAGAGGCGCTGTTCCCGCTCTTCCAGGGCAGGCTCGGTGGGAACCCGGCGGTTGGCCCACACTTGGCCGTGAGGATGAGGATTGGAACTGCCCATCATCGCACCCCGGTTCTCAAAGAGCTGAACATAGCCGATATCGGGCCGACTGCCCAGTTCTACCACCTGTTCGGCCCACACATCCACCACTCGGCGAATATCTGGCACATCCATTTGCGCCAGGGTCAGATCGTGGCGAGGGCTGAAACAGATCACCCGACAGGTCCCCGTTTCCGCCTCGGCCTGAAAAAAGTGGCCCCGGCTGATGTCGTGGGATGGAGAATCGGTCAGGAGCGCGGCGAAGTCATTGGTGAAAACAAAAGTAGAGTCGTAGGCAGGATTGATATGCCCCCCCATCCGCTCGTTGCCGGGGCAGAGATAACACTTGGGATCGTGGGTGGGCAGATTGTCCTGGGGTGGACGCTCCACCTGTCCTTGCCAGGGTCGCTTGGTGCGATGGGGAGAGACGAGTACCCAATCGCCGTTGAGCAGATTGCGGCGGCGGTGGGGATGTTCGGTCGGGTCGAATTGGGCGAGCAGGCGCGCAGGTGATTGGGTCATTGGTTGGTGCCAGGAGATGGTATCTTCTTGAGTTTAGAGCGAACTTTCCAGTGCCTGTTGGGCCAAAGCAATCGACCCCAGCAGTCCGGCCTGATTCCCCAGCGCGGGGGGAACGATATAACCCGCAATGTCCGCATCCATTTGAGGCATCTGGATGTAGCCCTTAATCAGGTGGCGCACTTCACGGTGGATCAGCGGGAAGATGTGGGGCGAACCCATCACACCGCCGCCCAGGATGATGCGCTGGGGCGACAGAATTGTAATGATATTCACCAGCCCCAGCGCGATGTAATGGGCTTCCAACAGCCATGCCTCGTGATCCGGCGGGAAAGTTTCCCCCTTCCGCTGCCAACGCGCCTCCAGCGCGGGGCCATTGGCGAGACCTTCCAGGCAGTCGCCGTGGAAAGGGCAGACACCGGGAAAAGGGTCCCGCTCCCAGTCGTGGGGCACATACATATGGCCCATCTCCGGGTGCATCAACCCATGTACCAGTTTACCGCCGACCATTGCCCCGCCGCCAATCCCCGTCCCGATTGTTAGATAGACAAAGGTATCCAAGCCCTGGGCCGCGCCCCAACGTTGCTCGCCCAGAGCCGCGCCGTTGACATCTGTATCAAAGCCAATCGGAAGGTCGAAATGTTCCCGAACCATCGGCACAATCGGTGCGTTCTGCCATACCAGCTTGGGCGTGGTGGTGATGTAACCAAAAGTCGGCGATTGGGGGTGGGGATCGATGGGGCCGAAAGCCGAAATGCCGATCGCCGCCAACGGGCCGTGAATGCTCTCCTGCTCGCGGAAAAAGGTATTGACCTGGGCCATTGTCTCCGCGGGGGTTGTAGTTGGAAAGCGGCTCTCGACCCGAATATCGCCGGGACCCGTGCCGACCCCACAGATAAATTTTGTGCCGCCGGCTTCGATTGCGCCAAAAAGCTGTGACATACAAACCTCTCTGTTGATTGGGTGATTCTTCTCAGCCAGTCGTCTCGCTTGTGACACGGCGGCCAAGTGGGTAAATCCTGTCAAAAAACCGCCGGTCGGATTCAGCGCCGTGCGGGCCGGGCGAGGCGCACGGCTGGTCTCCGCAGAAGTTGTCATAGCCAACAGTATACCATTGCCCGCGGTGGGATGCACGAAAATAGGCCAGCGCATGATTTTTGACTATACTAGAAAAGATGGCTACTGAATATCGTTTCTGTCCAAAGTGCGCTACGCCGCTGGAATCCATCTTCCGCTACGATCGGGTACGCCCTGGCTGCCCGGCCTGTGGCTTTGTCCACTTCTCGGATCCGAAAGTGGCTGTGATCGGGCTTGTGGTAGCCGACGGGAAAGTGCTGCTGGTACGGCGGGCGGTCGATCCGGGCAAAGGGCTGTGGTCCCTGCCGGGCGGCTATATGGACGCCGGGGAGATGCCCGCCGAGGCATTGCGACGAGAAGTGGGTGAAGAAGTCGGATTGGCTGTGGCTGTGGGTGAATTGCTGACCATCTTCCCCATGGAGAACGGGGACGGCAAACGGACAGGCATCGTATTGGCCTATGGCGCGCAGCTGGCGGGCGTCGAGAAGGTCGTTCACGCCCAGGACGATGTGAGCGAGGCCGCCTGGTTTGGCCCGCGCCAAATTCCGCCAGATTTGGCATTTGATTCAACCAAGACGCTCATTGCGGAGTGGGCGATTAACCAATCTGTGCGAACGGAAGCAAAGACGGAGTAAAACAGTGACTGGGAAACGCGTGTTGATTACCGGCGGGGCTGGCTTTTTGGGCATCAATCTGGTGCGCTATCTGCTGGCACGGGGTTACGCGGTAACCTCTTTGGATATCGCCCCCTTCGATTACCCGGAAAAAGAGCAGGTGACGATTGTCACTGGCGATATCCGGGATAAAGCAGCCGTCGAAAGCGCAATGGCGGGGGTGGGGTTGGTTGTGCATACCGCCGCCGCGCTGCCCCTGTATAGCCCCGAAGACATCTACACGACCGACATAGACGGACTGCGCAATGTGCTCCAGGCATCCTTCGACCACAAAGTCGAGCGCTGTGTCCATATATCGTCCACAGCCGTCTACGGCATCCCGGATCACCACCCGCTGCGGGAGGAGGATCGGCTGGACGGGGTAGGTCCCTATGGCGAAGCAAAAGTCGAGGCCGAAGCCATCTGCCAGGGCTTTCGCGAGAAGGGGCTGTGCGTGCCGGTGATTCGCCCCAAATCTTTCATCGGCCCAGAGCGGCTGGGCGTCTTTGCCCTCTTCTACGATTGGGCGAAGGATGGCAAAGGCTTTCCAATGCTGGGCAGCGGCAAGAATCGCTATCAGTTGTTGGATGTAGAGGACCTGTGCCAGGCCATCTACCTGGCGGCCACGTTGGAGAGGGAAAAAGTCAACGACACTTTCAATATCGGCGCGACCGATTTTACGACTATGCGCGAGGATTATCAGGCGGTGTTGGACTACGCGGGCCACGGCAAACGTATCGTCCCCCTGCCCGCGGCCCCCGCCATCTGGACTCTGCGCCTGCTGAAAAAGCTCAGCCTATCGCCCCTCTACAAATGGGTCTACGAGACAGCCTCGAAGGACTCCTTTGTCTCTGTGGAGAAGGCGCAGAGGGTATTGGGCTGGCAACCGAAATTCAGTAACAAACAGGCGCTGATACGCAATTACATCTGGTATATCGAAAACCTGCACACCTTTGAAAAACAATCGGGCGTCTCCCACCGGGTTCCCTGGAGCCAGGGGATTCTGAAAGTAGCGAAGTTGTTCTTTTAGACCCCATCGCCAATCCCTAACAAAAAGAGCCGGACACAAGTGTCCGGCTCTTTTTGTTAGCGTTCTAGTTGTTCGACGGTCAGACTAGACCCGACGGACACCAGCGGCGTTGGGGCCTTTGGGGCCTTGCTCGATGGTGAATTCGACTTTGTCGCCTTCAGCCAGGCTGCGGAAACCTTCGGCCACGATTGCGGAGTGATGGACGAAAACGTCCTTACCACCGGCGTGCTCGATGAAGCCGAAGCCCTTTTGATCGTTGAACCACTTGACGGTTCCGGTTACTGTTTCAGCCATTGTTGGAAAACCTTTCGTTTTCTACGTACTACAAAAAAGTTGTTACAAAACGTCAGAAGTTCCCAACAGGCATAAAAAAACGCCGCTCCGACTTGTTGTCTGAGTGGTGGTCTTACGAACGTGATTCAGAACTTACAACATCTTGCTGAAAACAAGTATACTACACTCCAGGCCAGATGTCAAGTTAGATTTGTGTTAGATTTTTGCGTATTCTGAAACACGCCCCTGTATCCCGCAGGTGCATTTCGCTTTTAGGGAAAATCGAGGATTGCGATGGCCGCACCGGGCTAAAGACCCGGAGCTATAGAGCAACGCCGGATAAATCCGGCTGAGCATCGGACGATTTTCGGCGATTCAAGCCCCCTTCAGGGGGCGTTGCTCATTAGCCCGGCCTCTTTAGGGCCGGGCGGTGTACGCAATTCCCGGTGGCCCTAAAACTGAAACACGCCCCTGTATCCCAGCAATTCCAAATGAGGAATTTACCCTGGTAGTTTGGCCGTTTTGAGGGCAAATTTGGGCTGCTTACACGTGGATTTGACGCTTCCAATGCCGAGAAACACGGCAACCGTAGTCGTAAGTCCAAGTTCGTGCCCAAATTGTTAGCCAA
>CAMDQF010000368.1 GCA_945905745.1 Litorilinea aerophila
TATCCAACTTCAGCCAATCCCCCGCGGCATTCTTGCCCACAAGCACCAATGGCTGCCCCGCTATCGTCGAGGTGATGACGGCGGCGCTGGTGTTGGGAGCGGCGCGCAAATTTGCTATAGAATTGGCCGTCGGCGTGATCGGAGTGGTAGCCGTGATAGGCGCAACTGCCTCGACAGCCGGAGCAGTTGCCGTTGATGGATTGGTCACCGCCGAAGCAGAACCATCAACCGGCGTGCCATCCGCATTGACCGCGGGCACATCCGGCGCGCTCGCCAACAGCTCGCCAAATATCCAGGTGCCCGTATCGAGCAGATACCAATTGTCCGTGGCAAGTTTGCCCACGACAGAGACTTCTGTGCCAAAGCCAGCTCCTGCCACCCGATCAAATGTACCGCCCGGACCAGAACGCAGATTGGCATCCGCGTTGACATTGACAACTACTGGCCCCGCCGGTATGGCGGGCGCAACGGGTGCTGCCGGTTCCGGTGTAATTGGGGTGGCTTCGGCGACAACTGCCTGCTCCGGCAATACGATAGGAACCGCCGGTTTGCTCGCCAATACTTCACTCGGAATCCAATTGCCATTGTCCATCTGGAACCACTCGCCAGTCTCGTCCTGAGCCGAGACCAGAATCGTCGCCCCGGCGTCTACCAAGCCAACGGAGTCAAAATCCAGACCGGGGCCTATGCGCAACTCAGCTTGCCCGAGTACAGCCACCGGAATCGTAATGGTGGGCGCAACGGAGACACTCACAACAGGCGTGCTGGTGGGTTCGACTTGTGGGGTGGCAGTTGGTTGAGGTTCGGTTGTCGGGGTCGGTGCAGCCGGCTCGGCTGGCGTAGCGGTTGGTTCTATTGCGGGGGCCGGCGTTACAGTTACCGCTATAACTACAGGCTCGTCCACCACAAGGGTAGTGCCGGAAATATTAAGTCGAGCCAACAAATCTGGCCCAATCAGTTGGGTCACCTGCTCTTGAACTTGGACAGGAATCAGTAGTCCAATATTGTCAGTCAGCACCAGAGCCGGGATTCCAACGATCAACGCGAGCCAAAAAATGCTCACAATTACAGCCAGGACCTTTTTCATATCCCTCCACCTTTCTCTGGTGTGCCACGACTGGTATCACGTTTGGAACCAATTACATTCTTCAAGCGTCAGACAGACTACAAGATCAAGAAAAGTGTAACACAGGATAGTGCGGACTACAATTGATGATCTGGTATTCGGTGAGAGTCTCTTTCCTAATGAAATGCAAATGGATTGCTAATCTCGTCTTAATCTTTTTCCAATAGTATCCCTGTATGCTGATGCCGTGCTACCAGCCAGTCAACAGAGGAATTTGCAGCCATCAATTTCACGGTATTGCCAATTGGACAAATACCCACTTGTTCTGTATATTTATTGCAATGGTTTTGCACATATTTTATCGACGAGAATTTGTAGAGAAATTATCCAAAGATTACCGAGCAGGTGTACGAATCTCTATCGGTCGCATACCACCTAATGGCAATTGACCAATTCGTCAAAATGGATTGTGCAACTATTAGCAATAGATATCGTATCGGATCTACAACAGTCACCATCCAACCATTGAACGGAAGGCAAGGACTTATGTCATACAAGAGTGGCTTTCAACGAAACACATCCCACAGAGAGACGAGTGGCGTTCTGGCGATGAACTTACCCCAAACGCTGATCGATCTGAGCAACGACGATCCGCTCTTCAATCGTCATCTACGCATTCGCACATTCAAGCGCGGCGAGATTGTGGCCGATGCCGAAAGCCTTCAGCGACAGATGTTTGTGCTAATGAAGGGACGCGCCTATCTGGTATGCACCAACAATGAGGGACGACGTCTGGTGATTGCCACCCTGGAAACTGGTGCTGTCTTTGGCGAAGGTGCATTGACCAATCCAGGCGAAGCCAACGCATTTGCCGAGGCCGCCGAAGATGTGACCATTTGGAGCATACCTGCCGCCGAAGCACGGGATATGACCATTCAGTACCCGATTCTTGGCTGGGGTATGTTACAGACCTACGGTCGGCGTCTCTTGCAAGTGGAGAACAGCTTGGAAGACGTCGCCTACAAGAAGCTGCCAGAGCGGCTGGCTTCCCTGCTCATCAGCCTGGGAGAACAATCCAATGGTGTAATTCAGGGCGTCAGTCACCAGGCTTTGGCAGATCGCCTGGGAACCTATCGGGAAACAGTCAGTGCGATTCTGCGCGATTTCAAGCGCCAGGATTTGGTTTCATTGGGCTATCGGCGGATCGAACTAATCGATATGGAGACGCTAAAGGAGTTAGCAGGTATTTGGGAATGGTAGAAAAGTGCAAACTGCACTGATTTTCCAGTTTGAATGAGCAAAAAATTGTATTCGTCAGCGTGATGGTGGAATAAGAAAGCGATGATTTTATATCGCCGTCCAGAGTAACTTCGTTAGAAATGTGCCTTTTTTCATTCCACCCTCATTGTGCCCAATACAGAATGAGCAAAAAATGGATGTGAGATGTCGATAAGTTTTGTCCCACATCCATTTTTTGCTCAAGAGAAGTGCAAATTGGCAACAATAAGTGAAATTATTGTGTTTTTTTAATGATACACAGTTGACGTTTGATGAATAACTTGTTATAATACTCGCTAACACACGTTATCCCACCTCGCTCACGGATTCGACTCCCAAACAGTTTCGATACCAGCCGTCGTCGTTGGTCCTCTATGTTGTGGTCCAAACGTGCGATATGTAGCGTTTGGCACAGCAAGCGCGACACTTTGTGTGCTGATGCCTACCGGTATCCGTTTCTAATCCGATCATAGCCCGAGGGGCGAGCCTGGAAGTCAGATCGGCATTTTGCGCTTATCAGCTTGCCGCTCACAACTTGATTCATCTTAACCGCATTGGTTGCACTTATTCCCCTGAACTCATTCACATCATAACGGGCTACCACTTTTGTGCAGCCTGTCAGATTTCCAATCACTCCACCTGGAACAACTTAATCAATCGGCGCGCAATGAGTCGGCTACGATGCGAACTGCGTGCGATTTGTCGGATCACGACTTGTCCCCTCTCTGTGGCAATCGTCACAGGTAGATTATAACGTTTTGAGATCCTCGTACAGAAAGTACTTACCTCAGAGGCCCACGTATGGAATTGCTAACAATGACGATGTCTGAGCTTGAAGATTTGACCCTGGACGGGCTGCGTGAGCTGGCCCGATCCATGGAGATCACAGGGTATACCAGACTCAAAAAGTATGATCTGGTTATGCGCTTGCTGCGCGCCAATGCGGAACAGCAGGGGTATATTTTTGGCGGCGGCATTTTGGATGTCGTGCAGGATGGCATCGGTTTTCTGCGCAGCGAGCATCTATTGCCAGGCCCCGACGACGTTTATGTCAGCCAGAGCCAGATTCGGCGCTTTGGATTGCGCACAGGCGATCTGGTAGCCGGGCAGGTGCGTCCCCCCAAAGAGACCGAAAAGTATTTTGGGCTGCTCAAGGTGGAAGCTGTCAACGGATTGGACCCAGAAGAGGCCAAGCGCCGCCCCCATTTCGAGAAGATGGTTCCCATCTTTCCCGACGAACAGGTGTTGCTGGAAACCAAGCCCAGTTTGCTTGCTACCCGCCTGATCGACCTGCTCTCGCCCATTGGTCGCGGCCAGCGCGGTCTGATTGTCAGTCCACCCAAAGCAGGCAAGACGACGATTCTCAAGCGCATTGCCAATGGCATGAGCGCCAACTATGAAGACTTGCACCTGATGGTCGTCCTCATTGGCGAGCGGCCTGAAGAAGTCACCGATATGGATCGGTCGGTAGATGCCGAGGTGATTAGCAGCACTTTTGACGAACCCGTGCAAAATCACGTGCGAGTGGCCGAAATGGCCCTAGAACGGGCCAAACGGCTGGTGGAAGGCCATCGGGATGTGGTCATTCTCCTCGACAGCATCACCCGGTTGACCCGTGCTTACAACCTGACCGTTCCCCCGTCGGGTCGGACCCTCTCCGGTGGTATCGATCCGGCTGCGCTCTATCCGCCCAAGCACTTCTTCGGTGCCGCACGCAACATCGAGGAAGGGGGCAGCCTGACAATCATCGCCACCTGCCTGGTGGATACAGGTAGCCGTATGGATGATGTGATCTACGAGGAGTTCAAGGGTACAGGCAATATGGAACTTCACTTGAACCGCCGGCTCGCCGAGCGGCGCATCTTCCCGGCCATTGATATTGAGCGCAGCAGCACCCGGGCCGAAGAGAAGCAGATGGACGCTGAAACATTGGCCAAGGTTTATACCTTGCGCCGGATGATCGATGCCATGGGTGGCGGCAACGAGGCGATTCTGCCCATTCTGGAGCGGCTGAGCCGGACACGCACCAACCAGGAATTCCTAGATACGCTGATCAAATAATCGGAGATTGCCTCCCTGGGATCACCGCCCCTAGACGGTCACCAGTGATCCATTGTAGTCGTTATGCAGAATGGCCCATTTCTCTGTCTGGGCAGGCAGAGAAATGGGCCATTTTGCATAACGGCGACCTGATGACATATCCAGTAATCGCTGTATACAATCATGAAGTCTGTCCGTGACGACTAGTGTCCTGTCAATAATCAAATGATAGGAATTCCGTAGGGGCGCTGCTTGCTGCGCCCGTAGTACACCGGGCGTGTCCCGTCAACAGCCGACCTTCCCGTCAACAGCTAGCGAAGCTACGCCTCAAACCGACGAGTCAGGTCGGTAGATACGGGTAGTTTGCGAAAAAAGGGTGAGTGACATAAGCTGGGCACAAAGGAGACCGGCTATGACAAAGGCAAATGAGATACTCAAAGAACATGTGACGCTGGATATTGAGTGCATCGACCGGCTCTATCTGAATGGATACATTC
>CAMDQF010000369.1 GCA_945905745.1 Litorilinea aerophila
AATCCCCAGTCCCCAATCCCCAAACTATGAACCGCTGGACTATCACCTTTTTCTCTATCCTCCTGTTTGGCAGCGGCTGGCTGTGGGTCAGCCGTCTGCCAGCCGACGCGTCTCCGGATGTCCACTCGCCCCAACCGGCGGTGGACCACCCCGCGCCAGATTTCTCCCTCACCCGTTTTGACACAGGCGAGAAGGTCAGCTTGAGCGATCTGCGGGGCAAGCCACTGATCCTCAATTTCTGGGCCACCTGGTGCGGTCCCTGCCGGGCAGAAATGCCGGCGCTGCAAGCCGCCTATGAACGGTACGGAGACGATCTGCTGGTAATAGGCGTGGATCAAGGGGAAGAGGGGGCAGTGGTCGGACCATTTCTGGACGAGTTTGGTATTACCTTCCCAGTTCTGATGGATGGGGATATGGCTGTGGGGCGGGAATACCGGATTCTGGGACTGCCCACTACTTTCTTTATTGACAGCCAGGGGATCATTCGGGGGGTCCACGCCGGGCAGATCAACAGTGCGATTCTGGCCGAGGGGATTGTGGACATTGCGCGGTAGGGCGCAGACAGTTATGGATTCTCTATGAACTCATCGACGGAGATGACCAGACAGGAGTTCGTAGGCGCTGATGCAGTGACGTAGCAAGTCGAGACCTTTATTGCCTGTTCGAGGGCTTTTACACTTGGCTGCTGCCCGCGCAGATATCCAATGAATACCGTTGTATCTATGCAGATTCGAGGGATGTCCACTGTTGCCACGCCTGTTCCAGGAATTCAACTGCTTCATCAAATCCACTATCTTCTGCCCAAACGCCACGTAATGCCAGAAATTTCTCTAACGGAGTCAATTGAAGAATATTTCCGCTCATCACTGTTTTGATTTCATCTCCTTCCTGAACTTCAAGCAAATTCATTAGCCAGACCGGGAGTGCGATTGTTTCTTCATCTCTACTTTGGATTACTGTAGCCATAGCGATCTCTTCCCTTTCGCTGAACCGGCTTCCTCGTGTTGACTATCCTTTGGTTCACTCGTATAGCCTCATTCTAGTCCGGCGCAGGGTCTTTGTCAATGCAAATGAACAGTTCAGCGTAGGGGTTTGGGTGCGCCAGCTGGTGGCGCACCCAAACCCCTACAACTATTCGGTGCGAAATGTGCTGGAAGAGAGTGTCTGGTTGCCGCTTTCTTCGATAGCCAACACCTCCCAGTTGTAGGAGGTCCCCGCTTCCAGAAATTCGCTGGGAATGGGGATGCTCGTCACCGACGCCGGGAGGTAGATGCTCAAGCCGATCTTTCCAATCATATGGGGATACGCTTGTTCGCTACGTTCGATGATCAGTTGATAGGCGATGATCGTCACATCGCCGCCGCTGATTGTCGTCGTCACCGGACTCCAACTGACGACCAGATCGTCGCTGGCCGAGACGACGGCCTCTGCCTCTGGCGATAGCAGCGTAGGCCCCGCCGGGATTTGGTGGGTCAGCCAGGCTGTCCCCGTTGTCTGCCCTTTGCTCTCGCCCGACTCAATAGCTGCTCCCGCAATTGTGTACTCCCCCTCCGGCAGCAGCGCCAACATCTCGGCCAAAGGCACATCTGCGTTGGCTGGTTCGACAGTCTCGAAAAAGAGTTCGGTCAGCCCCAGATTGCTCAGTGTCCCCTGGCCGTTGAGTGTGAGTGCCTCGCCCCCAGGGCCTGTGAAGGTCAGATTTTGCCAGCCCTCGCTGTCCACAAAGCCCTGAAAGCCAGTGTCCTCGTCCGTCGCGTTGTGCTCGATAATCAGTTTGGCGGCTTTGAGCGGCGTATTTTCTGCGCTTGCTGCTGCGGCAACGGGCCGCGCTGCTATAGGCGGTGGAGGATAGGCGCAGGCTGCTGCCAATAGGACAATCCCAATCAAACTCAAAACAATTTTTGTGGACATGACTCGCTCTCCTTTTGATTTTCTGTTGACTCAACGCTGTGGACTGTGTGCCACTGGCTTTGAGTATAGAAGAACAAAATGAAGCCTAGATGAAGTCACCCACAGATTTCTTCACTGCGGCAAATAGACGGAAAAGGTCGTCCCCTGCCCCACTTCACTCTGAGCCGTCAGTCTGCCGCCATGCGCCTGGACAATCTGCCGGGCGATGGACAACCCCAATCCGGTCCCACGCGCAGATCGGGCTGATTCCACCCTGTAAAAACGCTCGAAGATGTGGGGTAAATGTTCAGATGGGATGCCAATGCCCGTATCTGCGATGTCTATACGCGCATAGCCCTCTGTCTGTTGCGCCGACAGGCTGATTATTCCCTTCTCTGTATAGTTGAGAGCATTGTCCAATAGATTGACAAAGAGACGGATCAACTGGTCCGTATCGCCAGAAATGATCAGCGATGGGGGCAAATCACAGCGCAGATCGATGCCTTTGTTTTGCATCACTGGGCGCAAGGAATCGGCCACATCTACCAGCAAAAGGGTGAGATCGATCTCCTCCCTCTGAAGTTCCCATCCGCCTTCGCCGCGGGCTAATTGCAACAATTCTTGCACCAAAGCGTGCAGCCGGTCGGTCTCCTCGGCCAGGTCGTCCAACGCCCCGCGGTACTCTGCCGGAGATCGCTCGCTTGTGCGTACCATTTCCAGGATCGTCTTCATTGCGGTCAACGGCGTGCGCAGTTCGTGGGAAGCGTCGGCGGTAAACTGGCGTTCCCTATCGAAGCCTGTCTCGATGCGCGCCAGCATCTCATCAAAGGTGGCGGCCAGACGGCTTACTTCGTCGCCCGTATCCGGCAGGTTCAGACGCGCCGAAAGTTCGGCAGTCGAAATGCGCCGGGCGGTGTTAGTGATTTTGTCAATCGGGGCCAGGGCGCGGCCAGCCAGAAAATAGCCCGCCACGCCCGCCAGCAGAGAGAGCAGGCCGCTGCCGATCAAAAGAGCCGTGCGCAGACGCTCCAACGCGTCCTCGACGCTGACCAGACTTTGCATCGTCTGCACCCAACCGACGGTCTGGCCGTTTTCATTGATGGGCAGGTCATAGACCCGGATCGGTTCGCCTTTTCCTTGGCTGGCGCGGGTCTGGAGTTTGCTTTGTAGAGGGGAAAGGGGGACGGGGAAGGGTTCACGACGGAAAGGGCCAACTGCCTGCAAGACTTCGCCTGTCTGGGACAAGATGATCAGCGTCTGACCGCGCTGGATAAAGGCGTCAAATTCGATCAGATCGGGCGCGTTGGCCGCGGCCAGAGGCATAAGCAGGCTGCCGTCATCCTCGCGCAGGCTGGCATACACCTGCTTGGCGCTGAGGACGAGCGCATCGTCCAGCGCGCCGTACAGACTGCGGCTGAGGGTGAAGTGTACGAATCCCCCCAGCGCGGCCAGAAACGCCAGGATGAGTAGCGTGAGCCAGAGCGCAAAGCGCGCGCGCAGGGTTCTAATCCGTTTCATGCAGCGACAGGCAATAGCCTACCCCGCGCACTGTGCGAATCAGTTTTTGCGCAAAAGGATCGTCGATCTTGCGGCGCAGCGTGCGAATGTAGACATCCACCACATTCGATTGGTTGTCCCTGTCATAGCTCCATACGTGTTCGGCAATCTGCGTTCGGCTCAACACCCGTTCTGGTTCGCGCAGCAGACATTCTAGCACTGCGCTTTCTTTGGAGGCCAATTCGATTGTCCGCTCGCCACGCCGTACCTGGCGGGTGCGTGTGTCCAGGCTCAGATCGGCGAATTTTAGAAGCGGGGACTTGGACTGGTCGTTGCCCCGCCGGGCCAGGGCGCGCAGACGGGCAAAGAGTTCGGCCAGCGCAAAGGGTTTGACCAGATAATCGTCGGCACCGGCGTCCAGCCCTGCCACCCGATCCGCCACCGCATCTCGCGCGGTCAGCATCAGAATCGGCAGCGGATTGTTCTGTTGGCGCAGTTGGCGGCAAACAGTCAACCCGTCCAGCACCGGCAGAAGAATATCGAGAATCACCAGATCGTAGGGCGTGGCTGCGCACCAATCCAGCGCATCGCGCCCATTGAAAACAGCGTCCACCGCGTAGCCGGATTCTTCCAGCCCGCGTTTGACGTATGCGGAAATCTTCGGTTCGTCTTCAACAAGCAGCACACGCATAGCCGTAGTATTGCACCCGTGAGATGAAGTAGAGATGAAGAAGTTTTCATCTATTTCGACGCACTGTCTTGTCAACGGAAACCAGCAGCACCCACACAATCATCAAGTCCGGCAATGCAAAAGAAGCGTCGATCAGCCCGTGGGCCAGGGCCGCGGCGATGGCAGCCAGACAGCCCAAGGCCAGACCCGCATTTTCTCTGCTGCCAAGCTGCCGCCAGAGCCGTTTTATCCCTGTCCCTAGCCACAACCCGGCCAGCAGCAACCCCGGCAGCCCCAGCCGGGTCCACCAGTCCAGCACGAAATTGTGGGGGTGGTTGAGGTTTGGGTCCTGCCAGGCTGTGGGCAGAATGTAGCCGCTGCGGTAGGCGTAGAGGAAATTGTCCGGCCCCACCCCCAGCCACGGGTGATCCAGCGCCATTGCCCAGGCGCTGCGCCACAGATTCAAGCGCAGCCCGCCGGTCGTCCCCGCACCAAAATCGAGAAGCAGTCGGAAACGCTCGGTCCCCAGAAAGGGCAGCAGCCCCAGAACGACAATCGCTCCGATCCCCGCCAGCCACCAGAGAAAGCGCAACGACTTCCCCTGCCGGGCCAGCAGCACAATCCCGCCCCCGCCCAATACCAGCAGCAGCGCGGGAATGCCCAAAAAGAGCGCTCCTTTGCTAAAAGTGAGAACGAGCGCGGCCAATTGAGGCAAGAGAAGCAGGGATTGGGGATTGGGGATTGGGGATTGGGTAGTCCGATCCTCCCGCCCAATCCCCAATCCCCAATCCCCAATAACCCA
>CAMDQF010000370.1 GCA_945905745.1 Litorilinea aerophila
ACGACCATCATCCGTGATTTCGATCGACAAAACATCAACGTTCCTTATATCCAATGGGATTCTCAGCTCGGCTGACATGCGATTGGCCCTTTCTGAGTGCTTGATGAAAGACCCTGTTCTATGTCAACCCCCTGAATTCCGAAAGAACCCCTTTATTTTGTCAATTATCGGTCTCGCTTATGTTCGCCTAATTGTCAAAAGTCCAATGTGGAAGTAAGCGTGAATTGCCATTATACCGCGCCCGAATCCTTCCACCGAATTCCGGTCTTCTTCGGGATTTCCTGGTCGCTAAGATCGACAGGGGTTGAGGCAGATGCTATGATATAGGCTGTCCGCTTGTAAAATGCCTGCCATCACCGGGGAAATGTCTATGTTGGAGAAATGGACAGCTTTTGTACTGACTGTTCTGTTGGTTATCCTGACGGTCGCTGCCTGTCAACAGCCGACGCCGGTTGTACAGACGGTTGTCGAAAAAGTGCGCGAGACTGTGGAGGTGACTGTCGAAGTCCCGGTGGAAGTGACTGTTGTCGTCACCCGGGAGCTTCCTGGGCCGACCCAAGAAATCTTCGTCACAGCCACACCTGTGCCGCCACGCCGCGGGGGAATTTTCGTAGCCGCCGCGCCGGTTGACCCCACAATCCTCAATCCGGTGTTGAGTACGGACAGTGTGAGCGCTACCGTCAACCGTTTTCTCTACCCTTCCCTCATCGGCCAGGACCCGGTTACGGGTGTGCTGACGCCCACGGAACTGGCCCGCAGTTGGGACATTTCGCCGGACGGGCTGATCTGGACATTTCATCTGCGCGACGACGTTTGGTGGAGCGATGGCGCTCCGGTCGCGGCGGACGATGTGGCATTCACCTTTGCCGCCATGGCCGACGAGCAGGTGCAGAGTCCCCTGAGGATGAATCTCCAGGCCGTTGCCGGCGTCGAAACCCCAGACCCCCAGACGGTCGTGGTCACCTTCCGGGAGGTGGTCTGCGACGGTCTGCGGGATTTGGCTGTGGGTCTGTTGCCCAGCCACCTCTTCGCCGCCGATTTTAGCGATCTGGCGACCAATCCGCAGAATCTTACGCCTACGGTCAGCGCTGGCCCCTTCCTTTTCCAGGAATGGCAGCCGGGCAAAGAGCTTTCTCTGGTGCGCAACGAGGGCTATTTCAAAGGAGCGCCCCATCTGGACGGTTGGACTCTGCGTATCCTCCCAGACCAGACAGAACGTCTGGCCGGGTTGCAGCGTGGAGAGATCGACAGCCTGGCGCTCTCCCCGGCGGAGCTGACAGCCGTCGCCCTGGACCCCAGCCTGCATATCTACAAATATCGGGATGACGGTTACACCTTTCTGGCGCTGAATCTGGCCGATCCGACCGTACCCCAACCGGGCCTCGACGAAACGGGTACTGCCCTGGCCCAGACGCCCCACCCGATTCTGGGGGATGCACGGGTGCGCCAGGCCCTGGCCCACGGGCTGGATGTCCAGGCTATCATCCGCAAAGCCTATCTAGGCCAGGGCTATCCCTTGGCGGCGAATGTGCTGCCCTCCATCGGTTGGGCATACAACGAGGCGCTTGCGCCCTACGCCTACAATCCCATCCAGGCACAACTCCTCCTGACCGCGGCTGGGTGGGTAGATGCGAATCGCGACGGTATCCGCGAGAAAGCAGGAGAGCCGCTGGTCTTGCGCCTCTTTACCAACGAGGACAGCCAAACCCGCATAGACGCAGGAGAACTGGTGGCGGAGCAGTTATCCGGGCTCGGTTTTTCAATCCAATTCCAGACGCTCCCCTTCAACCAACTGGTGAATGAACTCTTTCATCAGCAGTTCGATCTGGCACTGATCGACTGGAGCGGGCTGGGCAGCGATCCGGATGACCGACGGCTCTGGCAGCGCGGCGCTGATCGGCCCGGCAGCGGCTTCAATTTTGTCAGCTTTGCCAACGACCGGGTAGAGGAGTTGCTGGCCGCTGGGCTGTCTGTCCCCGGCTGTGACTCGGCCCAACGCTCCCTCTATTATCAAGAAATCCAGCAGATTATCCATGACGAACTCCCCTACATTTTCCTGGCCGGGACCGTAGGCAACATCGGCTACAGCCAGCACTGGCAGGGGATTGCCCCTGGCGCGTGGGACTTCGATTGGAACGTCGAGAAGTGGTCATTGCAGGAATGAAAAGTCCCCGGCACTTCAGAAAGTGCCGGGACTTCTTCCGGGCAGGCTGATGTGGTATCTTACCTGTGAATCATTTTCCTTTGCCAAAAAACTACTGTCCCGTCGTGCCTTAAATGACGGCAATTGCGTAGGGGCGCTGCTTGCTGCGCCCGCAGTGCCGCCGGGCGCAGCAAGCAGCGCCCCTACCCATCCAATCGACGCATCACTACTGCCCGCGTTGGGTCAACAAATAGCTTACAACATCTGCAATATCCTGCGCACTCAGGGTGTCGTTATAGGTTTGGGGCATCACGCCGCCAGTATATCCATCGACCACAAAGGCGTTAGGCTGAGTAATGCTCAGATAGAAGTAGAGAGCCGGGCTTTCACCCGCTACCCGTGCAACAGCCATATCGGCCACGCCACCCCAAGACGGAGCAACCACCGTATTTGAGTCATCCAGCCGGTGGCAGCCGATACAGCCAGCGGAAGCCGCCACCTGTTCGCCGTTGGCTGTATCACCAGGGAAAAGCGCCGCCACATCTGCTGGCAGACCGGCGTATATCTCTTCTTCAGACAGATTATCAATATCGGGAACCGGTGTGGGTGTAGGCGGAACAAATGCCTGTCCCTTGACTTCGGGAACCATATCGGGCGAGATGAGCTGGGCACGCGGATTGGGCGCGCAGGCAGCAACGACAAAAACGGCCAGCAGCAAAAATGCCACGAAGAGATAAATTCGATTTGTATGCATACGTCCCATCAATACTCTCCACAAAAAAGTGCAGCCCAGGGCGATTTCGGTGGATGGACTACGAACCGGATACAGGATACAGGATACAGGATACAATAGACAGGAGACAGTGTAACACGGGACGCGGCGGGATGCAATTCTGTGCGCAAAAATTCACAAAGAGGAAGGTTCGCCTTTGGCCCGTTTTTATTTGCCAACCACCTGACGCTTACCGTGCCAGTTGTATTCGCCAACAACGCCAGGGTGCGACAGAACACTATCGTCCGCAAGATGGCTTCACGACTGGGTTATTTCCCCAGATGAAGAACATACACGCCGTGATCTGTCGCCACATAGAGGGTGGTCGGTGTTTTCGGGTCAATCGCCAGGTCATTGATCCTACCATTGACGTTCGCTAGACTGCCGAAGCTCCAGTTTGCGCCACCGTTCGTGCTTATGGCCAAGCCACCGATTTCGTCATGGCCATAAAATACCCATGATACGAATTGTGGCGTATATTTCGCTGCATAAAGGTTAGCAGGCATAATCGGGTCGATCTCCAAGGCACTGATATTCATATGGGTCATGAGTGTCCAGTGCCCACCGCCGTCAGTGCTTTTGAAACTGCCTCTATTATTTGTCGCCACGTAGAGGGTGGTCGGTGCTTGGGGGCCAATTACCAGATCCACAAGATAGAGAGAGGTCAAGCCAGTGTTGGACGCACTCCAGTTCTCTCCACCATCCGTGCTTTTGTACACCCCATCTCCCCGTGTCGCCGCATAGAGGGTGGTCGGTGTCCGCGGGTCAATCGCCAGTGCCACAACCACAACCCGAGTATTGTCATCAATAGGTTCTATGCCAGTAGAGGCTGCTCGCCAAATCTCGCCGCCGTCTGTACTTTTGAAAACAAACGATTCTGTGACAACACCGGTCCATGTCGCGGCATAAAGCGTGGTCGGCATGGTTGGAGCAATCGCCAGGGCAGTAACAGGAGTGGTCATGCTGGTCGCGCTCCAAGTCATGCCGCCATCTGTGGTTTTGTCCACACTGCAATCATCATTATGACATATTTCTGCATAAAGTGTGCTTGGTGTGACCGGATCGATTGCCAGTGCCCTGTAGCGCGAGTCACTGTTGGGCGCAGTCCAGTTCTCGCCGCCGTCCGTGCTTTTGAACACCCCACGTTCCGTCGCCGCATAGACAGTGGTCGGCGTTTTCGGGTCAATTGCCAATTCGAAAACAACTTCATCTGCTAGCACATGACTTGTTGGACGATCCGAATAAACATTTCCCGCCGCTACGCAACCACCTGCCAACAGCAGAACTAGCAAGAGCAGAGCATAACTGATCGATTGAACTTGCCTCAATGCCAAGCCATGCGGGTGAATGGTCATAGTTGCACCTCTGTTCTGTGACGAAACGCCCCAATAATGAACGTATAGAAGTATCACTTTATGATTGGGAGCAGCATAACATTCATAGAAAACAGGAACTCACGAAACTATGATTTCATCCAGAGTGAACAGAATTGCCAGTCGTCTGGTTAGTTTGTTACCTACCCGAATGGCTAGTTTTTTTGCTGAAAACGACAAAATTTTCGGTGAACTTTTGATTAATCTGGCACTGGAGACAGTTATAGAGAAAATATTTGAACATCATACAATTCGGTACGGGTGCTGCTTGCCGCACCCGGCGGGCGCAGCAAGCAAGCGCCCCTACGATTGTACGAACTCTATCTGTTTTCTCTATAGATAAATAGCTATCAGAAAGACGATAGATCCCAGAGGCAATTGTGGGGAATTATTTCGAGGTTTTGGTATAAATTAATTTGGAGACTCGCCCCAAACGGAGAATCCCATGATTTCATCGACGCAGCCAGGGATGATGGGATTCTCTTGACTCAATCGAAGCTCTGAATAAATTCCTCCGCCTT
>CAMDQF010000371.1 GCA_945905745.1 Litorilinea aerophila
GACACCCCTCTCCATCAGCCTGAAATGTGACCCCAATCTGGCCCTGCTATTGCGCGACACCTATGCAGCGGTCACGCCCGGCTATCACCTGAACAAACGCCTGTGGAACTCGGTTCTGCTGGATGGAGAAGTGCCCGACGACGAAGTGGAGGAGATGATCGACGCCTCGTATGCACTGGTGGTGAAGGGGATGACAAAGGCGCAGAGAGCGCAGTTAGAGGTGTAAAATGAATGACAGAACGGAAGTGTGAAAACAGATTTCACCACCTCTGCCCCACTTCTTCACAATCTTTTCACAGGTCGGGCGCAGACTGAGGATGTACGCAAGACAGCGTACCTGCTGGAAGACAGCAGAACAAACCTCACTTCTGCATCTGTGAAAGGATGGCGCACAATGAACGAACGACAGATTCCCCGCTGGGCGATGGCGGCCCTGGCTCTGGTGATGCTCTTTGGCCTAGGCTCACTGCTCTACAATTCGGGCTACTCATCGGGAATGGCGACGGGCCTGCTGGTTTCCAGCAGCGAAGGGGGCGCGATGAACCCCTATCTGCTCTCCCGTATGGAGGGGATGCACGGCGGCTTTGGCTTCTTCGGTGGCCTGCTACGTCTGGGCTTCTTCCTCATCTTCCTGGCAGTGATCGCCAAATTCCTGGGCTTTGCCCGCTGGAAGATGCGGATGAACAACGGCGACAGCGCAGGCAACGGCTTCCACGGCCCCTGGGGTGGACACCGGGGCTGGCATCACGGGGAAGAGCAGGAGACTCCGGTACAGAACCCGGCAGTTGCCCCGGCGGAGAAGCCCGCAGCATCCGCTCCCCCAGAGCAGCCGGTGGAAAAAATGTAACGAAAGGGCCGGGAGGCGACGCAGCGAGTCCTTACCCCCTCCTGGCCTGACAAACGAAAGGTGAAACGTGAGATGCACCGAATGATCTCACGTTTCACCTTTTGCCCGTCCCACACAATACCCATCCATCCAGCGTCACCCGCTACCTACGCAATTCGCAACCCGCAACTCTTATGAACGAACTCATCCTTATCGTAGACGACGAACCGAAAATCGTGCGCCTGGCCAAAGACTATCTGGAGCGCAGCGGCTTTCGCACCCACCCCGCGGGCGACGGCATCACCGCCCTGGCCGCGGCTCGCCAGGAGAAGCCCGATCTGGTCGTTCTGGACCTGAACCTGCCGGGGATGGACGGGCTGGATGTCTGCCGTACTCTGCGCAGGGAATCCAGCGTGCCGGTAATTATGCTCACCGCCCGGGCCGAAGAGACCGACCGGCTCATCGGTCTGGAGCTGGGCGCGGACGATTATATCGTCAAGCCCTTCTCGCCGAGGGAACTGGTGGCCCGGGTGCGGGCCGTCCTGCGCCGGACCCGGGGAGAGGTGCAGACGGCCGGCGTCGTTCGCGTCGGGGAGTTGGAGATCGATCTGAACGGCAACCGGATCACCCTGCGGGGAGAGACCGTGCGCGTCACCCGCATCGAATTCAATCTGCTGGCGATTCTGGCCCAGCACCCCGGCCAGACCTTCAGCCGTGCCCAACTCTTCGACCGGCTGCACGGCGCAGCGGACGGCGGCTATGACCGCAGCATCGACGCCCACGTGAAGAATCTGCGCCGCAAGATCGAAGAAGACCCGGCCAACCCCCGCTATCTGCTGACCGTTTATGGCATCGGCTACCAGTTCACCGAGAAGAGCGATGGATAATTCCCAAGAGCAACCAACAGATACCCCATCGGGCAGGGAGCAGTGGCGGGGCTGGCAGGCAGGTCATCCACCGCCCTGGGCCGCTACCTGGGGGCATCGGCGGCGGCGCATCTTCCGGGGCGTCGGCTGCGCGGCCGGTCTGATGGCTTTGCTGGTGACTGGGGGGATGGCAGCCCTGGCCTTCTTTCTCACCCGCTTCTACGGGGGCGACGGGCAGACGACACTTCTGGTCTGGCTGGGCGGGATAGGGCTGGCCCTGGGGCTTCCGATTCTGGCTGTACTGATTGGCCTGCGCACTGTACGGGGCTTTGCCCTGCCCCTGACCGATATTCTGGCCGCTATTGACGCTGCGGCCGAGGGCGATCTGAGTGTGCGTGTGGCGGAGGGGGGCTGGGGTGAGATGGGGCGCTTGTCCCGCTCCTTCAACCGGATGCTGGGTGAACTGGAGCGTATGGAACGCCAGCGCCGCAACCTGACCGCGGATGTGGCCCACGAACTGCGCACGCCGCTCCACGTCATCCAGGGCAATCTGGAGGGAATGCTGGACGGCGTCTATCCTTCTTCGCCCGAACAGATCGACGCCACGTTGCAAGAGACCCGACTGCTGGCCCGGCTGGTGGACGATCTGCGCACCCTCTCCTTGGCCGAGGCGGGCGAACTGCCCCTGCGCCGGGAAGGGGTGGATTTGGCGGATCTGCTGGCCGATGCGGTGACCAGCTTCAGCGGACAGGCTGAGGAGGCGGGGATAGGTCTGGAACTGGCCCTGGCGGACAATTCCCCGGCGATCGTCCACGGCGACGCGGACCGGCTGGATCAGGTGCTGGGCAATCTCATCAGCAACGCCCTCCGCTATACGCCCGCTGGGGGAAGTGTCATCCTCTCTGCCCGGCGGGAGGGGGATGGGTTGGCGATCCGCGTCACCGACACGGGCGAAGGCATCCCCGCCGCGGATCTGCCCTTTGTCTTTGACCGCTTCTGGCGGGGCGACCGGGCACGCACCCACAGGGAGGGCGCAGGCAGTGGGCTGGGGCTGTCCATCGCCAGCCAGCTTGTCCAGGCCCACCGCGGCACGCTCTCTGTGCAGAGCGAACTGGGCAAGGGCACAGAGTTTGTCATCCGTCTGCCGCTGGATGGGGTGTGAACAAAAAAGAGGGTTTCTCGAATGTTCGAGAAACCCTCTTCTTGTGCAACTCTCGGTCAATGTCAGGCGGGGACCAACACCCGTTCCGGGGTCGTGACGGTAGCTGTGGTTTTAGTAGCTGTGGTTTTAACCGTGGCTACGAAAGGTGCGTAGCTGGGGAACTCTCTGGGGTCCACCCCACCGTGATAGCCTTCGGACTCCAATTCGGCCAGGAATTTTTCCGTCTGCATGGCCGCAGAGCAGCCCTGACCCACGCTCGTCGCCACCTGTTTGAACACTTTGTCCTGAATCTCACCCGCAGCAAAGATGCCCGGCACATTCGTGCGCATCTTCTTGTCAGTGATCAGGTGGCCGTCCTCGTCCAGATGCAACTTGCCGTGGTAGAGGTCGTTGTTGGGCAGGTGGCCAATGTAGACAAATACGCCGTCGGTTTTGATTTCAGCGGTTTCGCCAGTGACAATGTTTTTGGTGCTGACGCTGGAAACCGACCCGTTGCCGTTGACGGAAGTAACGACCGAATTCCAAACGAACTCCATTTTCGGATGGGCAAAGGCCCGATCCCGCACAATTTTGCTGGCCCGCAGTTCATCCCGCCGGTGGATGATGCGTACTTTGGTGGCGAATTTGGTCAGGAAGAGACCCTCCTCCACCGCGCTGTCACCACCGCCCACCACTACCAGTTCCTTGCCCCGGAAGAAGAAGCCGTCGCAGGTAGCGCAATAGCTTACACCTTTGCCGGTGAACTGTTGTTCGCCGGGCACTTGCAGAAAGCGTGGGCGCGCGCCTGTGCAAAGGATCAGCGACTTGGCTTTGTATTCTTTGCCGTTGACCGTGCGCACAACGAAGGGGTGCTGATCAGTGACAATCTCCGACACGTGGTCATATTCCACAGCCAGGCCAAATTTTTCGGCCTGTTCCTTCATCTTCTCCACCAGTTCCGGCCCGCTCAGGGCTTCGGGAAAGCCGGGGTAATTCTCTACTTCGTAAGTGATGCTCACCTGGCCGCCGTAGTCATTGCCAGTGATCAGCAAAGGGTTGAGGTTGGCCCGTGCCGTGTAGAGGCCCGCCGTCCATCCCGCGGGGCCGCTACCGATAATGATTGTCTCTTCCACTGCCGGTCGTGGGGCTTTCTCGTCCGCCATTTTCAAATCCTCCTGATATGAGCCTGCGCGCTGAGCAGCGTTAATCGCTTTCCCAGCCTAGCACAAGTTGGGTTGTGTTCAAAGTGCCTATTTACACCAGGGCACTATACTTTCTGTAGTGCATTATACGCTCGACAGTTTATACTGGTCAAATTTCGCGTGCTGTGGGCGGGGTTACACGGCGAGACGAATTGGCTGGCAGCGGATTGTGCTGAGACCAATCCGTGAAACGTAAAACGTGAGATCGCCCTTCGATCTCGCGTTTTACGTTTCACTTCATCACGCCGAATTCTACCAACTCCTGTTCGATGTCGGTACTCGGCGTATAATGAATCGCCCGCATCCCCACGGCCCGCGCACCTTCCACATTGTGGGCGAAATCATCCACAAAGATGCACTCCTCTGGTTGACGCCCCAATCGTTCCATCGTGCGTTGAAAAATCAACGGATCGGGCTTCATCACCTTCTCCTCGGCGGAGATGACCACCAGATCGAAGGCGTCGATGATGGGATACTCTTCGGCCAGGCTGCGGCGCAGATCATCCATGTAGTTGCTGATGATGGCAGTCTGGTAGCGAGAGTGCAAACTGCGGATGAGCGCCACCAGTTCCGTGTTCACACGATCGCCGCCCCAAAACTCCTGCCGAAAGTGGAACAGCCCTTCAGCGTCCAGAGACAACTCCTGCCCCACCCACGCCCAGAGCGCGGCCGAAGTCACTTCGCCCCGCTGTGCAGCCTGCCCCATCCCACTGTTAAAGACTATCTCATCAGCCTGACCGGG
>CAMDQF010000372.1 GCA_945905745.1 Litorilinea aerophila
GACGCTTCCAATGCCGAGAAACACGGCAACCGTAGTCGTAAGTCCAAGTTCGTGCCCAAATTGTTAGCCAAACCGCACGTATTCGCAGAGTTTCGCCTTGAAACCAGTTCATTGTAAGTGCGCCTTCATTTCTCATTTGGAATTGCTGGCGATGATGACGAGCATTGGACAGACTTTCGGAAAAAAGATGATGGGATGATGAGATGATGGAACAGTCATCATCCCATCATCCCGTCATCTACTATATTACCACCAATTCCAAATCCAGCAGCCGGGCCAGTTTTTTGATCTTCCCCATCTGCTGCCCCACGCCCAAAGCGCAGTGATGGGTGGCCCCGGCCTCGGCCCAGCGGTTGAGAAAAGTGGCCGGGTCCAGGCTGAAACGGATGCGGGAGTTGGTGTTGCCGATCTGAAAGGTCGGCCCCGGCTCGGAGAGGCCCTCGGCTGCCAGCAGTTTTAGCCGTCCCTCCGCGGTCTGGGTCATCCCCAGAATCGTCACTGGCCCGGTCTTGACTTTGAATTCCACAGAGAGGCCATAGCCCCGCTTGCCGTGGAAGAGGCCCAGCCCGCGCAGCAGGGGCTTGCCCTCGGCGATGGCGATGTGGCCCGGTCCGTCGTGGCCCATCAGCACAAAATCGTCCACAAAATCCATGGCATAGAACTCCGTGTAGGAGCCGCCCGCCTTCAGTCTGTCCATCGCCAGCATGGCGACGCAGGTCTTCAAATCCCCCTCGCCGGAAGCCGGAATGCCCCGGGCCGTGAGCAGCGAGTTGCCCACAATCAGCCCCGCGCCCAGCTCCTCGTTGCGGTTGCCGTCCAGCCCCCGGTAGTAATAGGTCAGCCCGTTGAGCGCGAAGTCGGCCACCAGCCGATCCAGCCCACAGGCGACCCGCGCCGACCACTCCAACCCTTCGGCAGTGACCGACTGGGATATTTTGTCCCGGCCCGGCTCCACCACCTGAAAGGTCCGCTTGATTTCGGCGACTTTGGCCGCCACCTCGGAAGGGATCGCCGCGTCCACCCGGCTGTGCAGGTCGTCCATCTCCAGCACCTCCACGTGTACCCCCAACTGGGCGTGGTGCATCGTGAAGTCCGAGTACATATCCAGCATTCCCGGATAGGTGTGGCCCAGGAAACCGATGCGGCTGTAGGAAAGCTGGCGCTGGACATTAGCCGCCAGCACCCACTCCTCAATCTCGGTCCAGGCCCGTTCGTAGTAGCGGTGGGCGCTGCCCTCGGCCGGTTGGAGGAGGCCAGAGACGACGTTGAATTGGATGCGGCTGCGGGCAAAGGCGTTGGCGATCTCCGGAACGCAGCAGGCGCAGCAGTTGGCCAACCACTCGGCGGTGTCAGTGTTGGGGTAGTCCAGGGAGGGGCTGGGCTGGAGGTTGAGCACCAGCACCGGGGCCTTGCGCCGCTGGACAGCCGGCAGCACCTGGCTGGAGGTGGCGTAGGTTCCCACATAGCAGACGATCAGGTCCACATTCTCCCGGGCGAAGAGATCGCCCGCAGCTTGGGCTGCCGGGGCCGTGTCCACCAGCCCGGCAGAGACAACCTGGCCGCCCATGGCCGTCAGGTTCGCCTCCACCTCCCGCTGGTAGCCTTCCAGTCGGCTTTTGAGTCCGTCAAATTGGGGCCAGTAGGCGGCCAGACCGATGCCGAAGACGCCGATGCGGGCGGAGTGGGTAGATTGGGTGCGTGGGTGCATGGGTTGCTCCTTTACTAGCGGAGGAATGGAAAGTATGAACGTTGAGAGTATAGTCTATGTCGCATCCCCGCCATGCTGTTCAGCCCCAGCAGCAGGCAGCGCAGGCAGTGATCAGGTACTCCTCGTTGGGCAGCCCCATCTTCAACACCAGCGCGTTGAAGACGGTGGCGGTGTCGTAGTGGGACAGGCCCGCGATGATCTCTTGCATGGGGTTACTCTCCTTGTGGGTCGCAGAATTTGTGGGCAGGTACGCCGTTAGACTTGCGTACACTAGCCATTGGCAGCGCCTTTTAGATTTTCTACGGTTGTCAGCCAGCCATTGAAAAGCGGGCACTGCTGGCGCATAGCGACCAGACCGATGGCTTTGGCGATGGCAATGCTATTCATAGACCGGCCCCCCGGAGAGGACGTTTTTGGTCCAGAGTTCGCCCACCGAATAGCTTTCCAGCCAGACGTTGAAATCTTTCTCTTGCAGCCGTTCAAAGGTGGACGCGCCCTCTTTGCGGTTCACCACAACGATATCTTCGATGCTGAATTGATCGATCAGCGCCGGGGATTGGGTGGCGACGAGCAGTTGGGTGCGTTGGGCCGCATTCTGGATCAGTTCGGCCAGCAGGGCGATGGCGTAGGGATGCAGCCCCAACTCCGGTTCGTCAATGACAATCGTGGCCGGGGGAACGGGTTGCAACAGGGCCGTGGCCAGACAGATAAAGCGAAGTGAGCCATCGGAGAGGTGATAGGGCTGCAAGGGATAGTCCGAGCCTTTTTGTCGCCAGGAGAGATTGACCTTCTGGGCTTCTCCAAAAGGCGTCGCTTCCAGCAGAAAATCGTCGAAGAAGGGCAAGACCAATTGCACTGCATTCAGAATTTCCCCGTAGGCGTCTGGATGTTCGGCGCGCAGACGCAGCAGATAGGGGGCAATGTTGGCGGCATTGAAACGCAGCACCCGATTGTCCTGGATGATTTCGTAGTGGCGCATGGCTGCTGTGGCGCTGGTATCGTGAAAGTGATAGACCTGCCACGAAGCAATCGCCGCGTAGACCGGTTGGCTGTACTTGCCGTCGGGCGAATTGCTTCTTACTTCCTTTACCAGCAGAGATGTCCCGTTCGGGCTGTCGCCCAACTGCCACCAGCCATTTTGGCTGTATTTGTAATAGCGGGCTTCGTCTGTGAGAAGGGCATTTTCTAGGGGGCCAGGCTTGATGGCGAAGCGATAGCCGCGCGGCCCAAAGTGGGTTTCAAACTCCATTTGGGCCGTCGTCTTGCGACCGTTGAAAAGAAAGTCGCTAACACCGCCCCCGTCGCTGATATACTGCACCAGCCTGCCATCAATGACCGCACGCAACAGACGGAAAAATTCGAGCAGATTGCTTTTGCCCGCGCCGTTGCCGCCGATAAAGACGTTCAGATTGCCCAGTTGGAAATCTTCCAGCGCGCGGATAGATTTGAAGCCCCGGATGGTCAGGCGGTCGAGTGAATTGTCCATTTACATTCCTTCCCCTTCCCACATCTTGCGCATAAATTCTTCACGGGGGATCATTGCGCCTTCCTCTACCGTGACCGGATATTGACCGCAGACTGTTGGGATAGCCAGGGGTCTGTCACCCCTATCATAGCAGCAATCGGCGAACCATTCCAGGCCAACGCGCGGTCATGCGCCACGAATGGCATCATAACGGGTTGCTCCCCGCAGCGAGTGATTGTTCAACCAGCTTGCATACACGTCCGCCGCGGCGACTGGCGTTCATCCGCAGTTTTTCAGTTGTCGTCAACCCCCGCCGCAGGGCTTCCTCGATGGCTTGCCGTACGAGTTCCTCGCCCAGACCGTTGGCAGCTACATCGGCAATCGTGCGCGGAACAGTTGTGACGGGCAGACCGGCATACTGCGTCACATCGGCCGGCTCTAGCCGATTTGTGTGCAGACGGAGGCCAGGATGGCGGCGCGAGGCGGTACGCGGCACGGTCAGATGAATCTCGTTGGGCAGCAGGTCCGAGAGGTCGTAAAGCGCCAATGCGCTGTCGTGGGAGATTACGGCGCGCGCACCCGCCCGCAGCCAAGCGACGAAAAAATCCTCGTGGGGTGATGCCGGAAAACGCTTCAAACGATAGAGGCCAGGACGGATGCGCTCAATGAGGCCGGACTGCACGTGATAAGACAGCAGGGCGTGGCTGAATCCGGCCAGCCTGCCCTGGGCCGCGCTGAAGTAGCCTGCTTGGGTTTCGGCAATTTGATAGAGTTGGTCGTGATCGGGCGAGGAGGTGCTTACAGTGTTCATGTGTGTAGAAAATAAAATTTAGCTTTATATTCTGCACACATTATCTCTGATAGAAGTATGACTTGTCAAGTACTGTGGGTGATTGTATTCCAAGCGATAGCGGCGTTTTGACCCAGCCTCTCCCGTTTGAAACGTTCCAACCCGGCGCGCATGGCGCGGATTTCGGTCGCGTCGAAGAGGGTGGGCGCTGTGGTGTAGCCGTAGTCGTGGAAGTGTTGGGTTTGGGCGGTGGTGAGCATGGGTAGGTATCCTTGATATGCGCCATTCGTGGGTAACTTGTACTCGACTTTATCCAAATAATAACTTCTGTGGCAACGTAATGCGCAGGCGGCGCGTCCGTCGCCTGCTTTCACAAACATCTACGCTGCCAGCGACTCGGGTGTGAGCGACTGGGGTGTACGGCCAATTCGCAACGATAGCAAGCCAGCCGCAACCGCAATGGTGCCGGCCACCAGGAAGGCAAGCAGATAATCGCCCAGGGTATCGCGAGCAACGCCGCCCAACCAGGCAGCGCTGGCCGCGCCCACCTGATGCGCACAGAAGACCCAGCCATAGACCACGCCCACATTGCGACGGCCAAAGTTGTCGGCCACCAGCGCCGTTGTCGGCGGCACAGTGGCGATATAGTCCAAGCCAAAAAGGATGGCGAAAAGGCTCAATCCCCAGGGGCCGGAGACAAAAGGCAGCAGAAAGAGCGACAAGCCGCGCAAGCCATAGTAGATGCACAAGAGCTTACGCGGGTCATATTTGTCGGTGAGCCACCCGGAGGTCAACGTACCGACGAAGTTCAT
>CAMDQF010000373.1 GCA_945905745.1 Litorilinea aerophila
CATCTGCGCGCTGAACAACGCTACAACGTCCCATCCCTCGCCCTTAGCGCGTCGGTTGCCCTATTTATCCAGCGGGCGCAAGCAATCGATGCCGAATTTACTCTGTCTGCCCAGCAACAGCCGATCCTGGAGGCCATTTGTCGCAAGCTAGATTGCCTGCCATTGGCGATTGAACTATGTGCCAGCCGCATCGAACTCTTTACGCCCAAGCAACTGTTGGCAAGGTTGCAGGATCAACGGCTTGATCTCCTTAGCGGTGGCGCCAGTGATCTGCCAGTGCAACACCGCACCCTGCGCAATGCCATCCACCGCAGCTATACCCTTTTGAATGGCGATGAACAGTCCCTTTTTTGTGGGTTGAGTGTCTTTGTGAGCAGCTTTGCAGGGGATGCGGTGCAAGCACTTGGTTTTGCCGAATATACGCTGCAAAGTTTGCTGCAAAAGAGCCTCGTTCATCATGCTCCGGCACTGGAAGAACAACGGCGCTTTCTGCTTTTAGAGACGCTGCGCGAATATGCGGGTGAACAACTACAAATCAGCGGGCAAACCAATGCGCTGCGCCAACGTCACGCCGAATACTATCTTACCCTGGCAGAGGAGGCTACACGCCAGATACCGGGCAAACAGCAGGTGGTTTGGTTGCATCGGCTCGATGCCGAGCTAGAAAACCTGCGCGCCGCCTTTCACTACTTTCTCCAGCACAGGCCAGTGAATGCCCTCTCCCTTGCCGGCGCGCTCAAAGAATTCTGGTATACACGCGGCTATTTTCAAGAAGGTCAACAATGGCTCACCCAAGCACTTTCGGCTTGTCAGCCTATCACTCTTTTAGCTGATCACCTTTCCGCCCAAGCGCGTGCATTGCTCTCCCTGGCCCAATTAACACAGCATCAAGGAGATCGTCAACAAGCCTTGCAATGGGTAGATGAGAGCATCGCGCTCTATCGTCAACTGGGTGATCGGTGGGGGACGGCGGAGGCTTTGCGCGAAAGCGGCTGGGTGATGTATGGCTTACACCAACGGCAGCCGACGCTGGCCCGCTTTGAAGAGAGCCTGCAACTCTTTCGTCAAACCGGGGATCAAGCCAAGATTGCCACCCTGCTCACCACGCTTGTCCACCTTAAGACCGGGAAGGAATTCGATTATACCCAATCGATCACCTATTTGCGCGAAAGCATTCTTCTTTTGCGCACAACGGATGACACGAATGCACTCTTTTTTGCCCTCACCTCTCTGGCCGATATCGAGTTGCAGTATGGAAATTACAATGCCGCTGAAGCGATTCTTAGTGAGTCGCTCCGCATCGCCCAGCCATTGGGGATGCAACGGGATCGCTCTATTACCTTGTCGCAGATGGGTAATGTTATGCTTTGTCAAGGGGATGCGTCCAGCGCACTGGGATATATCCAAGCCGCCTTAGAGATTTCGCAGATCATTGGGGATCCTGACCGTTGCATGCACGATTGGTTAATTTTGGGCAAGGTGCAAAAAGCCTTAGACAACCTACCGGCTGCCCAAACGGCTTTTGCCGAAGTATTGACCTTGTGTTTGCCTTTAGAAAACCGGCATATTGCTTTTGAATGTTTGTTGTATTGTGGAGAGATTGCCCTCAACCAGAAGAACGGTAAATGGGCGATTCAACTCTTTGCCGCGACCCAAAAATTGCTCGATACCCTCATCCCCTATCTCAAACCAATCGATAACACGGGGTTGATCGAGCAGATCGCTCAGGCCCGCACGCTATTAAGTGAAGCGGATTTTGCTGCGGCTTGGGCTGTTGGGCAAGGCTGGTCGTTTGAGCAAGCTGTCACCGCGGCACGGCAATGGATTAGGGTGACTCTTGGCATAGAGTTCGAGATCGGCAAACTGCATCAGACGCGAGCCGTTATGAAATCCGCGTCGCTCAGCAGCCCCGTGGCAGCGGCCTCGCCGGAAAGCCAGGCTCCTTCGATCAGGGGTCCGTGAAAGGCATCACCGGCAAAGAAGAGGGGGCGCGTGCCCGATGTGCGCAGGGTACGTTGGCTGTGGGTGTGGCGGGGGAAGGCATAGCGCCAGCGTTGAATCTGGCTCTCCACCACCCGGCTGCCGGGGGAGAGATAGCGGGCCAGGGCGGCTTTCATGGTTTCCAGAATCTCCACCTCCGGCGCATCCCAGTAACGCTGCGCATAGTCACTGTTACTGTTTATGGTGACGACTGTCTCATCCGGTGAGACGCCCTTCTGCTGGTTGTCGGCCACCCAGGGCAGGGGTTCTGCCGGGCGATGGACGGCCCCGGGCGCGGGGATTGTCACAGTGCCTTCAATGCGAAAGATTCCTGTAAGCGCAGAAGAATAGTGGATTCGGCCCAGAATATCTGCATCCATCGCGGTCAAATGAACATTGCCCGCTTGCAGCAGGGCCAGCGCTTGGGGGGGCGGGGGGGTCAGAATCAGAGCGGCCGACTGGTATAGCCCTCCTCCTTCGGCCTCGGCCTCCCAGCCTTTTTCAGTCTGGCGCACAGCGACAATCCGCACATTCGTTTCCGTGGGAATGTCAGCAGCCAGATGTTTCATCAGCCGGTTCATCCCACCTTTGGCTGCGTAACGGGTGTGGCCTTCGCTCTCGTTCCCGGTGAAGCTGCCTGTACTCCAGCCGATGTCCCAGAAGAAGGCCAGGCCCTCGGCTTCCCAGCCATCCACCACGCGCTGAAACTCAGGCGTAGTCGCGGTGAAAAACTGGGCGCCGTGATCCGCCGCACCGTTGCCAATGCGGCGGGTGCTCATGCGCCCGCCCACGCTGCGGCCCTTATCCAGCAAGAGTACGTCAACCCCTGCGCCTTGCAGACGGCGGGCCGCAGAGACACCAGACAGACCCGCACCGATGATGAGCACTTCACTCTTTCGTGTGGACATGAGAATTGCTCCCTTCCAAGGAAGTTGATTGGTTGATTTTTTCTATCCTTCAATCGGGCTGATACTGGCGCGGAATTCCTCCAGCACGCCCCGATTGGCCGCGGCCAGCACTGGGCGGGAGATGGCGGCGTAGTCCAGGGCTTCCGGCGGCAAGGGGAAGAGGGGTGAACCGTCCAGCCCTTCCACTAAACCGCCCGCTTCCTGGGCTACCAGCAATGCCCCGGCCAGGTCCCAGACTTTGGGCGTGCTCTCCACCGCCACCAGAGAGGATCCCCTGGCCATAGTCAGCAGATGATAGGCCGCGCTGCCCAGCATCCGGGCTTTCAGGGGTGAGCGGATATTCAGTCGGCGGCGGGTGCGGGTGCATTGGGTGAAAATCTGCTGGTTGTCGATGCGGGCTGTCTGATCGGTCTGCAACGCTTCGCCATTACAGAAGGCCCCGCCGCCTGCGCTGGCCCAATAGGATTCGCCGAGCAGCGGGAAATCTACCACCGCGACGACGGGCGAACCAACCCGCAGCAGCCCGATACTCACACCCCAGATGGGAAAGCCCCGGGCGAAGTTGGTCGTGCCATCCAGGGGGTCAATTACCCAAGTGTATTCCACCGCCGGGTCATAAGTGGTGTCGCCCTCTTCGCTCAAGATGGCGTGATCCGGCCAGGCAGAGCGAATTGCGTCCGCAATCAACTGGTTGGCCCGTTCATCGGCCTCGGTCACCAATGTGCCGTCGCTTTTGCGCCGGGCACTGGTGCGCCGAAAATAGCCGGTGATCAGTCTGCCCGCTTCGGCGGCCAGCCCCTGGGCGAAGTGGAGAAAGGAGGGCAAAGTACCGGGGAGAGTATCCATCATTCCTGCTCCAGCAGGGGCAAAATGGCCTGCACCCAGCGCAAGAGACGGCTGCGCACCGCGGCAATCCGTGGCTGGTTGGGTAGTTGGATGGGTGTGCGTGTATGCTGATCCCCCACAAACAGCCCCCGGTTGACTTCCACCATCAGCCCCGCATAGCGGCTCCCAATGGCCTGCTGATAGGCAGCATCGCAATAGTGGCGCAAAATGTAACCACCGGCAAAGGGCTGATTCAGGCTCACAATGGGGGCCGGGTGTTGACTGTCCGGTTCTAGCAACGCCATATCTGCAAAAAGCTCTCCCGCAATCGCTGCTGCGCGGCGCACAAAAGCGGCAGGTGCGGTCAACGGACCGTTGGCGGCCACTGCTTCTCCGCTGGCGTCGCCAAAGTTGGCAATGCAGATCAGCGGGCGCACCTTTCCGGGGTCGCCATAGGCGCTGGGGCCGTGCTGGGCCATATTATGACAGTCAAGGAAGAGGCGCACATCCTCCGCATGACCAGTCAGTGCCCTGTCCAGATCGGTGTGAAAGGGGCGCCATTCCGCTTCGAGCAATTGCTGCTGGGTCTGACGGTTGAGGGCCGGCGCGTAGATGGGGTCGCCATAGCTGGTGTGGCTCTTGACCGCGCCATCCGGGTTGTCCAGAGAATCAGGCGGACGGTTGGCGTCGATCAATACACGGGCGATGGGCATTCCCACCACGGCCAAGCTCTGACCGTGCAGCGAAGGATGGGCAAAGTCAAAAATCTGGTCGTTCCAGAGATCGCACTCGTTGTAGATGGTCACGTCGTCGATGGCGAGGCGACCCGCCACGGACGGGGGGACAGCGAGGCCGGCGTGGGGGATGCTCTGGACAATGGGAAGGCTGGTCAGCATAGCTTCTCTCCCGTCGGTCGGACTGGTAGTCGGACTGCCAGTCCGACCT
>CAMDQF010000374.1 GCA_945905745.1 Litorilinea aerophila
AAATTGTCCAAACGGATCGCATTGGAATTGGAGTATATCGAGCAGTATAGTTTGTGGCGCGACGTTCAAATACTTTTGCAGACGATCCCGGCGGTGCTGGAAGGTCGCGGCGCTCGGTAACATATTCGACTAGGTGACAGGCTGACAGAATGTCACATTATGCCCGTGACGACTATAGATACAATCAGAGGAAACCAATGAACAGACAAACCGTATGGCACACGCTCAAACAGATGGGGGCAATCTCGGTCAAAGTGTGGGGGGGACTGGCTACCATTGTCGCTTTTGCGGCCCTGGCCTATCTCTTTAGCGGAGAAGTTGCCGCCGCGCCTGCTCAGCAGACAATCCCCCAGCGGACACCCACGGCCGCGGCCACGGCTGTACCCACAGTGACACCGACCAGTCAGACGACCGCGCCCACAGCTACTAACATACCCGCTGGTCCCACAGCCACCCGCACACCCACTGGCCCTACAGCCACCAGCCAACCCGGCGCGCCCACATCCACCCAAACACCCACCGCCCAGCCCAAACCCACCGATACACCGGCTGTATCGACGACGCCGACCGCTGTGCCTGCATTTTCCTTGCAGGGAGAGATGTTCGTCGCCTCCGGAGTGATACGGCAGGGAAGTGAAGTGGAGCTTCGCATACGGATTGTCAATCCTGGAAGCGAAACCGCCCTGAATGTGGCTGTGCGGGATGAGTTGCCTGGGGTATTGCAGATTGTCAGTATGGAGGCCGAAGGAGGGAGCGCTTCCAGCGAGGCCGGCAGCAACGGTACGTCTATCGCCCTCTTTACCTGGCCTTCTCTGGCCCCGGGCGGCGAACTCAATGCGACACTGATCGTGCGTATCGCTCCCAGCGTGGCCAATGGCAGTGTCATTGACAATTTGGCTGTGGCCTATGCCGACAATGCGGGGGCTGTGACGATTGGCGTCAGTTTGGGAACCCCTCCCCTGCTGCTTCCGACTTTCAATTGATCCCGTGACCGCCAGCGACAGCGCCACTTCTCGTTCCCAACCGATTCTTGCCCTGTTGACCGGCCCCGCAGCCCCCTTTCTGGCTGCGGGGCTGGCCTTTTTGTTGTATGGCTATACGGCAGCGCCGGGTTTGACCTGGGCCAACTACGGCGCGGATGGGGGCGATCTGTTGGCGGCGGCGATGACGAATGGAACGCCCCACCCGACCGGCTACCCGCTCTACACGCTGCTTCTTCAGGGTTGGCTGGCGTTGTTGGGTCTGTTGTGGCCGGGGAGTGAGATTGGCTGGCGGGGCAATCTCTTCAGCGCCCTGGCCGGAGCCGCCAGTGTGGCTGTGACTTTTCAGGTGGTACGCCACCTGTGGCCGGAAAAAGCGAGTTCGTTCTTGCCCGCTCTGCTGGCCGCCATTGGCTGGGCAACAGCACCCCTGCTCTGGGGCCAGGCGCTGATCACCGAAGTCTACACCCTGCACAGCCTGCTCGTTGTCACACTCTTTTGGGCATTGATCGCCTATCCCGCGGATCGGCCCAGACGACGGGGCATTCTCCTCGGTGGGCTTTGGGGTCTGGGCATCGCCCATCACGCGACGATTGGGTTGCTGTTGCCAGGGGTGTTATATTGGCTGTGGAGCAGCGAGGAGCGTCCTTTGGGCAGACCGGCTTTTTGGCTCTGGATGGCAGCCGGCGCGCTGCCGGGCCTGCTGCTCTATGGCCGTGGGCTGCTGGTCTCGCCCTTTGCGCCTGTCAACTGGGGCGGGGATGGTTCTTTTGGCGATCTGTGGTGGCTCACCAGTGGCGCAGCCTATCGGCGCTATCTCTTTGCGATCCCGCTAGAACAGATGCTCTCGAAGGCAGGGCGATGGGCGCTGACCATCACCAGCCAATTCACCCCGGTTGGGTTGGCTCTGACGTTGGCGGGCCTCTATCGTTGGGACCGCTTGGCGGGGCGAATGCGCACTTTTGCGCTGCTTTGGGTGTTGCCGATCAGTTTCTATGCCCTCACCTATCACACGGCAGACAGCGAAATCTACCTGCTGCCGGTTGTCTGGTTGATGGCTGTGTGGCTGCCCTTTGGCGTGCGGGAAACAGCCGAGTGGATCAACACCCACTGGCCCGACAGCAGGTGGGAACCGATTGTCCTGGGGGGCTGTGTTGCCGGCCTGGTGCTGTTGGGTGGAATCCGGCTGCCCGCCATTTCTTTGCGCCAGGACGAGAGCGCACGTCGCTTTGTGGCCGATGCCGTGCGGGTTGTCGAGCCGGGCAGTCTGCTCTTTAGCAGCGCGGATGCCGAAACCTTTGCCCTCTGGTATGCGGCCTGGGGCAGCGGAGAGTTGCTGGAAGCGGCCCCAGGGACAGCACTGGTCAATGTGGCTCTGCTCCAATTCGAGTGGTATCAAGCTCTGCTGGTCCGCCTCTATCCCGACCTGGCCGGTGTGGAGACAGGGCAAGCCAGCCGGATTTTGCAGGCGAATGTGGGGCGTCGTCCCATCTATTTTAGTGAAATTGTGGCCCCTGCTGTGGAAAACCAGCTACAACCGGCAGGTTCGCTCTGGCGCTATGCGCCCTAAAGTTCAAAGCCAGTGGGAGAAGTGAGTACGCCCACAAGCCGGTTCGGGCCGCACGCGGGTATGCTCACGCCTACGTATTGCGTAAAATGACCACCACCAAACCAAATCGGACAAATAGAATGTCAACAGGTACTGCCACTATGAACCCCCTGCTCGATCGAACAGACTGGCCCTGGCGTCGGCTGCTGCGTTTGGCTATTGTTGGGCTTTTGGCCCTCCTACTGGCCCTGGCCCTGGTCAAAGGGGCGCGCATGGCCGTCCCCGGCTGGCAGGTCTATCACAACGGGATGACACTTGTGGAAGCTCTGCGGGCTGACCGCAGCCTCTCCACCCTCTTTGCCCACCAAACAGAACTGGCAGAGACAGCCGCAGGGTTGGCTGCACTAAAAAGGGAAGTCGAGCCATTGACGCCCCTGCTGCGCCGGTTGGATGGGGTGACGAAATATGGCTCTGTCCTGGCCTATGCACCGGAGTTTCTAACGATAGCTGCGGAGATGAGCCAGGTTGCCGCAGAAGGGGTGGCATTGGTCGCACCTGCTGTGCCCAGCAACGGAGACGCGGATGGACAACTGAACGCGGCACTCACAGCCATCTCCGGCCAATACGACGCCTTTGCACCCCTGGCTGCCCGGGCCGAGCGGGCGGCAGTGGCGTTGGCAGCCATTGATGCCAGCCGGCTTCCGGAAGCGTTGGCAGGTCCATTGGCCGAGATCCAGCCCTATGCCGAGTTGATGGGGCCGGGTCTGCAAATTGCGCCGGGTCTGCCCGATCTGCTGGGAATGAATGGCCCCTACACCTATCTGGTGTTGGTGCAAAACAACCACGAACTGCGGGGAACCGGCGGTTTTATCACCGGTGTTGGCGAGGTGACTGTAGAGCGGGGGCGGGTGACAAAACTGGACTTTTCCGACTCCTACGCAGTGGACAACCACGCGGTCGATCACCCGCCAGCCCCGTCTCCGTTGCAAAAATATATGCAGGCGGACTTGCTCTTTTTGCGGGATGCCAACTGGTCTCCGGACCTCCCCACCAGCGCCCGCATCATCGACACAATCTACAGCCGGGACACGGGGCGGACCGTCAATGGGATTGTGACAATGGACCTGCACGCGGTTTCGCTGATCGTCGGCGCGGTCGGGCCGGTCACTGTGCCCGGTCTGGATCAGCCGGTGACAGGACAAAATGTAGTGGAACTGATCAAAGAGTTATGGGCCAATCCTCTGGGCGACGGGGCCACTGTGGCCGATAATCAAGGCGAATGGTTTGAACAGCGCAAAGACTTTCTGCCCACAATGGCCGGGGCCATTTTGGACAAGCTGAAGTCCGGGCGCTTCAATATTTTTGCCGTGGCTGGGGCGGGCCGTCAAGCCTTCAACCAGCGGGCGATTCAGGTCTGGGTGCGGGATGGCCGTGTGCAGGAGCAGTTGCATCGCTGGGGTTGGGACGGCGGGCTGCTCCCCCCCAAAGATGCCGATTATCTGGCACTGGTGGACAGCAATCTGGGCTTCAACAAAGTGGACGCGGTGATGGAGCGTTCCCTGGACTATCTGGTAAGCTGGCCCGACGGCCCCGGCTCGACTGGGGTGGCCCGTGCGACTGTCACCTATCACCACCCGGTCGAGATGCCTGGCTTCAAATGTGTACTTTCCCCCCGCTATGGGGATCGCTACGACGAGTTGACTGAGCGCTGCTACTACGACTATGTGCGGCTCTACGTACCTTTGGGCAGTGAACTGCTTAGCGTCGAGGGGGTGGATGCGGATTCGGTCAGCAGCAGGCGGGGCGAGGTGGGTACGCAGGTTTTCGGCGGCTATTTTGTGATGAAACCCGGCGAAACCCGCCAGATCACTTTTCTCTATCGGCTACCAGAGCACATCCAACGCAATGGCTACCGGCTCGTCATCCAACGCCAATCGGGCACTGGCCCTCTTCCCCTGCGCTGGCAGATAGGCAACCGGGCCTATACGTACACCCATAGCCAGAATACGTATGTGTGGACGGAGAGGTGATTCGGGGACCAGGGATTGGGCGGAATAGACTAATTCCCAGTCCCCAGTCCCTGGTCTCCAATCCCCAATCCCAATAGCTGGGGCAAAATGACGCC
>CAMDQF010000375.1 GCA_945905745.1 Litorilinea aerophila
CGGTGTTGGCGGCGGGCCATTCACCCAACCTACGCGAGCCGATGGGTGGGGCGGGGCGGCAGGGGGCTGAAACACTCGAAGTGTTCGATGTAATAGCGGGCGGCGGGGTCGGGTTTGGCGGCTTCGATGGCCTGTAGCGCTATCTGCTCCAACTGGCCTGGCGTGGCGTTGACCCGGGCATTCAGCACAAATTCGTGGCTGCGGGTGTCGGCGGTTGGGCTGTCCAAATCCCAACTGAGAGAACCAGCCTGGGTGAGGCTGGCTTTGACTTTGCCCTCTGGCGTCGTCACCAATACTTTGATGTGGGCGATGGATACGCTCTGCTCGGTGCAGAGGCTTTCCAGCATTGCCAGCAGGTGGGCTGTCCACTCCCTGGCCGAGTAGGGAGTGTCCGCCCGTACCTGCCCCTTGGCATTGAGCCAGCCCAACGCGGCCTCGGCCTGGGCATAGCGTTCGTAGTCAATCAGCAGAGCTGCTGGGTTGCGGCTGCTCTGGCCCAAAATCACGTCGAGCCATTCGTCCACGCCGTCACCCGTAACCGCAGAAATGGGCAAAACTGGCGTTTCGTTAATATCCGCGCCCATCCGTTCTTTCCGCCCAATCCGCGTTCCATTCCCCGCCGCCAGATCGCTTTTGCTGTGCAGCAGAATCTCTGCCTCGGCCACCTGCTGTTCGTGTAGATAGCGGATGTCGTCGGGGAAGTCGGCCAGCGACCGGCTGCTGTCGAGGAGGACCGTCAGGGGAGCCAGTTCGTACTGCTCGCCGTAGAACTGCACCAGCGGGCGCAGGACCGTAGCGATCAGATCCGTGCAACTTCCCACCGGCTCGGCAAGGATAACATCCGGGCTGGCGACCTCCTGTAAGCGCTGCAAACCCGCCAGCAGATCGGGGAAGCGGCAGCAGAAGCAGCCACCGGCTACCTCTGCCACCGGAATTTCCGCATCCCCGGCCAGGGCCGTATCCACCAGACCCTCGCCCTGATCGTTTGTCACCAGCCCCACCCGATAGCCCCGGGCCGCCAAGCGCTTGGCCGCGGCCAGAATCAGTGTCGTCTTGCCCGCGCCCAGAAAACCGCCGACGATGGCGATTCGTGTAGTCACGAAAGGTCTACCTGCAATGTTTGACCGCTGGCAATCGTTACGCCTTCGCCCAGGTCGAGCGCGTCGCCGTCGCGGGTGAAGGCGACCGGCTTGCCGGCCAGGGAGACACCCGTCACCTGCCGTCCATCCAGGAAAGGCAGGCGCAGGCTTTTCAGCGGCAATTCCCCGTAGAGTACCCGCAACTCGCAATCCGCAACTCGCAATTCAAATTCCCCCCAGCCCGAATCCAGCGACCAGAAAGTGCGGAAATCGTCCTTGCCTTCCACGGGGTGGAAGCCGATGGCCTTCTGCGTCATATCGAACTGGAAGCCGGAAAAGGCGTTGAGCAGGGCGTAGGAGGCCATGCTGCGGGCATAGTTGCTGCCACACTCGAATTCGTTCCAGGGGTTGCGCCGCTCGCCGTCGTAACGCTGGCGCACGGCCTCTATGCAGCGCATCCCCTCCTCCACCAGCCCCTGCATAATCATATGGATCGCCGCCGAATACTCGAAACCGTTCATCGCCTCCTGGGAATAGGGCGCGGGGATGAGGGGTTTCTGGCTGCCCTCGGGCCAGGCGCAGATGACCAGCCCGCCCTCGTCGTTGAGGCAGTAGATGCGGCAGGGGTTGTAGACTTTGCCCATCTCCGGGATGAAATTGTATTTGTAGATGGCGGCGCTGGCGCTCTTGACCTGGGCCGGGTCGTAGAGATCGCCAAGACCGTAGAGCGAGGCGTGCCACTGGGGGAGTACCTGATCGATACTGCTGCCCTCTCCGATCTGGTACTTGATTTCGTTATGTTCACTGTTCCAATAGGCGTCCAGGGCTGTGCCGCCTTGCAGTACGTCGTTCTTCGTGCCGTAGGCTTCCACCAGCGAGCGGTCTTTGAGATCAATGGACTGGATGTAATACTCGCCGTTGAAGAGGTGCTCGTCTGTCCACGCTTTGCCCCGTTCAAAGATGGCCGCGTATTCGGCGGCTGTGTCGTTTTCGCCCAGGTGCGCGGCCATCTCGCTGGCGGCTTTGAGCGCTCCCAGATAGAAGCCGTTGAGCCAGGAGTTGGGTCCGAAAAGTTCCATGTCCAGGGTGTGATGCTGGCGACCGGTCAGCACGCCGGATTTGTCCGGGTCCCAGCGGTCGATGTTTTCGTCGCTCCAGGCGTATTCCAACGACTTTTTGACCGCGGGCCAAATGTCGGCCAGCCAGCCGTCGTCGCCGCTGATCTTCCAGTCCCGATAGGCTTTCATCACCCCGCCGAACTGACCGTCGCAGCAGGGGCGGAAATCCCAGGACCCAGAGCCAATGGGAAGCTGGATGCGGAAGGGCATTGCGCCGTTTTCGAGCAGATTGTAGCGATAGTCCGCCGTGCGCATGGAGCGTTCCAGGGCGGGGAAGAGGAAGGGCAATGCCTGCTGGTAGTTCCAGACGTGGGTGCAGCTCCCCTCGCAGCAGCCCTCCTCCGGGTGCAGCCCCTCCCAGCCGTAGAATGTGCCATCTTCCAGGCGCAGGGAGGTGGGCGATTTCAGGATGGAGATGTTGGCCGAGACCGCATCCAGCGCGGCCACAGGGATTGTCGAGGCAAAGAGCGCATCTTTGAAGCGGGCGGTCTCGGCGTAGAGACGATCCCACTGGTCGAGGGCGTAGTAGGCGCTGGCCGCGGAGTCGGCGAAGCGGGTGGCGTAGTAGTTACGCCAGGTGGGTTTGTCCGGGCTGGGCTTCCAGTAGTTGTGACAGGTAGGGAAGCTCCAACTGATGACGAAGCGCACGCGTCGGGTCTCGCCGGCGGCCACTGGCACATGCACCATCAGCACGCCCGTGTCTTCCTTGCTGAAACGCACGCCGCTGCCCGCTTCTGCGTCGGTATAGACCCGATTTTTGAGGGGGCCGGGCCTTTTCAGATCGTCCCAATAGACTTCCAGATTGTCGAACCAGGTGCCCCGATACCAGTACTGCTGCCAGCTTACGGAGATGTCGTCGGCCAGCCCCGCATCGGTGGCTAGGGTCAGATCGCCGTAGGCCACGTCACCCGACGGCAAACCTTCAGTGCCCAGACGCAGCGCGTGACCGCGGCCGGTTGCCTCCACACTGTTGCGCCTGGGTGTGGGCAAGGGGTTGCTCAACGCGCCAGCCAGCGCGTAGGTCAGTGGTGTGTCGCTGCTGTTGGTCAGGCTGAACTCGAAGAAGGCGGCGGGGATGCCCGAAGCGTCGGCGTTGGTCGGGATAAACGGATTGAAGGCGAGCAGTTCTACCTGGCCGGGGAAGCTATCGTCGCGGAAGCTCAGTGCGGCCAGGGGGAATTCGCCCCGAAAGTCCACACTCTTGAAGTGGGGCAGACCGGTCAGGAATTCCCGGCGTGGTCCCCAGCCAAATGTGTTGAAGCGGTTGCCCCGCAACTCGCCCTGATAGGGGGTCGTGAGATCGCCGTGCAGGATGCGGGCGTCAATCGTTTGTCCGTCCCGTTCGGCCCGGATGGCGAAGTGGGAGAAGCCGTTGACACTGCCTTTGTTGGGCCGGTTGAAAATCTCCCAATCAATCAGCCGTCCGTTGCCGGCCAGACCGATACAGCCCGTGCCGATACCGCCCAGGGGGAAACTGATCTGGCTGGTCTTTGCGTTGCGATAGAGAAAGTTGTCCATTGGGTTGCCTGCTTTTGGGGTGGGGAATGGGTCTGAACTCTCTGCATTATAATCTACTTCTTGGGTTAGACAAGTGACGGAAGGTAATCTACGTTCCAGATGGGAAGGGATAAAATTGACAATTATCTGATTGCGTGCGAAAATTTATTGTGAAAACTCGCGTATGTAGTCCCCCGCATATGCAACTTCCTAGGGAGATACGTTTATGGCGCTCGAAGCTGCATCCTCTGTACAACCGACCCTAAAGAAAAAGAAGCGTTGGGGCGCGGATAAAATATATGGCAATCTCTCCTATCTGCTGATGGTTTTGCCGGGTGTCGTCTGGCTCTTCTTGTTTTCGTATCTGCCCATGCCCGGCATCATTATGGCGTTCAAAACCTACAAGCTGTCAAGACCCCCCGCAGACTACTTCATTCAAAACAAATTCATCTACAGCCTCATTACAAGCCCCTGGGTTGGGCTGGACAACTTTGAATATCTGACCCTCCCAACCAATATTGACAGTACACTGTTGTATGTCCGCAATACGGTTTTCTATAACCTGCTCTTTATGGTTGTCGGTCTGGTGCTTTCGGTTGCCCTGGCGGTGATGATTTTTGAGCTGACCAATCGTCTGCTTGCCAAAGTCTACCACTCAATTTTCTTCCTCCCCTTCTTTATTTCGTGGATTGTTGTGGCCTATGTGGTCTATGCACTGGGCAGTTCCTCGGGGATTATCAACAATCTGTCCGGCTCTATGGGGCTTGGATCGATCGAGCTTTATAAAGAAAGAAGTTATTGGCCGTTTATCTTTGCGATCGCCAATATCTGGAAGTATACGGGCAACGGGTCCATCATCTACCTGGCGGTCATCACTGGCATTGGTCGTGAGCTGTACGAGGCCGCGGCTGTGGATGGCGCAG
>CAMDQF010000376.1 GCA_945905745.1 Litorilinea aerophila
GGCCCTTGACAAAGCGGCAAGCCAGCGCTCTACTCTTGCCTGCGATGGCGACGGACGACGGGAGCAGGGTTTCATCACCCCTCGACATACACACCAGGCTCTCTCTTATTTCGAGCCTCTCGTGGTCTTGACAACGGGGTCAACTATAAATTCACCTGCTCTTTGTCCAATACCAGCGGTTCCCCGTCGGGCAGGTCTAGCCCGCGCAGATCGATCTGATAGCTTCCCAACCGGCCACTCTCTGGGCGAAAACTACCGGGGGAGATACCTGGGCTTGGGTTCGTATGGCCCTCTGGCTGGGCAAATGTGGACGAATCCGCGGGGTCGTCGGTCCAGACCTTCTGGTAGGTGTGATCGCTGGAATCCTCGCTGCCGCCCGATTTCTGCTCCCAGGCGTGCATCTCGACCAGCCGCTCCACCTCCAGCCAATCGCCGGGATGGAGGAAAGCGCCGTCGCCCACGGGTTTGTCACCCACCAGCACGCCATTAGCTGCTACAAATGTGCCTTCCCTGGCCGGGTCGGTGGCGGCAGTCTCAATGGCAATGCTCTCCGCTCCAATGCGGGCAAAGTCTACCCGGCCCTCGTTTGTCCACAGGATGAGGGTGGCGGCGAAGAATGTGACAATGGCCCCACTAATCAGCAGAAGCGAAAAACATCCAGAACGTTCCTGGCGGCGACGACTGAAAAGATTCAGGATTTGGGTCATGGGAAACGTGGCCCGTAGTGCTTGAGTTAAGAGGAAGTCAACCTATCAACCAATCCCCCATAGCCTACACTGTTTTGGAGAGAATGTAAACCGCTTTCCCGCCCCGTTTTTGGGGAGAAACCGGCTTTCCTACTATACTGAATTGGCAGCGCAGCGCCACAATCGATCAGCGGGGATCGCATTTTTTCAGTACTCACAGAGACAAAGGAAAGAGAATGGCTTTCTCTGCTATGATGACTTCCCCTATTTTTGAAACGCCCGGGCACAAACCGTCCCAACGCCTCTTTATCCCCGGCCCTACAGACGTCCATCCGGCTGTGTTGGCCGCCCAGACTGCGCCGATGATCGGCCACCGGTCGGATGAATTTGAAGCGCTCTACGCCAAATGTGAAGCGCAGTTGAAGCAGCTCTTCTTCACTGATTTCCGGGTCTATATCCTGGCCGCCACCGGCTCGGCCATGCACGAAGCCGCCATCCGCAACTGTGTGGGCGGTCGGGTGATCTGCTTTGTCAACGGTGCGTTCAGCCAGCGCTGGTACGACGTGGCCGTGGGTTGTGGAAAGGATGTGGTGCGGGTGGACCTGGCCTGGTGTACGGCGGTGAAGCCGGCACAGGTGGCCGAGGCTCTCGCCGCTGCTCTGCGCGACGGCCCGGTGGATGCGATTACCGTCGTACACAACGAGACCAGCACCGGCGTAGCCAGCCCCGTGGGGGAGATCGCCGCGGTCGTCCGTTCGCTCAGCCCGGAGACACTCGTGCTGGTGGATGCGGTCTCCTCTTTCAGCGGAACCCGCATTCCTGTGGACGAGTGGGGGCTGGACATTCTGCTCACCTCCAGCCAGAAGGCCCTGGCCCTGCCGCCGGGGTTGGCCTTTGCCTCGGTCAGCGACCGGGCGCTGGCCAAAGCCAAGACTGTGCAAGGCCGGGGCTGGTATTTCGACTTTCTCCTGCTGGAGCGCTACCTGAAGCGCAGCACCACCCCGGCCACCCCGGCCATCTCCCTCATGCGCGCCCTGGGCGTGCAATTGGACCGCATCTTTGCCGAAGGGGTAGAGGCCCGCTTTGCCCGCCATCACAGGCTGGCGGCGCGCACCCGGGCTTGGGCGGCGGAAAAGGGGCTGGGTCTGATGGCGGAGGAGGGCTACGCCTCGCCGACGGTGAGTACCATCGCCAATACCTTCGGTTGGGATATCGAGGCGCTCAACCTCTTTCTGGCCGGGCGGGAGATGGAACTCTCTGACGGCTACGGGGACTACAAAGGCAAGGCCATCCGCATCGCCCATATGGGTGAGTGTTGGGACGCTGACCTGGAAAGGCTGTTTGGTGCAGTGGAAGAGTTCGCGGGTTTGTAGTGTGAACAGTTATCAGTGAGCAGTAATCAGTGAGACGCGCCAGGCCACTGATTACTGCTCACTGATAACTGTTTTTCTCTCCCCCAATCTTTGCTCTCCACCCAGTCGCCCGTTAGAATGGACGCTATCCGTCTACCCCATTTGGAGGAAACTATGGATTTCGACTTTTCTGATCTGAGCGATGAAGACCTCTTTCTGCAAATGCAGGACGATCTCTACGACGGCCTGCGCGAGGAGATTGTGGCCCAGACCCATGAAGGGCTGGCGCGCGACTATACCCCCCAGGAGATTCTGGACCAGGGACTGGTGGCTGGTATGGAGATCGTCGGCGTAGACTTCCGGGATGGCATTCTCTTCGTGCCGGAAGTGCTGATGGCCGCCAACGCCATGAAGGGCGGGATGGAAATCCTGCGTCCCCTGCTCACCGAGACCGGCGCGCAACAGATTGGCAAAATGGTTATCGGCACAGTCAAGGGCGACATCCACGACATCGGCAAGAATCTGGTGGCGATGATGATGGAAGGCGCGGGTCTGGAAGTCATCAACCTGGGCATCAATGTGGACGCGGATATGTTCATCGCCGCCATCCGGGAGCACAAGCCCCAACTGCTTGGGTTGAGCGCACTCCTGACGACGACGATGCCTTATATGAAAGTCGTGATTGACACCCTGGGCGAAGAGGGGCTGCGGGACCAGATTTATGTGATGGTGGGCGGCGCGCCTGTCACCGAGAATTTTGCCAGGGATGTGGGGGCCGACGCCTATGGCCGGGACGCCGCGGTCAGCGTGGATATCGCCAAAGCCTATCTGCTGAAGAAACGTCAAAAAGCCTGATGCTCTATCTCGTGGCAACGCCCATCGGCCATCTGGACGACATCAGCCTGCGCGCATTAGAGACCCTGCGCGCTGTGGATGTGATCGCCGCCGAGGATACCCGCAAGACCGGGCGGCTGCTGGCTCACTTTGAAATCAGCGCCAACCAAATCCCCTTTCACGAACACAACGAGCAACAGGCCGTCGAGCGCATCGTCGGCCTGTTGAAGGCGGGCCAGTCTGTGGCGATTGTCACCGACGCCGGCACACCGGGCATTTCGGACCCCGGCTATTCTGCCGTGCGCCGGGCCATCGAAGAAGAACTGCCCGTCACAATGATTCCTGGCCCCACCGGGCTGATAATGGCCCTCGTCCTCTCTGGGCTGCCCCTGCACAGTTTCACCTATCGGGGCTTCCCGCCCCGCAAGAGCGGGGCACGCCGCCGCTTTCTGGAAGTAGACGCGACCTCGCCCCATACCCTCGTCTTCTACGAAAGCCCCCACCGCATGGCCGCCTTCCTGACCGACGCCCTGGCCGTCTACGGCGACCGGCCCGCTGCTCTGGCCAACGACCTGACCAAACTCTATGAGAAGGTGGAACGGGGCACGCTTTCCGAACTGCTGGCGGTTGTGGAGGGGCAGACATTGAGGGGGGAGTTTATTGTGGTCATCGCCGGGGTGGGAGAGGAGTAGGGATTGGGAGATTAAGAGATTGGGAGATTCCGTCAGGCTAATCTCCCAATCTCCCAGTCCCCAATCTCCCAGTCCCCAATCCCCAGTCCCTACTCCCCAGTCTCAACCATCAGCGTCACCGGCCCGTCGTTGACCAGGGCTACCTGCATGTGGGCCTGGAAAATGCCCTGGGCCACTTCGATTCCCTCGCCGCGTAGGGCCGCGCAGAACTGTTCGTAAAGAGGCTGGGCCTGTTCGGGCCGGGCCGCTTCGGTGAAACTTGGCCGCCGCCCTTTGGCCGCGTTGCCGTAGAGAGTAAACTGGCTGACCGCCAGTACGGCACCCTCCACATCGACCAGCCCCAGATTCATCTTCCCTTCGGCATCTTCAAAGAGACGCAGCCCGGCTGTTTTCTTTGCCAGCCAAAGCGCTTCGGCCTCTCCGTCGCTGTGCGTGATGCCCAGCAGCACGAGAAAGCCGCGACCGATCTGCCCGACGACCAGACCGTCCACCCGCACGCTGGCTTCGCTGACCCGTTGAATGACTGCTCGCACAAGAATACTCCCGTGGTGTAATGCCCATACGGCGAAAAGATCGACGTCATAAGCGTTCGTCGCTCGCCGGTACCCGTGTCGCTCGCCGGTACCTGTAGTGCGTGGTGCATGAACCAACATCACTACCAGTTCACGCACTACGCACTACGAAATCTGCGCATCTTTGGTGGTTCCTGAGCCTGACGAAGGGCTTGTGTCCTTGCCAGCTTATGCCATCCAACCCTATCCTACCCTGACTTCGCCCTAAACAGGAAATGCAACGCTCTGAAAACCATTTTGCATACTCAACCCACTTGCATTACACTGTAGCAGTTCCCTCAGCCTGATATCCTCCCC
>CAMDQF010000377.1 GCA_945905745.1 Litorilinea aerophila
CGCTGATGCGCACGACGCCGGAGGAAAACGCCGCGCTGGGGCGCATCCTGGCCGAGAAGGCCAACGCCGCCACCGGGCCGGTGGCCTTTTGTCTGCCCAGCCGTGGCGTCTCGATTCTCGACTCGCCGGGCGGTCTTTTCTGGTGGCCGGAAGCCGACGCCGCGCTTTTCGACGCCATCCAACTCAACGCCCGGCCCGATATTTCTGTGGAAGTCGTAGACGCAAATATCAACGACGACGCTTTTGCCGAGGCAGTGACGACGAAACTGCTCAATTTCCTGACAAGGCGATAAGGTGAAGGGGTGACAGGGTGACTTCGCACCTCACCTTGTCACCCCTTCACCCTGTCATCTTGTCATCCTACAGGAGAACGCTATGCCGTACATCCCTCGCTCCGAATCCCTGCGCCGTCTGCGCGCCAAAGTAGCGGCTGGCCGTCCGATTATCGGTGCGGGCGCGGGCACGGGTATCTCTGCCAAGTTTAGCGAACGGGGCGGCGTGGATTTGATTATTATCTACAACTCCGGGCGCTATCGCATGGCCGGGCGGGGCAGCCTGGCCGGGATGATGCCTTACGGCGACGCCAACGCGATTGTCGTGGAGATGGCGAGCGAAGTGCTGCCGGTTGTGAAAGATACGCCGGTGCTGGCGGGCGTCTGCGGCACAGACCCCTTCCGGTTGATGCCCCACTTCCTGCGCCAACTCAAAGAGATGGGCTTCGACGGCGTGCAAAACTTCCCGACGGTCGGGCTGATTGACGGGGTGATGCGGGTCAATCTGGAGGAGACGGGGATGGGCTACGGGCTGGAGGTGGAGATGATCGCCGAAGCCCACCGGCTGGATATGCTCACCTGCCCCTACGTTTTCAACCCGGACGAGGCCAGGGCTATGGCCGAGGCGGGCGCGGATGTGCTGGTCCCCCATATGGGGCTGACGACGAAAGGCTCCATCGGCGCGGACACCGCGCTGACCCTGGCCGAATCGGCCCGGCGGGTGCAGGCCATGCGCGACGCGGCGGTGGCCGTCAACCCGGAGATTCTCGTCCTCTGCCACGGCGGGCCGATTGCCGAGCCGGCCGACGCCCAGTATATTTTCGAACACACGGAAGGAATTGCGGGCTTCTTCGGCGCTTCCAGCATCGAGCGCCTAGCCGTGGAGCCGGCGATTGAGGGACAGGCGCGGGCGTTTACGGCGTTGCATTTGTAACGCAAGCTGTTAGCTTGCGCCGCCAGAGCGGGCTGACAGCCCGCGTTACAAAACTAGCATCGAGCGGCTGGCCGTGGAGCCGGCGATTGAGGGGCAGGCGCGGGCGTTTACAGAATTGCATTTGTAACGCAAGCTGTTAGCTTGCGCCGCAATTAGGAGCCTCCTAATGGACAGAACAATTATCCGAGAGCGTTATCTGCGCGACAGCGTTCGCGTGCGTTTGGGCGGACTGGCAGCCAATCTACTGCGCATCAACTCTTTTGCCAGCCGGGAATCGAACTCTGCTGTTGTGGAAAGTCTGTTAGACGAAAGCAAGTTTTTTATCGAATGGACAGCGCGGGAAGTTGAAATTGAAAAAGCCGCTGAATTGGTCGAGTTGCAGATTCAGTTAACTCGCTGGCAGTATAATTGGCTAACCATTTGGAATGACTCTGTACAACGCAGGCGGGTCGCTGAACAATCGCATGTCTGGTCTGATCGAGTGCTGGACATGTCAGGTCTTTTGAACGGCTGAGTCGCGTTCCAGGGAACACGGTAAACCGAGAAAGGTGGGGAACAAAATGACGCCGCAAATCCAGTATGTATCCGATGAAGAAGGCCAAACGGTAGGTGTTATCGTACCTATTGACGTTTGGCGCGAGATCGAGTCGGAGTTGGAAACCGCCTATCTTCTCAAAAGTCCGGTGATGAAAAAACGATTGTTGGCCGCGAAGGAACGAACGGGAGGCACTACTCTGGAGGAAGCCCGTGCGCGACTTGGAATTTGATCCAGCCGCTTTCGAGGATTTGGCGTGGTGGGTTCGACAGGACCGAAAGATTGCGTTGCGGCTGATTCGATTGATTCAGGAGACGCAGAACGATCCTTTTGGCGGTATTGGCAAGCCGGAGCCGCTCCGATATGAATTGGCTGGCTGCTGGTCCAAGCGGATTGACGACGAGCATCGATTGATCTATCAGGTGACGGACGAGAAGATTCGTATCCTTGCCTGTCGCTATCATTACTGAACGAAACGGAGTTTCCCAATGGCCCAAGCAGCCACTTTCATCATCTCATTTCTCATCATCCTCAGCCTCTTTATTTACTTCATCCGCTGCGTCTCCCGCCGCTACAGCGACCGCATCGACGCCGCGTCCTTCGCCCGCATCGAGCGGGTGATCATCGGCGGCATTGTCCTGGGCGTGGTGGGGATGTTCCAGCCCTGGCTTTTCGTCGGCTACAAACTCGGCTTTCAACTGCTGCTGCTTTCGACGCTGGCCTTTATTGTCTGGAGCCATGTCACCCCCGCTCCGACGATTTATCGGGCGGAAGAATAGAATCTGGATAAAATAAAGGAGGAACGAATGAGTGAACAAATGCTGATCTCAATGAAGCCAGTCTCGGAGTATGCGGACGAATTGGTGCGCGTATTGGAGCCGCTGGTTCGTCGTATTGTACGCGAGGAATTGGAGCGGGTTGTGGAACGCCAGCCAGATTTATTCATTTTGAGAGAAGACTCTCCTCTCTACGACGATATGCTGGAACTCGCACAGATGGGCCGAGAAGGCAAAATCGAACTACTCTCGTATGAACAGGTTTGGAATCAGGATACAGAGTAGTAGCAGAATACGCGGCAGTTTTTACCAAAACCTTTGGAAATAACACTCAACGCTACGCAAGCCTGCGCCGTCAAATACAGCGTCGAGTTGACCGCGTTTTGGAAGACCCTTACTACAATACAGAACTGCTCTCAGATGCTACCAAAGGACTGGGCTTGCAAGGTTGTCGCAGCGCGCGCATAGATCGCAACTTCCGGCTCATTTTCGTCATTTGTGAGGAATGTAAGTACATCGAAGACTGTGAGTACTGCTCGTGTGACGATTGTCTCGACAAGACTGTTATATTTTTGACAGTTGGCCCGCACGATCGCGCCTATTCAATGCAATAGCGTAGCATCTACGCTCACACTTTACACAACTCGCAATACAGGAGACCCCAATGGACGGCAAATTTATCAGCGCCGCGGCAATGGAACGCGACCACCTGGACTGGGGGGTGATGGGCTGGCTGAGCCGCCCGGCCACCACCGGGGCCAAAGATCTGGTTGTCATCGAAGTCACGCTGGAAGCAGGTTTCGGCCACAACTTTCACAAACACCCAGAGCAGGAAGAGGTGATTTACGTTGTCTCCGGTTCGGTGGAGCAGTGGGTGGGCAGGGATTCCACTACGCTGCGGGCGGGCGACGGCGTATTCATCGCCGCTGATGTGGTACACGCCTCCTTCAACACCGGAGATCAGACGGCCAAACTGATCGCCATCCTCGGCCCATCGGTCGGGGCCGAGGGCTACCAGTTGGTGGAAGTCTATACGCAAGAACCCTGGGCGAGTCTCAGATAGTGTATCGGTATTTGGGTATTGGATATTTCGTCGGGACGACCCGACTACGAAATACCCAATACCCAAATACCTGAATAGCAAGCAATCTTCATCTGTACTTTTATTTCACCCCACGGAGGTTTTTATGCACCTGTCTATGCACAATTGGATGCGCGCCGAACCGATTGACGTGACCATTCGGCGGCTGGCAAAGTACGGTTACAAGAGTATTGAGATCAGCGGCGAGCCGGAAGTTTTCGACACCAAAGCAGTGGGCAAGCTGCTCGCAGAGAACGGCCTGCGCTGCTGGGGGTCGGTCAGCCTGATGTTTGCCGGGCGCGACCTGATCCACGCGGACCCGGCGGTGCGTGAGAGCAGTGTTCAGTACATCAAAGACTGCATTACGATGGTCAAAGAGCTCGACGGCCACGAGATGACGATTGTGCCCTCCCAGGTAGGCAAAGTGGCGGCGATGGACACGCCAGAGCAGGAATGGGCCTGGGCCGTGGAAGGGCTGCGCGAGATCTATCCCCACGCCCAGGCCGCGGGTGTGCTGATGGCGCTGGAACCCCTCAACCGCTTTGAGACGAACTTCATCAACCGGGCCGACCAGGCCCTGCTCCTGGCCGAGGCTGTGGGGCCGGCGTGTGGCGTCTGCATTGACGCTTTCCACCTGAACATTGAGGAAGCCGATATGTTCAAGGCCATCCGCAGCACAAAGGGCCGCCTGGTTGATTTCCATGTGGCCGACAACAACCGTATGGCCTGCGGTATGGGATCGCTGGACTGGGCAAAGATTATCGGCACACTCAAAGATA
>CAMDQF010000378.1 GCA_945905745.1 Litorilinea aerophila
GCTGACGTAGAGATTGTCCACATCCACACCGATCTTGCGGGCATAGGCCGGGTCCAGTGCGTGTTCCACATCCACAAAGCCGCAGACGCCGCCCTTGCGCTGGGCTTCGGCTATGATGTGCAAACAAACAGTCGTCTTACCCGAACTTTCCGGGCCATAAATCTCCAAAATGCGCCCTTTGGGAATACCGCCTATACCCAAGGCCAGGTCCAGGCTCAGGCTACCGGTAGGTATGGACTCGATGTCCAGCCGGGTCGCCTCACCCAGCTTCATAATAATGCCATCCCCAAAACGCCGATTGAGACTGGCAAGGGTTGTTTCCAGTGCCTTGAGTTTCCCGGAATTGGCGGCGGTTACCTGGCTGTCGCTGGTGGTGGACGTGGATTTGCGGGCCATGGGGCATTTCTCCTCTGTAGATTAATATCACGTTGTGTGCCGAACCGAATAAGATACCCCAACCACTTGAACGCTGTTGCCAGACGTTAGTGGAGTGGGGTCTTGGAATAAGACGAATTATAGAACATTTGTTCCTGATTGTCAACCACGAATCAAGCCGAAAATCAACACCTGCTATTTTTGTTATCGGAAATTTATGCTGCTATAATCCCGTCAATAGGAACTTCCCCATCACATCCGGCTCGTCGTCCGCCAGACCCAACCGATTCTCTCCTGGACAGTCAGAGTCGTTATCGCGACGAACCACCAGAAGCAGTGCTAGTCCATCCATCGTTCACACCATTCGAAGAACCAAACCAGGGCAGTTCAAAAGAATCGTCCCCCACACTGGTCTCCTTTTGCAAATGAGTGTTAATCGACGAAAACTGAATCGAGCCTGGGAAACCCTACGTGCTCTGCCTGTGCCCGCCATCGCCACCGATCGGCTTGTGGATTTGCACGACGATCTCGCCTATTACGACACCGCTATCGCCGAAGAGATGCGGGAATTTGTGCGTGGGCGAAAGACCAATCCGACCCGTGTGCAGATCGACATGGAGTTGGATGAGACCCTGCGCATTTTCAAACCGGAAAGCGCCGCAGAGGTAGAGTGTCGTCGCGAACTGCTGCGCTACAAACGGCGCATCGACGAGGTTGTCAAGGAACTGATGCGGGCAATCGATGGGCGGTAGCCCAGGCATCTACTACCCTTCACACCGGCCCCTGGTACTTGTAGCACCCCAGCACGTGGTCGTCCACCATTCCCACGCTCTGCATAAAGGCATAGCAGATGGTCGGGCCGACAAAAGTGAAGTCGGCTTTGCGCAAAGCTTTGCTCAGGGCGCGCGCCACATCGGTCTCGGCGGGAATTGTTTCCGGCGTCAGGGGTGCCGCAGGCAAGCGCGGTCTATCATCCACAATCCGCCAGAGCCAGGCGGCAAATGTGCCCTGTTCCTCCACCAGACGCAGAAATGCTTTGGCATTGCGCACGGCTCCGCGTACCTTCAGCCGATTGCGCACAATCCCCCGATCGGCCAGTAGGCTGGCGATCTTCTCCTCGTCATAGACCGCAATCGCTACCGCATCGAAATTGTCAAAGGCCCGTCGGAAGTTCTCCCGCTTGTGCAGGATCGTCCGCCAGGAAAGCCCCGCCTGAAAACATTCCAACAGCAGCCGCTCGAACAAATCCCGGTCGTCGTAGACGGGCACACCCCATTCAGTGTCGTGATAGGCCTGCATCAATTCGTCGTCCCCAGCCCAGAAGCAGCGGGGGAGGGAAGGTGAATTGTTCATCGGTCATTCCTCCGATTGGAAAAGGCAAAAGGGCAAGGCAAAAGTCGTTGGGAAGGCGGGGGGACAAAAGAAAACCAAGGAAGGTCACTACCACTTTTGCCTTCTCCTTTTGACTTTTGCCTTCACAAATCTCTGTCCACTAAATCTTCGACTGTCTCCCGCCGCTGAACAAGCCGGGCCTGTCCGCCTTGCAACCAGACAACTGCTGGACGCAGTGCGCCGTTGTAGTTGCTCGACATCATCAGGTGATAAGCTCCACTGACAGGGATGGCGAGCAGTTCCCCCGGCTGGACATCGGCCATCGGCAGATTTTCGATCAACACATCGCCGCTTTCGCAATAGGGACCACCCAGCCAAGCTGGGTCCAGCACAGGCCGCAGAGGATTTGCCACAGGCAGAGCCGAATACTTCGCCCCGTAGAGACTGGGCCGAATGTTGTCCGCCATCCCGCCGTCCAGCAGCAGCCAGCGCCGGTTGCGTGTCCGTTTGACCGCGCCCACCCGATAGATAGCCACACCCGCCACCGCCACAATACTGCGCCCCGGCTCCACATGCAGGATCGGCAGAGGCAGGTCGTTGGCCTCACAGCCAGCGGCCAGCTTCTTCGCCAAAAAAGCCACGTAATCGTCAATCGCCGGATGGGGCAGATCGCCCTCGTGATAGGGGACGCCCCAGCCGCCGCCGGGGGAGAGATAGGCCGGTCTCCAGCCGCTGGCATCCCGCAGTTCGGCCAACAGGTCAAGCACCCGTTCCAACGCCGGGCCAATCGGCTCGGGGTCGTGAAAGTGGGAGCCTTGATGGAAGTGGACGCCAGTCAGGGGCAGCCCCTGCTTCTGGCAAAGGGTCACAGCCTCCACCATTTCGGCAAAGCCCATCCCGAATTTGCTGTCGTCCTGGCCTGTCTGGCGAAAGGCGTGGGTCTCCACCGCCAGGCCAGGACGCACCCGCAACCAAAGGTTGGGGAAATCGGCCACGCCATCGGCCAGGGCCGCCAGCCGCGCCAACTCCCACAGATTGTCCACGACGATTGTGCCGGCGGTCGTCAGGGCTGCCTGTAAATCAGCGTCCGATTTGTTCACCCCGTGGACGAGAATCTGTGACCGGGGCACACCGGCACGCGCCGCAATGTAAAGCTCACCTGCGCCGGTGCAGTCCACCCACAGACCGCGCCCGGCAGCCCAGCGCGCCGCGGCCAAATTCATCAGCGCTTTGCCCGCATAGGTAATCCCCCCGCCGCCGGGGTAGTGGGCGGCCAAAGAAGCCCGGTATTCATCCACTGCGGCGTCAAGCGCGGATTGGTCGTAGATGTAGAGGGGCGTGCCATACTCCTCGGCCAGCTCCGTCAAATCCCTGCCGCCGATGGCAAGCCGCTCCACGCCCGAAACCGCGCAGATTTTAGTTGATTTGGGAAATAATTGTAGCCGCTTCTCCATCTTTTCTCCGCTCATCCAAGCAATGCACGACTCCGTAGGTTGGGTTCTCCCAGCACGGGATCTTCGCCTACCCACCAACGAGCGCTGGGAGAACCCAACACCCGCACAACGTTGGGTGATTTCGGCGCAATCTTCGCTCTAACTCCCAAAACCCCTTACCGAAATCACCCAACCTACGAAGTCAGAGGACAACCAGGACAATCCCCGCCAGCGTGACCAGGGCGCCGATAAGAGTGGCGACGGTGGGTATTTCGTGTAGCATAAGAATCCCCAGCACAATCCCGCCGGTCACTTCCTGGGTGGCAACCAGATTGACGACGGTGGCGCTGACCCGGCGCAGGGCCGCGTTGTAGAGGGTATGGCCCAGCCCCAAGGGCAGCGCACCCAACGCGACCACGCTGAGAATGGCGGGCCAGGAATAGCCGTCCGGGGAGAAGCTCAGCCCGGCCACGGGCAACAGCCAGACCGCCGCCGCCGTGTAAACCGTCCCGGCATAGGCGATCAGCGAAAAGCGTTCCCGCTGGCTGCGCCCGGCCACGCTGTAGATGCCAAAACAGAGCGCACTCCCCACCGCCAGCCCGTCACCGATGAGCATGCGGGGTGTCAGCGTCGGCTCGAAACCGGCCAGCACTGCCACACCAGCCACCGCCACCCCAATCCCAAACCACTTGCGCAGGGTCAGATTTTCTTTTAGGATCAGCCACGAAAAGATGGCAACAAAAATTGGCGCGGTATAAACCAGCGCCAAAGCGTGAGCAATCGTCGTATATTCCAGGGCGGCGATATAGAGCGCAAAGTGGAGGGCTGTGACCAGACCGTAGAAGGCGAAACGGCCCCATTCCGAGCGGGCCGGCAGCCGTTCCTTGCGGGCCAGGGCCAGCCCCCCCACCAGCAGGGCCGCCACCAGCAGCCGACCCGCGGCAATCTCAAAGGAGGTAAGCGTGTCGGCTGCCCAGCGAATCAACACTGGGCTTGTGCTGAAGAGTAGAACAGCCAGCGCCACCAATCCAATGCCACGACGCTCTTCGCTCTTCACAGGCAACACTCATACGAAAATAGCAGAAAGTGTACTGGTCAGGAAGATGCTGGAATCTTAACGCAGAGTCGCGGAGGCGGAGAGACGCAGAGAATTGCTTTGCGGCTGGCAATGCGATTGCCCCCATTCTTGGCCGCTTTGCGTTGAAATATCCGTTCCACCATCACCTTGACCA
>CAMDQF010000379.1 GCA_945905745.1 Litorilinea aerophila
CAGAATAAATGGCCCGACAAAACCGCTTCTTCGTTCTCGTTGATTCATCATTTGTTCCTATTCCTTGCCTGTGCGCAGATAGTTGCGATAGAGCAGCGCGCCGCCCACGATCACCAGCACCAGCGGCCACAGGATGTTGATAAAGCCTTGCATCGACGCCGTTGTCACCACGGCCAGGGCAAAGAGAACCCCGGCAGGAATCCAGGCCCAGGTCATCTTGCCTCGGGTAGTGGCGGGCAACAGCGCAACCAGCGCAAAGGTGGCTGCCAGCCCGAAGAAGAAGACGCCACCAGTCTCCCAGCCGCTCACCTCGTCCAGCCCGGCCACCAGGGCCAGGGTAGCCAGCACACCGCCGGGGATAATCGCCCACCAGTGCTCCCGGTTCATCAGATAGACTGTGACAAAAGCCAGGCTGATGCTACCCAGGAAGATAGAGCCACCGAATGGAAGCCCCAGTATTTCCTCCAAGAGAATCGTCCCCGACAGGCCGAGCAGAATGAAGCCGGGAATCGCCATCCACCAGTTCTCCCGATTCAGCCAAAGCCCGACCAGAAAGAGCAGCCCGGCGCTGCCAAACGCGCCCACCCAGAAAATCGTCCACAGGCTTTCGGGGACCAGCCCGAAGACATCAAAGACACCCAGATTTTGGAGCAGAAAGCCGAAACCCAGCAGAACCAGCACCGCCCCCCAAATCAGCCGCATATCCCCGCCCTTGATAGAAAATCGTTCCCGTTCGTTCATTGTTCGTCTCCGTCTGTTTGATAGAGAGGACGCTGATGACGCTGAAAAAGATGATTGCCGCTGATAAAATCTGCGCTAATCAGTTGTTTCTGCGAAATCAGCGTCCTCCTTTTGTGATTATCCGCTAGTTCGCAATCTCAATCCCGCCAAAGAGGGCAAAACCCGTGACCACCAGATCGGTCTGTTCACTGGGGCCGTCTGGCTTCTGTTTGCGGCTGTCGTCCGAACCGCCAAAGATGCCGATCACATCCCGGCGCACGTGCCACTCCGCGGGCACTTTCATCTCCACGCCGCCGAAGAGGGCAAAGGCGTTGATCACAATCCGCTGCTCGGCGGGTGTCGCCTGGCGCATATCCACGTCGACGCCGCCAAAGATGGCCGTCAGTTCCCCGCCGGTAAAGGCTTCCGACTCGACCGTATGCTCCGCGCCGTTGAAGAGCGACAGAATGTTCACGCTGTCCGGGTCCTGGCTGCGCCCTGGCAGGGAAGGTAGCTCAATGCCCAGCCGCTCCACCAGAATCGAGCCGCCGATAACGATCAGCACCAGGGGCCAGAGGTCGAAGACCGAATCGATGCCCAGCGCCCCCAGGGCCGCAAGCTGGAAGAGGAAGCCGCCCCCGATCAGAATCACCGGGCCAGTCCAGAAGCGGAAGTTGTTCACATACAACTGCCAAATGCCCAGCAGAATGAAGGCGGAGGGCAGCCAGCGCCAGATGCCGCCGATGTCGAGGATGTTCAGATTGTTGAGAAAGAGAAGCAAGCCGCCCAGTACGAGGGCCGCCCCTACAAAGAGTTGGTTGGAATGTTGGCGTGTGTTCATCGCAGTTCCCTTTGACTATTCGATACGACGACGGACTCTCGTGTCCGCCTGTGTATAGAATACGCAAAGGGAGTCATACCGTCACGTGCCGTTGGTCACGTGGGGAGTCATGTGAGGAGGGGATTGGGGACTGGGGATTGGGGACTGGGGACTGGGGACTGGGGACTGGGTGACTGACGAATTTCTCAATCCCCAATCCCTTATCCCCAGTCTCCGTTGTTACATCACCCGGGGGAAACCGTTGGGTGCAATAATAATCGAATACCACCAGAAGGAACCGTCGGGGCGCTGGGCTACAAAGAGCATTGCTTCGCCCAGCCCTTGCGGTCCCCAGCCCTGGCTGAAAAGCACATCCACTACCGACACATCCGATTGAAAAATGTGGAATGGGTCCTGGTTGCCCAGCATTTCAGCAAGAGGCGCGTCCGCTTCGGGGAAGCGGATGGGGCCGCCGGTCATGTGCAGGTTACGCAACTGGCCGATGGCGTCGTCGGCGGGCATCGGTGGCAGACTGTTGCCCGGCCAAAAAGCAATGACGAAGAGGCTGTCATCCATCAGCCCGCGCATACCGTCGAAATCGGCGGATTCTACGGACTGGCGTAGCTGGCTGGAAAAGGCGTCCGGGCTGACGGCTGGGCTGCTTGTTGCGGTGGGTGCGTTGGGTTGGGTCTGGACAGGTTCCAGACCCGGCGCAACACAGCCGCTGACAAAGAGCAGAATCACAAGCAGGAGAGGTATAACTTTTTGCGCAAGGGAAGGCATCACAAGACTCTCTTGAAACAGGGATAATTTACGGTACGGCGGGGTTGCCGCTGGTGGCAGCCCGGCTGGTATAGTTGTTCAATACCGGTAGATAATTTTCCGGCGGTAGCAGCACCAGCGGTTCCGGCGGCGCAACATTCTGCAACGTCTGTTGAAAGGCAAAGAAAGACCAGACAATGCGGCTGATCTCTTTCATGGCCGCGTTGCTCGTCTCCCAGTCCATCCAGCCCCGGCGGTAGAGATAGACACTGAGCACATACGGCCCGGTCGGCCCCCAAATCAGGGCCAGATCGCTGTGGGCGTCGTTGACAAAGCCGTGTTTGTGGACAACCCAGGCATCGTCGGGCCGGGGCAGACCCGCCCAAATCAGTTCGGTAAACTCGTCGTGGCTCAGGTAAAAAAGAATTGTATTGCACTCTTCTGGCGTCAAGTCGCCAGGATAGACTTCCAGCAACTTGCCTTCGCCCTGAGTGCAACGGTAAATCTCCCCCAACAGGCGGCCCATATCCGCGGGGGTGGATTGGAGATGGGTGTCCGGTTCGGTGTTCCAATCTGTGCGCTGGTTGGCCGCGGTGGGAATCTGGGCAATGGCGCTCTTGTCGTCGTAACCGGTCTGGATAAAACTGTTGACGTAGCCCAGGCCGCGCATAAACTCCGTCACCCGCCGCCCGCCGCTGAAAATATCACCATCCCCCACCCGGCGCAGGACACCGTTGGCCGCCACATTGTTGCTCTCGCCCAGAGCGTAGTCGATGAGCTGGCCGATCTCCGCATCTTCGACGCCATCCATACGGTTGAAAAGAGCGGCGACGATCGCCACTTTCATCGTGGACATCCCGGAGAATGCAACGTCCACATCGACAGCACCCTCCTCGCCTGTCGCCAAATCCTGCACATAAATTGCCGCAAAGCCGGGGAAATCCGCGGTGAAGCTGTTGAGAACCGCGGCCAGATCGGTCAATGTGGGCGCTCCCGCGGGCGTCTCGTCCAACACCAGATGGGCTTCCCGCTGGTCAGCGCTGCCTAGCGCGTCCAGAATGGGCTGAATGCTCTCGTCCAACCGAAGGCTTTGACCCGGCGCGCCGACACTCCATTGCCATTCGTCCCGCACCGCGCCCACAAAACCGGCAGATGTCTCCGGCGCATTGGCGGCGTCGGCCCACTCCCAGCGGGGCGGGATGGCCCGGGCAGGCTGGGGTGAGTGATCGTTCTCGGCGGCCACTGCTTCCAGCCAGTCAGTCAATTTTTCAGTGTTGGCTGTGGCGTAGACGGGCACATCCCGCCGCTTTTGTTCCAGACCGAGCAGATGACGGAGGGCGATATCCACAAAATCGGGGCCATCCAGAAAGCGGGTGGCGTCCGAAATCATCCGGCTCACATCCACCCGATAGTCCACATCCTCCGGGCGCAGGATCAGCCGGGTGTCGCCATAATAGATGGCTACCGGTTCGGTGTTGCGGCTCTCCAACAGCCTGGCGGCCTCGGCCACCTCTTTGACCCGGCCCATCTCTACCCCGCCCAGATGTACACCCGGCGCAATCGGCGCAGCAGACGCTTTGTAGCGGGTGTAGAGGGGGAAGACAGAAAGGAGCAGTATGAATGTGAGGACGAATTTTGTGAAGCCGTTCATTCTTTCGGCGGCCCATCGAGAAAATCGGAAAGCACAAGTATATTTATTTCTTTTACCCGCTGCAACTGAATATCATTTGTCACAAAAAGATCACAACCCGCCGCCAGACACCCGGCTATCTGGAGTGCATCAGGTGTTTTGATGTTGTATCTGGCACGCAGTTCCGCAGCGCGCACATAATCCGACAGAGCCATCGGATGAACAAAAATCGTTTCGCTCTCCAATAGAGCCGATTTATAGATTTCTACTAAACAATACCTTCGCCAGAGATCAAGTGAAGGGTTGAAACTGTTGAGAATGAATTGAACCAAGAGAAGGCATATTCTCAATCACTTGGTTGATAAGAATCGGGTCAACCAAATCCGGAAGCAGTTTTAACGCTTCCACGGCATAACGTC
>CAMDQF010000380.1 GCA_945905745.1 Litorilinea aerophila
CGATCCGCAACCGTAAATTTACGAACAAGGGTGAAGTTAGCTGTCCTTTCTCGCTCTGTTCGCTGCTCTTGAGCAATGGCGCGTGGTTTGAGAATCTGGAAAAGGCCACTTTTGTTGCGGGCAACGGTCGGATTGGCGGCAATAACGGCGATCTGTGGAACAGCGGTCTCTTTACCAAGACGGCGACGAACAGTACCTTCCAAATCAGCCAATTGATCACCTTTACCAACGAGGCGGAGGTGTCGGTCAACGGCGGCACATTGGGCATCGGCGGTGGCTTCAAACAGGAAATGACTGGTCTGCTGATCCTGCGCAATGCCAAACTGCAAGGCCCCAACGACAAGGAACTCTTCTTCAACGGGGGGCAACTGGGCGGCAGCGGCGAGATTGTCGGTGATCTCTACAACAACGCCGCCCTGCTCTATGTGGGCATAGACATCGGCACGCTGCGCATCCGGGGGGATTACCAACAGGGGCCTGAAGGTAAACTAAAAATGCAGGTGGGCGGCAAGACACCCGGCACAGAGCACGACCAGTTGCTCATTGATGGCACGGCCATCCTCAGCGGGACACTGACTGTGCAGGCCGAAAATGGCTATAGCCCGGCCACCAACGACGCGCTGATTTTGATCGATGCGGGCGGGATCGACCCCACTCAACGCTTTGCGCCGGTGACCTTTGCCAGCCACCAGCTTGCCTATGACCAGCGGCGTATGCTGCTGCTGGCATTCCCCAAAATTACGCTCAGCGATTCAGCCGGTTTTGAGGGCGCCTATGGCACGCCGAATTGGAAATTCCGGGTCTCGCTGGATCGGGCGGTGATTGTGCCGGTGCGCGTCAACTTTGCCGTGGCTCCCGGCACAGCGACGGTCATCTCCGACTTCCTCAATATCAGCGGCACAGTGACAATCCAGCCCAACAGCCAGGAGGCGTTCTTTCAGATTCCGGTCATCGGCGACACGGTTGTCGAGCCAGACGAGAGCTTCAGCGCCAGCGTCAGCAACCCGGTCAACGGGGTGATCGAGCGGGCGCAAGGCATGGGGCTGATCCGCAACGACGATGCGCAGGCGCAGATCGGCAGCGGCGGCGGCCAGCTTAGCAGCGACTTTGGTTTGGCGATGAGCTTCCCGCCCGGCGCGACGGCCACTGATCTTACGGTGTCGGGCTATTTGACGGGAACAGAGCCAGCCGTAGTGGCCGCGTCGGTCAATGGGGTCGTGGCCGTGGCTTTTGAGATCCTGGCTGTGGATGGCGACGGCAACCAACTGGGCAGCTTTAGCCAGCCGTTTGATCTCAATTTTGTCTACGAAGATGCGCAGATTGCCGGTATCAATGAGGCTGATCTGGTACTTTCGATTTGGGATGCCGCAACCCATCAGTGGGTGGATATCAGCGCGGCACACTTCGACGCCAGTAGCAATTCGGTCAGCGTGTCACTCACAACACCCGGTCTGTTTGCCATTCGCGCTGGGTTGCCCAACAAAATCTATCTGCCGCTGGTGAGCTGACGGGGAAGTAAAAGTCCCCGGCACTTCAGAAAGTGCCGGGGACTTTTACTGCATTTGGGATTGTTCTCCTACCACAATGAATATCCCCCATCCACCACCAGATCGTGCCCCGTCATCGCGTCGGAGGCGGGCGCGGCCAGGTAGACGACGGCACCCTGTAGCTCCGCCACCTCCACCATCCGGCCCGTGGGCGTCAATTCCATCCAGCGGGGCATGACCGCCTGGCCTTCCGGCGTCGCCAGCAGATCATCCACCAGCGCGGTACGGGTGTAGCCGGGGCTGATGCAGTTGACCCGCACGCCCCGCGTCGCCCACTCTGCCGCCAGACTTTTGGTCAGGTGGATCACCCCGGCTTTGGAGGCGTTGTAGGCAGCCTGGTTCTGGGGCGTGTTGACGATACTGCCCGACATGGACGCAGTGTTGATGATCTTCCCATAGCCCGCGGCCAGCATCACCCGGGCCTCGGCCTGGGCGCAGAGGAAAACAGCGTCCAAATTCAGGGCCATCACCCGCCGCCAGTCGGCCAGGGGCATTGTCTCCCCGTCCATCCAGAGCCCCATCCCCGCATTGTTGACCCCAATCGTCAGCCCGCCCCAGTGATCCACCACCTGTGCCACCATCTGCGCCACCTGACTCTCATCGGTCACGTCGCTTTGCAGGGCGATGGCGTCGATGCCTTTCTGCACCAGCTCCTGGGCCACTGTCTCTGCCCGGCGCAAGACCAGATCCACCACGGCCACCCGTGCGCCCGCTTCGCCCAGGCCGTGGGCATAGCCCCGGCCAATCCCCTGGCCCGCGCCGGTCACTAGTGCGACTCGGCCTTCCAGCCGGAAGCGGTCGAGGATGGGAGGTGCGCTCAATACAGAATCGCTCATTGAATTCTCCTTTGGGAATTGTCATTTTTTTGTAGATAAATCGCCACCGCCAGCAGCCCCAACACCATCAGATAATTGACGCCCAGGGCGGCCTGAAAACTCCACCATTGCGCGATCACCCCGGTCCACAGCGGAGGGATCATTGCGCCCAGTGTCATCGAAACGTTCACTGTGCCACTCACGGCTCCTGCCCGTTCCGGGAAGAGACGACTGCCATAGGCCAGAGCCGTGGGAAAGAGACCCGACAGACTCAGCCCGGTCGCAAAGACGCCTACCGCCACCCACAGCCCGCTGCTGCTCAGCACCACCAGGGGATAGGTAGCGGTGATGCCCACCCCCAACCCCAGCAGTGTCGCGCCATAGCCTACCCGTTCGCTGAACGCGGCGCAGAGAAAGCGGCCTACCGTCAGGGCTACATAAAAGATCGAAATCAGCGAGATGGAGAAGAAGGCGGAGAAGCCCGCGGATTCCTGCATAAAGAGCGCCACCCAGCCCAGTAGACTGTAGGCGATGCCGTTGTAGAAAAAGGCAATGGCAAAGAGGGCCAGAAATGGGGCCGACGTCAGCATCGACCAATCGAACAATTGGGTGGGGCGCTGACCGGCGACTCTCGCTTGACGGGGCTGGAGGAGCAGAGAGACCAGCCCGTAGAATAGCCAGATCAGCGCGGTTCCCCCCAGCATCCAGCGCCAGGCTACGCCCAGCTCGATCAGATAGCCAAAGATCAGGGGGGAGAGGGCCGCACCGATGCCATAGACTGCGTGCAGCGTATTCAGTGCGGCGGAGCGGCTCTGGGGATTGGCGTCCGCCGTCAGTGCGTTGATACCCGTGCCCAAGGCGCCCTGGGTTGCACTTATGACGACAAAGGCGACCAGAAAGAGCAGCCATGGATAGGCTATGCCCGCCAGGGCCAGCCCGCCAGCCAGCAAGAGCGCGGCCAGCCCCACCATCCGGCCATAGCCCACCTGGTCGGCCCCGATCCCGGCCAGTAGATTGCCCAGAATGCTCCCGACCGCACGGACAGGGAAGATCAGCCCGATAGCAGCCAGGGTGAGACCCGCGGCCTGATACTCTGATGTGATGGAGGGCATGACCGATGGGATCAGTACCGAGGCCGTACCAATAAACAGATAGCCGGTGAGGCCGAGAATGGTTTGACGATGCAGGTGCATTGTTTCTCCGCGCGGGCGACCTGTTGGGTAAAAAAGGGGAATGACCGATTCCTAGTACACTGCGGTGTAAATCGACCAAAGACTGTTCGGGTGCGTGGTGCGTGGACTGGTACACGAACTACGCACCACGCCGGCCTCTATTGGCTTATTTGTGCCGGGCTCTACTATTCATACCGATAGACTGTACAGCAGGAAATACCTGTACTGGTGTGAGGGATCGACAGCCCGCCGTCTGCATTCGAGCCGTAATCGTAGAAGCGCCAGAAATGGCCCCGCCCGGTCTCGTCTCCGTTCAGCCGCCGACCGACCACCCACGCGCCTTCCTGAATTGGCCTTCCTCCACCGCGACAATACCCGTCAGGCTGGGTCCCGGCGGCAGATCCCGGAAGCGTGCCCGGAACCCGAAGCCCGCGCCCAGAAATTCGTCTGTATTCTGCGATGCGAATTTCCACGGACCGCGCCTCTTGCAGTGGATGTCGGGACAGAACGCGCTCAACCGGGTGGGGCCAAGTGAGGTGATTTCATTATAGCAACTATCCTTCCCTGGGCAACTTTCGCAAGGACGATCGTATCTCGCTGTAGCCTGATAAATCCGGCTTCAAGTCGTGCTGTTTTCGGTGACTCAAGCCCCCTTCAGGGGGCGTAGCTCGGTAGCCCGGCGTCTTTAGCGCCGGGCGGCACAGACAATTCCACCTCGCCCTAAAACTGAAATGCACCTGGGCGTTTTTTCGTTATTGACGGATTGAGCTGTTTAGGCTAAGATGTCATCA
>CAMDQF010000381.1 GCA_945905745.1 Litorilinea aerophila
CAGCCACGCCCACAGGCACACTCCCAGCAACGGCCACGCCGACAGTGACGGCCACGCCCACAGCCACGCCCCCAGGCACACTCCCAGCAACGGCCACGCCGACGGTGACGGCCACGCCCACAGGCACACTCCCAGCAACGACCACGCCGACAGTGACGGCCACGCCGACGGTGACATCCACACCGACGGCCACGCCCACAGGCACACAACCAGCAACGACCACGCCGACGGTGACGGCCACGCCCACAGCCACGCCCACAGGCACACTCCCAGCAACGGCCACGCCGACAGTGACGGCCACGCTGACAGTGACAGCCACGCTGACAGCGACACCCACCCCTTCTGCTACGGCGACAGGCAGCGCGACGCCGACAGCAACCCCCACAGCCACTCACACGCCGATAGCCACGGCCACGGCCACGGCTACGGCTACGCGCCTTCAGCCTGCCTTGGCTATCAATCTGGTCCTGGAGCGAACAGGTGCGGCAATGGATGGGATTGTTACAGTGGGCCAGGAGGTCACCTTTACGGTTCACATCACCAACACCGGCGATTCGGCACTGACAACCCTACCCCTAACCGAGACCTTTGGGGCTGGCTATCTCACATTCCTGGACGCGCAACCAGCGCCCACCAGTAGCCACAGCGGTCAGCTTATCTGGGAGAATCTGACTCTCAATTCGCCCCTGGCCGTGGGCGAAGCTGCCCGGGTGTCGATTCGTTACCAGGCACTGGCAAGCACAAATCTGCAGGCAGGCCAGATTACTGAGCAGAACGCGCTGGTGGCTGGTGCTGCAAACAGTGGCGGTGATCTGGCCCAGCCAGTCCAGGCCAGCGCGGCTGTGCGAATCACCTCACCGTCTCTGGCCGTGGGGAAATCCCTGGCAGGCAACAATCCTTTTGCCATAGCGAATGCGCCTATCACCTTCACCCTGCGCGTCACCAATACGGGCGACACCCAGCTGAACCTGATACGGGTGGCGGATGTCTACAGTTCAAGCGACCTGACTTTTCGCAGCGCCCAAATTACGCCCGATCAGAATAGCCCCGGGCGTGCAGAATGGGATGACGTGACAGGCGCATTGGGGGATCTGTTGCCCGGCGGCCAGTTGGAATTCACAATCGGCTTCACCGTGACGACTGCAAAATCTCCGGTGACCAATACACTGCAAGCACAGTTGGCTGTCGATCAAAACGGCGACCCGGCTGCGCTGATGATAGGCCAGGCCCAGGTCGATGTAGCCGCGATTGATCTGAATTTCGAAAGCGTGCCGCCAGCTGGCTCCAATGTGCGCCCCAGCGCGTGTATTGTCTACAATCTGATCACCACCAACCCAGGCGGTGTGGACCTGACCAATACGATTTTGACCGCAGAACCGTCGGACGGCACGACGGTGGTGGAGAGTTGTCCCGACAACTCCCACGCCCGTCTGCCCGGCCCCCTGGCCCAAACCGCGCAGGTCCAGTGGAATCTGGGCACACTGCCCCGGGGCGGCGTCGAGAGCCGCCAGTTGCGGGTGGTGGTAAATGGCGATCTGACAGTGCCGGTGATTATCCTGCGCGCCCACGTGCGCAGCGACCAGACAGGTGACAATGCGAGTGACAGTCAGATAGCCCATCCACTGGACCCAACCGCGGTTACTCTGCTGCGCTTCACAGCCCGCAGCCAATTCAATGGGGTGAGGTTGGATTGGATTACTGGCGCCGAAGTCAACGCCTGGGGATTCCACCTCTGGCGCACGGAGAGCGACCGTTGGCTCGACGGCGTTCGGGTGTCGCCCGTTGTCATCCCCGCCGCCGGGCGCGATGGCAGCGGAGCAACTTATACATTCTTCGATCCCGACGGTCGCAAGGGCCACTGGTATTGGCTGCAAGAGATCGAGAGCGATGGCAATCTGAATCTCTACGGGCCAGTCGAAGTGGATTCGCTGACAGCGGGTCAACCGCAGCAGAATCTCTTCTTGCCGATGGTGGGGCGCTAGGGGCGAGCGTACTGCGTACTGCGTAGTGCATGAAATGGCGAAGCCACAGTATGCGGGTTGAGGCGTGAAACGTGAAACGTGAGTGTAGGTGACCTGCTCTCACGTTTCACGTTTCAGCTTTTGTGGGGTCTGTTGGCAAATGCAGTTTCGATGTTACTGACTGTCGATCATTTGGGCGAGCTGGGCGAAGGAAGGGGGCGCAGGCAGCACCTGGCCGTTGAAGGTGAAGCCGGGCGTGCCTCGAAGGCCCAGCCGTCGGGCGGCGCTGTCGTTGGCCTGTACTTTCCCGGCCATGCGCCCGGAATCCAGACAGTCGTCAAACTCGGACTGGTTCAATCCCAGACTGGCTGCGGCGGCCTTCAATCCCTCGTCGCGCAGGTTTGTGGTCGATTCGTAGAGATAGTCGTGATATTCCCAGAATTTGCCCTGGCTGGCCGCGCAATGGCCTGCTTCGGCGGCTTTGGGTGAATAAGGCGTGACTACAGGAAAGTCCTTCCAGACGAAACGCACTTTTTCTCCGTAGGTTTCCAGCAACTGGTCAACGATACCCGCACGATGCCAGCCCCGACAGGACGGGCAGCCAAAATCACTGTACTGCACAATTTCGATAGGAGCATCCGCTGGCCCCCGCGCGGGATCAGCCACATCCAGCCCAGGGGAAGGCGCACTCCCGCCGGTCTGCTGCCAGAGGAGGAAGACAAAGCCAGAAAAGAGAATCAGACCGAGAAGAGTGTTGGTCAGACGCCTTCTCGGTTTCGCTTGCGGCTGGGTTTCCTGGTGTGGGGTGCGATTTATTTGCTTACGGTTTGCCATGAGGGAATTCCTTTGGGATGGGTGTAGGTATTGCACAATTTAGAATAGGCCCAGATGGCCCTGGATGCTGTAGAATGGCCTACATGCCCCGGAAGAAAAAGAGGGCAGAATCGGGCAAAAATTGCGATGGACAGAAAGGAAAGGTGATCGGATGAACCCACGACAGATGGGAATCGTGCAGCGGGCACAGGCAATTCTGGTCAGCCATCCGGTCTATCTCGACACAGAGACCACCGGCCTGGATGCGCGCGCCGAAATCGTCGAGATCGCCCTCGTTGATCACAACGGCTCTGTTCTGCTGGATTCTCTGGTCAAACCCACCCGGCGCATCCCCTGGGACGCCACCCGGGTTCACCATATCACCGACGAAATGGTGGCCGGCGCGCCCACCTGGGCAGAACTGTGGCCCCAGGTGCAGGCTATCCTGCACGGGCGGCGGGTAGGCATCTACAACGCCGAGTTCGATCTGCGGATGATCACCCAGTCCCACGCAGCCCACAAAGTGGCCGAGACAGCCGCGGGGTCCAACGCCTTTTGCATTATGAAATTGTATGCAGAGTTCTTTGGGGAACGGGGCAGTTACGGGGATTACAAGTGGCAGGGGTTGGACAAAGCCGCACGCCAATGTGGAATTGATCTACCCAATAGTCACCGGGCAGGAGCAGATGCACGGCTGGCCCGCGCCGTGCTGGAATATATGGCACGGACAACTTAACGTCAAAGGCACGAAGACGCAAAGAAAAGAAATCCCTTGTGCCTTCGTGCCTTTGTGGTCATTCAGAAGTTCGACTTTTCCGAAAAGTCGAACTTCTCTTTACATCTGTACTTGCATTGCTGCGTAGGTCTGGTAGCCATGGGCCATCACAGGCCGGGGTGTGCCCTCATACCAGCGGCGTAAGAAGTCCGAGACACCCAGACGCACCAGTTCGGCCTGCTGCTCATCGGTCAATTCCCGGAAGCCGACGGAACGGCCCTGGCACTTGGCGGAGCCACAGCAGCAAGCGGCCACAGCCACCGACTCGGCCTCGCTCATCCCGTAGTGGAAGGAAAGCTCATCCCCTTCCTGCACTGGGCGCACAGTCACAAAATCGAACGCGCCGTACTCGTTGTCCCGCACCGTCAGATTCGGATCACAGCTATGGGAGAAAATCTGGCCTGGCTCGTCGATATAGAGGTGGACATTCTCCTCTTTTTGCAGGCTGTACATATCCCGCTCCGGGGCTAACCCCCGAATCCTCGACGAACAGACTACGACGCCCGACGGAATGGCTTCCGTCGCCAACACTACGCGACCTTTCAGGTCATGGTACCCAATTCCAATCATTTTTTGGCCTCCAGTTGCCTTGTGCAAAGAAATGGGCGAACGCTTCGCCCACATTTGCTTCTCCCACGCCATCTTTGCAGTAGCCGTCGGTGTCATTCTCGTTGGCAATCAAACGTCAATGATCTGGAGGGTACGTCCCGCTGGTGGTCCGGGACGATTCTCGACGACCGTAAAACGTAACGCTA
>CAMDQF010000382.1 GCA_945905745.1 Litorilinea aerophila
ATCACCTGACCGAAGCCTGTCTGGCGGTGGCCGAGAGTCACCGTCTGCACAGGCGCATTACCCTACCCCTGGAAAATCGCTCGCTTTATGTTTTTCATGTGTAGATGGCGTGCCAATCATCACGGAGGCCACCCTTCATCCTATGCAAATTGAGATTCTCTTCGATGTTGCAGTTTCGCCCAACCTGGCCGCCCACAACCCACAGGTTAGCTGCGCCTTTCCTCTCTCGGCTCGGCTGGCCGACGGCACGGTCGTTTGCGTCTATCGCCAGGGGATGACCAAACACAGCCATGATGGCGTGTTGCTCCTGCAACGTTCGCACGATGGGGGCAGGCATTGGTTGGCACCCCAAACCGTTTTCAATGGACTCCAGGAGACGCCCACGCAAACTGTGATCACGGGTGGACTTTGCCAAACGCCAGAAGGCGCGCTTGTGGCTTCCTTTGGCACTGTCGAAGGGCTGCCTCCCAATCTCTACCCCTTCGGCGCAGAGGGGGAACGCTACCCACTGCGCTTTTTTCTGACACGTAGCGAAGACGGCGGTGCCAGTTGGTCACCCCCCACACAGCCGCAGCTACACCCTCTGGATCGGGTCGGTGTGACTGCGCCCCCGTTTGTGGCAGCCAATGGCGCGCTCTGTGTGCCAATCGAATGCCGTATCCCGTCCGGTGTAAATGCGACGGCGCTGATCATCTCCCACGACGACGGGCGCACCTTCTCGCCGCCGCTCATGGTGGCCGGCGATGCGAGTGGTCGTCTCAACCTGTGCGATGCCCGCTTCGATCTGCTGCCCGACGGGCGGCTGATTACCCTGCTCTGGACCTTCTTGCAGGGAAGTGAGCGGACGATTGCTGTGCATCGCGCGTTTTCGGCCGATCATGGGCAAACGTGGAGCGCAGCGGAGAGCCTGGGCTTTGTCGGGCAGATCAGCGCGCCGCTTGTACTCTCCGATGGCCGCTTGCTGGCCGCCAGCAACTATCGCCACCCCCCTCTGGGCAGCCTGCTCTGGCACTCCGTGGATGGTGGGAAGACGTGGGTCGTTGACCAGCCGATCCAATTGTGGGATGGCGAGCAGGGCTGTATGACTGGAAAACCGGTGACGCTCCCACCGCTCGCTGATGTGGAGGAGCGCATTTGGGATGAGTTGCAGCGCTTTAGCTTTGGCACGCCCGACCTGCTGCTGCTGGCAGATGGAACAGTGCTGCTCACCTACTACGCCACGCTCCACGGGGTGATCCATGTGCGGGCCTCTGGTATGCGGGTCGATCTGCCGTAGAATCGTGGCGCAGGCATAGGCCCAAGAATCCAACCGTTCGCAAGAGAAGCTTTCCATGCTACGTGTGGCAAAACCAGAAGGGTTCGGCAATATCGTACTCGAGGAAGTTCCCCTACCGGTCTGTGGCCCGCGCGATGTGCTGGTGCGCAGCCGAGTAAGCCTGATCAGCCGCGGCTCGGAGGTTCTGCGCCGCTACATGCACGAAGAGGCCATTGACCCAGCGATTATGGGCTATTCGGTGGGGGGTGTGGTGGAAGCCGTCGGTGACGAAGCGGCAGCGCGCTTCAAGCCGGGCGATCGCGTGGTTGCCGTCGCACCTCATGCCCAGTTTGTGTTGCTCTCGACGGAGGCCATGGAAGGCACGGCGGTCTGGCCCATTCCCGATGAGATGTCCTTCGCCCAGGCTGCCTTTCTGCCTCTGGTCACCGGTGGTGTCACCTGGGCACAGGTACCTGGCGTTCGTCCCGGCGACACGGTAGTGGTGCTGGGGCAGGGCTTGGTGGGCAACCTGGTGATGCAGGCGGTGCGCCAACATCTATTGGCGCGGTTGATTGTAGTGGATACGATCGCTGCTCGGTGCCAGTTGGCGCAAAGCCTGGGTGCGCACCTGGCCATCAATGCCACCGAAGAAGATCCGGTGGAGCGGGTACGCGAGTTGACAGCCGGCCAAGGTGCCCACCTGGTCTTCGACTGTGTGGGCGGCAAAGCGGGGCTGACCTCGTTTGTTCAGGCGCAGGAGATGGTGCGCGATGGAGGCACGTTGCACCTCATCGGTCTCTATCACGGTGCGCCATTGCCGTTAGATGCCGGCAAGATTCAACGCAGACGACTGATCGGTGGCTACTATGCAGCGGAAACGCGCCCTGTGATGCTGGCCCGGTCGATTGAACTGATGCAAGCCGGGCGCATCCAGGTCGAGCCACTCATCAGTCATCGTTTCCCCTTCACCCAAGCCAAAGCCGCCTATGATCTGCTCTATGCGCGCCTGAGCGAAGCAATGGGGGTGTTGCTGCTTTGGGAATGAGGAGGTGGCGGGACAGGACAATCAAGTCAACGCGTCACGTTATCGTTTTGCTTTTTATCGAACTGCGAAGAAGAAAGGATATGCCATGAAAACATACCGCGCCGGGGTGATTGGTTGTAGCCGGATGGGCGGCTTTATTGACAACGAAGTGATCGACTATCCCACGATTGTCCTGCCGATGTCCCATGCCGCTGGCTTTACGGCCTGTCCACGCACGGAGTTGGTGGCCTGTGCCGATATGCGCACGGATGTGATGGCGGAGTTTGGCCGCCAATTCCATGTGCCTCCCGCTGCCCAATATACTGACTATCGCCAGATGATCGCACGCGAAAAGCTCGATATTGTCAGCGTAGCCACCCAGCCAGAGCCACGCACCGAGATCGTCATCTACGCTGCCGAACACGGCATCAAAGCCATCTATGCCGAGAAGGCGATGGCAGCCTCGTTGGCGGAAGCGGAGGCGATGGTGGCAGCGGTGGAGCACAACGGGGTGGCTTTTAACCTGGGCACCAACCGACGCTGGGCCAGCGAGTACGATGCCATGAAATCCTTTGTGGAGAGCGGCGAACTGGGCGCGCTCGAGAGCATTCTCATCTTCAATACGGGTACGCTCTTCAATATGGGCAGCCACTACGTTGACTGGGCGCTGCGCCTCAACAACGACCTGCCGGTCGCCTGGGTACAGGCCACCCTGCGCGCCGATGATTCCATCTTCGAGGGTGACATCCTGCGCGATGACCCCGCGGGCGACGCGCTGCTCTGCTTTCGCAATGGGGTGATGGCCTATCTGTTAACGACTGGACGCGGCTCGGATTGTGAAGTGGTCTGTGCGCGCGGCTCACTCACTGCGTTGAATGACGGTCTGAGCTGGCTGCTGCGCCGTCCACAGACAATTGACAGCCACGGTCACACCGCGCTGCTGGAGTCACCATTCCCGCAGCCGCCACGGGTCAGCACCACCCTGCGCCTGATCGAAGATCTGGTGCAGGCGTTGGACACGGGCCAACCGACGCGCGGTGGCCCGCGTGTGGCCCTGGCTGGGATGGAGATCATCTTTGCCTTAATCGAATCGCACCGCCGGGGCGGCGCCCGGGTGGACTTACCGTTACGGGAGCGCAATCTGCGCCTGCAGCGCAACACCGCGCCAAAGCAGCCCAAGTTTAGTGTTTAAGGAAGAAGTGAAATGACCAGAAATTATCGCGTCGCCATCATTGGGACGGGCCGCATGGGTGGCTTGATCGAAGATGAGATCGAAGCGGGCAGCTTTTCCAAGCCCTACAGCCATTTCTGTGGCTACGCTGCCATCGCTGAGACCGAAGTGATCGCTGTGGCCAACCGGGGGGCCGAGCGTATGCAACGCTTCGCCACCCGCTTTGGCATCACCAACACCTATCTCGACTATAGGACTATGATCGAAAAGGAAAAGCCCGACATCGTGAGCATCACCACGCCCTCCTTTGCCCGCGCCGAGCCGATCATCTTTGCCGCCGAACATGGCGTGCGTGGTATCTATGCCGAAAAAGGGCTGTGCGCCTCACTGGCCGAGGCGGATCGTATCGTGGCTGCCTGTAAGGCCAACAACGTCGCCTTCAACTGGGGCGCGATGCGCCGTCACCACGACGGCTACAAAAAGTTGCGGGCGGCCATTGCCCGGGGCGACATCGGCGAACCCCGTTTTGTCACGATGTACTTCTACACCGACCTGATCAAACACCATCCACACACCCTTGATCTAGTCGCCATGCTCTTGGGCGATCCCCAACCGCTCTGGGTGGAAGGACGGCTGATCGAGCCGGGTGATCCCTTTGACCCCACCCCGCGGCGACCCCATCCGCTCTATGACGCGGCAGGCCACCGCTATCTGCCTTCCCCCGGCTTCGAGATCGCAGACCCGATGGTTGGCTTCTATCGGGTGGGCTATGCAGGGGGAGCCGAAGGGATTTTCGTGCCCCGCCGGGGTTCGTTTGATGTGGAGGTACACGGCTCG
>CAMDQF010000383.1 GCA_945905745.1 Litorilinea aerophila
CCCGATGCTCCACGCTGGCAGTATAATCGACTAGCTGGAAAGGGGCAATGTAGCCCTTTTTTGTCCTGCGCAGGAGCAACTCGACACTGGCCTCTGCACTCTCAAAAGCAAAGCCCGCATTTTCCAAATCTTTGATCTGGCGCAGCACAGCCTGCTCCTGCTCTCTGCTCAGCCCCTGCAAGCCAAACTCGGCAGATTTGACCGAAATGTTGTCCTTGCCGCTCAGCTCGCTGACCAGCACGCGGGTCAGATTGCCCACCGCAGCCGGGTCCACGTGCTGGTAGCTCATCACATTTTTGACCACCGCATTGACATGCGTTCCGCCCTTGTGGGCAAAGGCGCTGTGGCCGACGAAGGGTTGATGGCTGTTCGGGCTGAGATTCGCCAGTTCGCTGACAAAGTGGCTCAAGTCGGCCAACTGGCTCAGCCCTTCGGCGGAGGTGACGTTGTAGCCCATTTTGAGCTGCAAATCGGCGATGACCGATACCAAATCCGCATTGCCACAGCGCTCGCCATAGCCATTGATTGTCCCCTGTACGTGATTGGCCCCGGCCCGCACCGCGGCCAGGGTATTCGCCACGCCCGTCCCGCTGTCGTTGTGGGCGTGAATTCCCAACGTAACCGACGCCGAACGGGGACTGCTGACTGTTGACTGCTCACTGATTCCCACACCGATGCCCAGTTCATCCCGCACAGCTTCGATGGCTTCGGCGACCTCCCAGGGCAGGCAGCCGCCGTTAGTATCGCAAAGAACGACTGCATCCGCGCCGCCGATCACTGCGGCTTTGAGTGTGGAGAGGGCGTACTCCGGGTTGGCTTTGTAGCCGTCGAAGAAGTGTTCGGCGTCGTAGATCACTTCCCGGCCCTGCGCCTTCACGTAGGCCACCGACTCCCGGATCATCCGTAAATTTTCGTCCAGGGTCGTGCGCAGGATTTCCGTTACCTGCATCTCCCAGCTTTTGCCAAAGATGGCAACCACCGGCGTATTGGCTTCGATCAGCAGTTGAATCTGGGAATCGTTGGCGGGTTTGGTTTTCACCCGGCAGGTGGAGCCGAAAGCGACGATCTTCGCCCGTTTCAGCGTCAGTTCGTTGGCGGCCCGCGCGAAGAATTCCATATCCTTCGGGTTTGAACCAGGCCAGCCGCCTTCGATGTAGTCCACGCCGAAGTCGTCCAGCCGGGCGGCGATGCGCAATTTGTCGTCCGCACTGAAGGATATCCCTTCGCCCTGGGTTCCATCGCGCAGGGTTGTGTCGAACAGTTGGATTGTCTTCATACGTCTCTATTCCTCATTGGCGGGGAGAGCGTATTGCGTATTGCGTAGGCAGTCACGATTGAGGGTCAACTGGCGTTCTTGGGTAGTGCTGAAAGGTGCCCCTTTCTCACTTCATTCAATGTTGACCAATGCCGCCAGCGTCCCCTCCTACGCAATACGAAATACGCAATACTTCCCTATTCCGCACAGAATTGTCCTACCAATTCTTCAAAACTCTCGAAAATCCGCTCCGGCCAGATGGCCCGGCCCAGGTCTTCCCGGCGGAATTTTCCGGATTTGACCAGCCAGCCCTGTGCGCCGACAATCTGCGCGCCCCGCACATCGGCTTCGATATCGTCGCCGATCATGGCCACCCGGGCCGGGGGTACGCCCAGATCGTCCAGCACCATGTGGAAGTAGGCGCTGCTGGGCTTGCCCGCCACCAGAGCGCTCGCCCCCGTTGCATATTCCAGTGCAGCCACGTAGGAACCCGCATCCATAAAGAAGCCGTCGGGGGTACGCCAGAAACGTTTCTTGTGCAGGGCCACCAATTGCGCGCCATTGAGTAGGGCGCGGAAGGCGGTGTTCATGCGGGAAAAGGTGAAGCCAGCCCCCAAATCTCCCACCACCACATACTGGGGATTTTCCTCGTCCACGTCCAGCCCGACGAATTCCTGCTGGGCGTCGGGCATTAGCAGGGGTAGATAGCGTTCGGCTTTCTGCTCCTGCAAATAACGGGAAGCGGCCAGCGTCGCCGTGAACAGATCGTCCAGTTCCACCGCAAAACCGAGACTTTGTAGCAACTCGCAAAGGGTCTGCCGACAGTAAATCGTCGTGTTGGTGATAAAGCGCAGGGGAATACCCCGGGCGCGCAGCGTTCGCAACGCCTCTTGCGCGCCCGGAAGAGCTACCCCACCAATCGTTAAAACACCGGCGATGTCGATCAACAGCCCATCAACGGTGGAGGAAAGTGTAGTCACGATTTGTGCCTCGTATAGTTGTTGAGACTGGGGATTGGGGATTGGGGATTGGGCATCGGTTATCCCAGTCCCCAGTCCCCAATCTTCGATCCCTTGTCATCCCGTCCCCTGCAACCCAGCCGCCACTCCATTGACCGACAGCAAAAGCACGGGCCGCAGGGCCTCGGCGGTCTCCGGTTCGCTGCGGATGCGTTTGATCAGCGCGGCCTGGATGTAATTGAGCGGATCAATGTAGGGATTGCGCAAATTGATGCTGCGTTGCAGCCACTCTTCGTTGTCCAGCAGGGCCGCCTGACCTGTGATGGCGAGGATGACCCGCTCCGTGCGCGCATACTCGGCCTGAATCCCGGCAAAGACAGTCGCCCGTACGGACTCGTCAGTCAGTTCGGCGTAAAGGCTGGCGATGGGCATATCGGCTCGGCGCATACTCACTTGTGCCCGATCAATAACTGTGCGAAAGAAAGGCCACTCAGCGTACATCTCCTGTAGGAGCGGGAGGCCGGTCGCTGACGCTCCCGGTGCTGATATCCACCCTTCAATGCCCGCGCCCAACCCGTACCAGCCGGGCAGGTTGACCCGGCTCTGGCTCCAGGCAAAGACCCACGGAATTGCCCGCAAGTCCGAGACGCCGGCGGTCGCTTTGCGCTTGGCCGGTCGCGAGCCGATGTTGAGCTGGTTGATCTGGTCCAGGGGTGTCGTCTCGTTGAAGTAGCGCAGGAAGGATGGGTTCTGGATCAATGCCCGGTACGCCTCCTCTGCCCGCCGACTCGTATCTTCCATCACCGCCGCCCACTCCCCCTCTTTGGGGAAGTCGGGCCGCTTGCCACTGGTCAGCAGTACCGCGTTGACCAGTTGTTCCAGATGGCGGTGGGCGATGACTTCGTTGCTGTAGCGGTTGCTGATTACCTCGCCCTGTTCGGTGATTTTGATGCGGGCTTTGATCGACCCCGGCGGCTGAGCCAAAATCGCCCGGTTGGCGGGACCACCGCCCCGCCCAATCGAGCCGCCCCGCCCGTGGAAAAGGGTCAGCCGCATTTTGTGGGCGTCGCAGACCTGGGCCAGATGCTGTTGCGCCTCGTAGAGCATCCAGTTGGCCCGCAGATAACCGCCATCTTTGTTGGAATCGCTGTAGCCGATCATAATTTGCTGGCTGTTGCCGCGCAGGGCCAGATGCTCCCGGTAGATGGGCGTCTGGAACATCTGCTCCATCACCGCCGACGCGTTTTTCAGGTCTTCAATCGTCTCAAAGAGGGGCACAACGCCGATCTTCCCGAACAGCCCCGCATCTTTCGCCAGCAGCAGCACTTCCAGCAGATGGCTGACGGAGGTGGTCATACTGATGATATAAGTCTGGATGGCCTGGGGACCGACCCGTTCCTGGGCCGTCTGAATCAGACGGAAGAGCGCGATTGTCTCATTCGTCGCAACGGAAAAGTTGAGTTGGGCGGTCAGCGGGCGCTGGCTGCCAATCTCCCCCACCAGCCAGGCCACTTTCTCCGCTTCTGAAAGGGCGCGATAGTCTGTGCCGGGGTGATACCGGGTGTAAATTTCGGCCATTGCCTCCCGGTGGCGGTCCGAATGTTGGCGCACGTCCAGAGTCGCCAGGTGAAAGCCGAAGATGCGCGCCTGCTGCACCAGTGTGGCAAAGCGTCCGTCGGCCAGCCGCCAGCCGTTGTTCTGGCGCAGACTCTCTTGAATCAGCTCCAAATCCGCCACAAAGGCCGCCGCGTCTGGATAAGCCCGGGGGTCTGGTTTCTGCTGCTCCCAGGGCAGCTCGTTTTGGCGAATGGTCGCCAGCAGGCGGCGGTAGATGAGAATCGACTTCTGGCGGTAGGGTTCCAGGGCGAAGCGTTCCAGCACATCCATCTCATCCGCGGGGACCAATTTCAGGTCTGCGGTCAGGCTGTCGAGAAAGGGCTGCGAAAAACTCATGCGGGTCTTGGCAACGCTCAAATGGCCGTAGAGATTTTCCACCGCCTGGGTATAGAGCTTCAACGCCTGCCCTTTTTGCTCGCGCAGGGCCGCTTCAGTCACTTCCAGCGTCACAA
>CAMDQF010000384.1 GCA_945905745.1 Litorilinea aerophila
GATTGGTAAAGTTCTGATACACTGTGTCCCGGAACTGCGTCAGCTTGGTAGTGTGTAGAGTGATGTCCATACACTACTTCTGGCTCAGTTCCTCTAATTTGTCAATTATAGGTCTGGCTTATGTTAGCCTAATTGTCAAAAGTCCAATGACAAAGGAGAGCGCCACCATATCCGCGTGCTGCATAATGAAGGTCAGGTCCTGGCGATCCTTCTGGGTGAGAGCCTTCAAGCGCAGATGGCTGTCCGGCAGATTGATGCCTTTGTCACTGCCCAGTCTGGCCCCCTGCATCCGGGTCTGGGTGATGCGCACGTGAAGAGCGTCTACCTCCCGTTTCTCCACCACCCCGCCGATCTTTCCATCATCAAAACGGATGCGTTCCCCCGCGTTGATGTCGGCGAATATCTCTGGGGCGGTACACCCAATGTGTGCCGGAGTAAGCAGCACACCGCCACTGTCGTAGGTAGCCGGACGGCCCGGTTGCTGGTCGCTGGTGAGGATCAGCAGATCGCCCTGGCGCAGGGGGATCGTCATTGGCTGGCGGGGCATCTCCCCGATTGGGGCGCGCCGTTTTTGATCCCCGTGAGATTTGCCCTGGCAGATCAATTCTGTGCCACTGGCAAAATAGGCTGTCTTGCCTATCTCCGCCCAGCAACCGCCCAGAGCCACATCGACCACACGCAGTGTGCGTTGCGCCCCCCGTGTGTCGGTGCAATTGATCTTATCACTCAGCGCCAGACGGCGAAGCCACTCGTGGGGCACAGGTAGCGTTGCATCGGCAGGAGAGGGCGGCGCGACAGCTTTATCCTGGTCTGTCAGCCAGAGACGGGCAGGGGATAGGATGCCGCCGAAGGAGTTGCGTTGGGGGCGTACTTTGACCACGGCTGGTCCTGCCTCCATTGGCCCGGTACGCAGTTTGGGTCCGGCCAGGTCCATGAGCAGCCGACAACTGCGTTGGGTGGCCTGTTCTGCTCGACGAAGATAGTCGATCATACGCATCCATTCGGCCGGGCCATCGTGAGCGCAGTTGATGCGCATACAGTTCATGCCGTGCTTGAGCAAACTTTCGACAAGCACATAATCATCGGCGGCCTCGGTGGGCATGGTCACCATAATGTGAACGGGACGTTCCAGGGGTTTGGGGCCGAGAAGGTCTTCGGTGTGTTGGGCCAGCAAGCGCGGGCCATCGTCGAAGTCAACGGGTGGCGTGACCGGGGCGGGGCCGGTCTGGCCGGTCAACTGGCAGAGTACGCCCAACACCGCATCCAGGGTGGCAAGGACGTGGGATTCGGAGCGCCCCAAAGAGGAAAGCCCCAGGCGCGCCAGTTGGGTTTGCAGGGGGCGCAGGTCTCGGCGACGCAGGGCCACGTAGTGGAGAAAGTTGCGGGCACTGGCCCGGAATTTGGGGTGGACATGCGTTATGCTTTCGACGGAGCGCCCCTCTAAATGCAGAAGGTCTCCGCGTATGGCGCAAGCGGCGTCAATCAAGTCTGTATACGAACCTGAAACTGACGACGCACGGGGAGGCTGTTGCACTTTCTCGTTGTCTGGTGCGACTGCTTCCAGCAAGGTCGTGGGGTATCCATTCATTTCACGTCACCTTCCTTTCAGGGTATCTGGGAAAGATATCCCATCGTTTCTCTACTGTCGTGCTACAGGCAGCGTGAAGGAGAAGGTGCTACCCTCCCCCTCCTTGCTGGCCGCGGAAATGCGCCCGCCGTGGGCCTGGACGATGTGCTTGGCAATCGCCAGCCCCAGCCCTGTGCCGCCGCCAGAGCGGGCGCGGTCGGCCTTATAAAAACGCTCGAAGATGCGGGGCAGGTCGTGGGCGGGGATGCCCACACCGGTATCGCAGACCTGGACGAGGATCATCTGGTTGGCTGTCGCGGCGGGTGGAGTCTCGTGGACGTAGCCGGGCAGCCAGTCGGGTTTCTCGTCGTTCAGCCGGGCCGTTACCCGCACCGTGCCGCCGCTGGGGGTAAATTTCAGCGCGTTGTGGACCAGATTCGTGATCACCTGCTGCACCCGCTCCACATCGGCCAGGGCCGATGGCAGCCCATCCGGGATTTCCACCGTCAGCGTCAGCCCGGCCCGGTCGAATTGGGGCATCAGCCGCTCCAGCGCGGGCAGAAGCACCTCGCCCAGAGATGCGGCGCGCAGACGAATGGGCACCCGCCCGGATTCGATGCGGGAGAGTTCCAGCAACTCCGCCACCATTTGGGTCAGGGCGTCCACCTCCCCATCCATCCGATCCAAAAAACGCCGGGCCGCGGGGGGATCGTCCAGCGCGCCGTCGCGCAGGGTGTCGGCCAGGGCGCGCAGGGAGGCGAGGGGCGTGCGCAGTTCGTGGGAGACATTGCTGACAAACTCCCGGCGGATACGCTCCAGACGGCGCACTTCGGTCAGGTCCTGGATCATCACCAGATAACTTTGAGGGGAAGAGGCGCGGATGGGGGCCATCACCGAACGCAGGGTGCGCCCGCCGTTCAGGGTTTCGTAGGTCTGGCTCACTTCCTCATTGCCCTGCAAGCAGCTCTGCCAGAGGTGGATCAGCCGGTGATCCCGGACGACCTGGGCAAATGGATGGTCCAGGGCCTGCTGTTCGGAAGTGCGGAAAGCAGTCAGGGCAGCCTGGTTGATCAGCCGCACTTGGCCGTCCTCGTTGACGATCAGCACACCGTCACCCATAGCATCCAAAACCGAGAGGAGATAGCTGCGTTCTTTGCTACGCACCGCGATTTCCTCTTGCAGTCCTTCGGCCACCCGGTTGTACGCACTCATTAATTGGCCGATCTCGTCCTGCCGTGTGGAAAAGATGCGCGCCGAAGAATCACCTTGCGCAGTGCGCTCCATCACCCTCAACAATTGACGTATTTCGGCCATGACCCGCCAGGTACACGCCCAGGAAATCAGCCCACCGGCCAACCCAAAGACGAGCGAGTTGACCAAGAGTTGCCCAAAGGGGAGCAGGGGATTATAGACAAAGCGGACGAGCAGGCCGACCAGTAAGGCTCCGAACAGGTGGGCCTGCAGCAGTCGCCAGAGTGTGGGAGAGAAAAGCAGCTTACGCATCGTCGTCCTGTGTGTGTTCCATAGAGCCAGTGATCATAAAGACGACCCGTTCGGCCACGTTGGCGGCCAGATCGCCAAAGCGCTCCAGTTCTCGCGCTGAACGCAAAACTTCGTAGATGGCTTCCACCTCATCGGTCGTGTCGGACAGGGCCATCTGCATCATCAGGTCGGCATAGATGCGGGCGTACTGGTTGTCCACTTCCTCATCCAGGGGCGACACCGTGCGGGCCAACTCGGCGTCATCTTCTGAATAGGCGTTCATAGCCTGGCGCAACATACGCCCTCCGGCCAGCCCCATCTGCTCTAACAGCGCGGGCCGACGGGTTGCAGGCAGGCGGCGCAGATGGCGCACGGCTTTGGCAATGCCTTTGGTCTGGTCGCCCATCCGCTCCAAATCCACGGACATCGCCAGGGCGGAAAGAACCAGCCGCAAATCCTTAGCTGTGGGGTGCTGCATGGCGATCAGGGTGAAGCAGCTATCTTCCACCGCGTAGCGGCGACGGTTGACCTCTTCATCCAGGGCGTAGATCGCCCGGATTTTGTCGTCGTCCAGAGTGCTGAGCGCGGCCAAAGAGAGATGTAGCTGCTCCTCCACCTGGCTGCCCATGGCCAGAATTTCGCCGCGTAATTCGTTCAGTTGGCGATGAAAACGTTCACGTAACTGCATATGCAATGTCTCCTATTCAAAAATGATTGACTCTGTTCTGTGGCGTCATTCTCTCCTTCAGCATAACACAGCCAATGCAGAGTTGACGGCAAAATGCGAAAAGTGAAACACGAGAGCAACGTTTTCTCTCGCGTTTCACTTTTCGCTAGAAAAACCTGGGTCCCGCCAAGGGCTGCCTTATGGGTTGACCGACCAGACCGTCACTGTGCCGCTGAATTCATTGGCAACGAGGAGCAGGGGGCCGCCCGTGGGGCTATCCTCAGCCGCCACGAATTTGAAGCCTTCGGGTGAGATATCCCCGCTGTTTGCGGCAGGGTCCCAATTGCTCACATAATCGACGAAGACCGGTGCCGTCGGCTCACTCACATCGTAGACGAAGATGCCGCTCATCCGTTCCAGACCGATAAAGGCGTAGGTGCGCCCGTCGATGACACCGATGGCGGCGGCTTCCGGTTCGCCGCCTTTGTCGTCGCTGCGGCTGTCCATCTCATCGCCGCCCTGGGCGTTGAAGAAGTCGGGC
>CAMDQF010000385.1 GCA_945905745.1 Litorilinea aerophila
GAAGGACTCAATAACAAACTCAAGACCATCAAGCGGCGATGCTACGGCATCATGAAAGTCTCAACCCTGTTTCAACGAATCTGGCTCGATCTACAGGGGCGAACACGATTTTTCATGTCAACCCCCTGAGATCCTAAAGAGCCGGAAAAGTTGCGAACAAAGAGACCTGCCCCGGTTCTGGCTTCCACAATTCCCAGGGTTTCCAGCGATTTGATCGCCTCACGCACGGAATTGCGGCTTACGCCTAGCTGCTCAGCCAATTCTGTCTCCGGGGGCAGGGCATCCCCAGGCATCAGCGATTGCTCAAGAATGTAAGCCTTGACCTCGTCCTGAACTGCTTGATAGAGGAATTGTGGCCGTTTCAACTTTCGGTTTTCAAATTTAGGCTTGGAGAGCATGGGAAACTCGATTCCAATCGATAGATGTGTCGAAAAGCAGAGGTGACAATCTTTTTATCCTATTGTAGTATACTATGTGAAGTCTCGTACAATTCCAAATCGAATTCTTCATCCACACTCCCCAGGAGATGCTACCATGCGCAAGAGTAAGATGCTGGAGAAGTTTCGCAGTGGGCGTTTTGCCCGGGTCTGTTCTATGGGCCACTTTTTGCCCTTCTACGTGCGTTATGCCGCACACTTCAAATTTGATGGCATCTGGTTCGATCTGGAACATCGGACGATGAGCGATCGGGAAGTGCAAGCGATCCTGGCTATGTGCCACGCCGCGGATATCGACTGTATGGTGCGCCCGTCTACATTAGAGCGCACAAAACTCTACCGCTATTTGGAAGATGGAGCCAGCGGCTTTCTTGTGCCCCTCGTCTCCACGCCAGAGATGGCGAATGATCTGGTCCAAGCCGCCAAATTCCCTCCCATCGGCAACCGGGGTATGGATGGGGCAGGGCTGGATGCCGATTTTGGCATCGCCGCCTGGGGCGCAGGCATGGATTTCGCCGGAGATGCCAACCGGGAGACCTTTATCCTGCCCCAGATCGAAACCCTGGAAGCCGTCGCCAACGCCGAAGCCATCGCCTCCATCGAGGGCATTGATGGGCTTTTCGTCGGCCCTGCAGACCTGCAAATGCGCATTCGGGTCGCGACCGGCACGTCGATGACCTTTGACAAGGCCGTGGAGACGGTGGCGGCTGCCTGTGAAAAGCACAACAAAGTGTGGGGCATTGCAGTCGGTTCCCTGGAGCAACTCAAACGCTACCAGGCCATGGGAGCCCAAATTGTGCCCTGGGGCGGTGATTTCTCCCTGATGAGCGTCCTCGACGCCCGCAGCCAGGAGTTGGACAGCGCCGGGCTGTAGCACTTTTCAAGAGGCGTCAGGCCTGCCAGCTTTCAAAAAACTGGCAGGTCTACCCCGAAAATGGGAGAGACCCCACCCAAAGCGCATCGTTCTCTACTTGTGCCTATAGTACAACAGGCAACAGCCTTCGCACCAGGAAAAGGTTCACCATGAAAATCGCCATTCTCCACGGCCCCCGTGATCTCCGCATGGAAGAACAGCCCCTGGAGACCAGCCATTTGCAGCCCAACGAAATCTGGGTGGAGACGCGCATCTCCGCGCTGAAGATCGGTACGGATCGGGGCAATTACGAAGGGGCTGAACGTGTGCCGGGTGCGCCCGACTATCCCCGCTGGGTGGGCGACAGCAACCTGGGCCTAGTGCGGGGCGTGGGCAGTGGGGTCACCCGTGTGCAGGTGGGCGACCGCATCGTCACGCGCATGCCCCACCAATCGGCCTACATCACAACCCAAGATGGAAGTCTGGTGAAAGTGCCGCCGAATGTGGCCGACGAAGACGCTGTCTATGCCCACCTCTACGCACTCAGCGCCCACTGTTATCACAAGGCCCATTTCAAACCGGGTGAAACCGTGGCGGTGGTAGGTCTGGGCACATTGGGGCTGGGTGCGGTAGCCGTCGGTCCCCTCTTTGGGGCGCGGGTGGTGGCGATTGGCAACGACCCTTTCCGCATGGACCTGGCTAAACGGATGGGCGCCCATGCCGCCCTCCTCTACAACGATCCAGACCTGCACGCCAAGCTGGCCGAATTCAGCGACGGCGCGGGCATCGATCTGGTGGTGTTGACCGCCAATCCCTGGCCCGCCTACCGCACGGCTGTGGAGATTGTGCGTCCCAATGGCCGGGTCTCGATTGTCAGCCTTCTGGGGCGCGGCGAGGCGGATCTGGATTTCAACCCTCTTTCCATGCAATACTTTTACATTAAAGGCATTTCCCTGATCGCCGTCTCTGGCCCCGCCGGCTATCTCTACCCCAACAACAGCCCCGATCCCCGCTTCACGCTCGACCAGTACGCAGCCGATCGCACCGCCGCCCACATCCTCTCGCTCATGGCGGACGGGCGACTCGAACCGAAGCGGCTGATCACCCACCGTTTTCATTACAGCGAAATGGCAAAAGCCTACGAAATGGCCTATGCGCGGGAAAAGTCTATGCTCGGTGTCATTTTTAGCTGGCAGGACTAAATATACTTGACAAGGTGACAAGCTGACCGGGTGACAAGGTGAAAAAATGTCACTTTATGCCCGTGATGAGTATAGTTCTATCTCAAGGAGAAGCAATGACAGCCTGGACCTACACGGACGCTGACCGAGAATTTGTGGCGCGCCATATTGAACCCTATCTGCCGGACAAGCTTTTTGACGCCCACGCCCATCTCTTTCGCCACAGCCACTATCCCGCGGGTGCCCTGCCCGCGCATCTGAACGGTACCCCCAGCGAGATTGGTCTTCAGGTCTATCGCGAGCAGATGGAGTGGCTGCACCCACGCGGGCGCACGGTGGGTGGCCTCTTCTTTGGCCTGGCCTTTCAAGGCGACCGCACGGGGAATGACGATTTTGTGGCCGCCGAAGTCAAAGCGGGGCAGGCCAAGGGCTTCAATGCGCTGGGACAGATGCTGATTGCCCCGGAAATGGACGCGGAGACTGTGCGCGCAACGGTGCGCCGCCAGGGTTTTGTTGGCCTCAAACCCTATCACCTGATGGCAAAGACCACAGGCCCGACTTTCCTTGCGCCCATCGAAGAGTATTTGAGCGAAGCACACGTGCGCATTGCCCATGAGGAAGGGCTGACCATCACCCTGCACATGGTACTCGACCGGGCCATGGCCGACCCACGCAACCAGGCCACCATTCGCCGCTACTGTGAGCAGTACCCCAATATGCGTATGATCCTCGCCCACGCCGCCCGGGGCTTCAATCCCTGGCACACCATCGAAGGTATCGGCAGCTTGGCGGGGCTGAAGAATGTCTGGTGTGACACCTCGGCGGTGACCGAAGCCGGCGCATTTGAAGCGATTGTCGAGACGCTGGGCCACGACCGTCTCCTTTACGGTACAGACTTTCACGTCAGCCAGATGCGCGGACGCTGTATTGCTATCGGCGATTCGTTTCATTGGCTCTACGCCGAAGAGATGGGGCTGGCCGAAAAGCACACGACCCTGCAACCGGTGCTTATCGGCCTCGAATCCCTACGCAGTCTATTCCTGGCCATCCATCGGCTGAAACTCAATGACCGCCAGATCGAGGATATTTTCTATTACAACGCTGCCCGGCTCTTCTCATTTTGAGCGTGACGGGTGACCTTCCAGAAGAGGCACGACTATGACCCAATTCCCAGATGTTTCCCGTTCCCAGGAGTTGTACAAGCGGGCCGGTGAGCTGATCCCCGGCTGGACCCAGTTGATCAGCCGCCGGGCCGACCAATTCGCCAGGGGTGTCAGCCCGATCTATGCTCAGCGGGCCAAGGGTTCACACTTTATTGATGTGGACGAAAATGAGTATATCGACTGGGTAAATGCGGTCGGCGCTATCATTCTCGGCCACGCCGACGATGTGGTGGACGGCGCAGTCAAAGAGCAGATCGACCGGGGCAGTCTCTATACCCTCAACAGCCCCCTGGAAATCGAGCTGGCCGAGGAACTGTGCAAGACCATTCCCAGCGCCCAGATGGTGCGCTACACCAAAGGAGGCGGCGAAGCCTGCTCAGTGGCCGCCCGCATTGCCCGGGGCACGACCGGACGCGACAAAATTCTAGTCTGTGGCTACCACGGCTGGCACGACTGGTATCAGGCCGCCAACTACGGGGTGGACCCGGAGAGCGGCGAGTACCCCTTTGCGGGGATCGAACCCACAGGTGTCCCCCGCGCCCTGGCTGGGTCTGTCATCCCCTTTACAATACCTTCGCCAAGTTGATGAAAAAACGGAGCCAAGAAGTAAGATAGATTAGCA
>CAMDQF010000386.1 GCA_945905745.1 Litorilinea aerophila
GGCCCTCTGTTTTGTCAAAAACTCGACTGGACCGGCCCAGCCGTTGTTGCAACTGGCGGCGGGGGTCTGCTAAGAAAGCAATGATAGCACTATCCATAGGAGGGCCAAATGTGACCTGGGCGGCAATTCGCAGTATACTTTTACAAGAGACGACAGCATCCGCAGTCCGAAATAGTACCGTCTATGAGAAGTTCGACTTTTCGGAAAAAGTCGAACTTCTGGTAATCAATTTTGTCTGGAAAAGGACCCCCTTCCCAATGACCGACCCAACCTTTGCCCCCGCCCGCGACATCGCAGCCCTGGCCCAGGAACGCATTCTGATTCTGGACGGCGCGATGGGCACGATGATTCAGGAGTACCGGCTGGACGAGGCCGACTACCGGGGCGAGCGCTTCGCCGACTGGCCCAGCAGCCTGAAGGGGGACAACGATCTGCTCTCCCTGACCCAGCCAGAGATTATCGGCCAGATTCACCGCCAATATCTGGACGCCGGCGCGGATATCATCGAAACCAACACCTTCAACGCCACCCGCATCTCCCAGGCCGACTATCGTATGGAGGCGATGGCCTATGAAATCAACCTGGCCTCGGCCCAGATTGCCCGGCAGGCCGCTGATGAAGTGAGCGCGGCCACGCCCCACAAGCCGCGTTTTGTGGCTGGCGCGCTGGGGCCGACCAACCGCACGGCCTCCCTCTCGCCGGATGTGAACGACCCCGGCAAGCGCAACGTCACCTTCGACGAACTGGTGGCGGCGTATAAGGAGCAGGCCGCGGGGCTGCTGGACGGCGGGGTGGACCTGCTGCTGATCGAGACGATCTTCGACACCCTCAACGCCAAAGCCGCCTTCTTCGCCGTAGACGAGCTATTCCAGGAGCGGGGCGAGCGGCTGCCGGTGATGATCTCCGGCACCATCACCGACGCCAGCGGGCGCACCCTCTCCGGCCAGACCACCGAAGCCTTCTGGAATTCGGTCTCCCACGCCCGCCCCTTCAGCGTGGGTCTCAACTGCGCCCTGGGCGCGGCCGAGATGCGCCCCTATCTGGAAAGCCTGTCTGAACACGCGGACACACTGGTCAGCGCCTATCCCAACGCCGGGCTGCCCAACGAATTTGGCGAATACGACCAGACCCCGGACGAGATCGCGGCCCACCTGCGGGAGTTTGGCGAAAGCGGCTTTCTCAATATCGTGGGCGGCTGCTGTGGCACCACACCGGATCACATCCGGGCCATCGCCCAGGCGGTGGCGCAGATTCAGCCCCGCCGCGTCCCGGCCATTGAGCAGTACACCCGCTTCAGCGGTCTGGAACCTCTGGAGATCACCCCCGTCACCAATTTCGTCAACATCGGCGAGCGCACCAACCTGACCGGCTCGGCAGCCTTCCGCAAGCTGATCCTGGCCGGGGATTACGAGGCCGGGGTGCGGGTGGCCGCCCAGCAGGTGGAGAACGGCGCGCAGTTAATCGATGTCAACTTTGACGACGGGATGCTGGACGGGGAAGCCTGTATGACCCGCTTCCTCAATCTGATCGCGGTGGAGCCGGACATCGCCCGGGTTCCGGTGGTCATCGACTCCTCCAAATGGAGCGTCATCGAGGCCGGGCTGAAGTGTGTCCAGGGCAAGGCGGTGGTCAATTCCATCAGCTTGAAAGAGGGTGAGGCCCAATTCCGCCAGCACGCCCGGCTGGTGCGGCGCTACGGCGCGGCGGTGATTGTGATGGCCTTTGACGAACAGGGCCAGGCGGATACGGTCGAGCGCAAAGTGGCGATCTGCACGCGGGCCTATCGCATCCTCACCCAGGAGGTCGGCTTTCCGCCCGAAGATATTATCTTCGACGCCAACATTCTGACCGTGGGCACGGGCATCGAGGAGCACAACAACTACGCCATCAACTTTATCGAGGCCGTGCGCATCATCAAAGCGACCCTGCCCGGCTGCAAAACCAGCGGCGGCGTCAGCAATCTTTCCTTTGCCTTCCGGGGCAACAATACCGTGCGCGAGGCCATGCACAGCGCCTTCCTCTACCACGCCATCCAGGCCGGGCTGGATATGGCGATTGTCAACGCCGGCGGGCTGCCGGTCTACGCCGACATCGCCCCCGCTCTGCTCGAACTGGTGGAGGATGTGATCTTCAACCGCCGCGCCGATTCCACCGAGCGGCTGGTGGATTTTGCCGAGCAGATCAAAGCCGCGGGTGGGGACAGAGTGGTAGCCAAGGCCGAGGAGGCCGCCTGGCGTCAGTTCCCGGTGAAAGAGCGGCTGATCCACGCCCTGGTCAAGGGGCTGACCGACCACATCGAGGCCGACACCGAGGAGATGCGCCAGCTTCTGCCCGAACCGATTCAGGTCATCGAAGGGCCGCTGATGGACGGCATGAATGTGGTGGGCGATCTCTTTGGAGCGGGCAAGATGTTCCTGCCCCAGGTGGTCAAGAGCGCCCGTGTGATGAAAAAGGCGGTCGCCTACTTGCAGCCCTACATCGAAGCGGCCAAACTGGTCAACGGCAACCACCAGGCCGCGGGCAAAATCGTGATGGCGACGGTCAAGGGGGATGTCCACGATATCGGCAAGAATATCGTGGGCGTTGTGCTGGGCTGCAACAACTACGAAATCATCGATTTGGGGGTGATGGTTCCCGCCGAGAAGATCCTGGAGACCGCCCGCCGGGTGAACGCCGACATCATCGGCCTTAGCGGGCTGATCACTCCCTCGCTGGACGAAATGGTCCACGTGGCGAAGGAGATGGAGCGCCAGGGCTTTATCCGCCCTCTGCTGATCGGCGGGGCCACCACCTCGCGCATCCACACCGCGGTCAAGATCGACCCGGTCTACAGCGGACCGGTGATCCACGTCAACGACGCCAGCCGCAGTGTGGGCGTGGTGGAGAAGCTGCTCAACCGCAACAGCCAGGAGCAGTTCATTGACGATGTAAAGGCCGAATACGCCAGCCTGCGCCAGCATCACCAGGCCAACCAGCAGCGCAAGCCCCTGCTGCCCCTGGATGTAGCCCGTACCCGCCGCTTCCAGAGCGAGTGGGCGCAGGTGGATATTACGCGCCCGGCCCGGCTGGGGGTGCAGGTCTTCGACAATATCGACCTGGCCCGGATAGCCGAGCGTATCGACTGGACCCCTTTCTTCCACGCCTGGGAGATGCGCGGGGTCTATCCGGCCATCCTCCACGACCCGCTGAAAGGGGCAGAGGCGCGCAAGCTCCTGGCCGACGGTCAGGCTATGCTGGCGGAGATTATCGCCACGGGCAAGCTGACGGCGCGCGCGGTCATCGGTCTCTTCCCGGCCAACAGCGTGGGCGACGACGTGCAGCTTTACCGCGACGAGAGCCGGGGCGAAGTCCTGGCGACTCTGCGGATGCTGCGTAGCCAGACCGACCGGGGCGAAACGCGGCCCAACCTGTGTTTGGCCGACTTTGTGGCCCCAGCGCAGAGCGGCGTGGCGGATTATATGGGCCTCTTTGCGGTCACTGCGGGCATCGGCGTGGACGCGCTGGTGGCCGAATATGAGGCTGATCACGACGACTACCAGGCCATTCTGGTCAAAGCTTTGGCCGACCGTCTGGCCGAGGCCCTGGCCGAACGGATGCACGAGGATGTGCGCAAGCTCCACTGGGGCTATGCGCCCGACGAGGCTCTGGACAACGCGGCGCTGATCGCAGAGAAGTACCGGGGCATCCGTCCCGCGCCGGGCTACCCCTCCTGCCCGGAGCACACGGAGAAGGGCACGCTGTGGGAGGTGCTTGGCCCTGACAAAGCCATCGATCTGCACCTGACCGAGAGCTTCGCCATGACCCCCACCGCGTCGGTCAGCGGCTTCTACCTGGCCCACCCCCAGGCCAGCTACTTCAGCGTCGGCAAGATCGGGCGGGATCAGGTGGTGGACTACGCCGCACGCAAGGGGATGACTGTGGCCGAGGCCGAGCGCTGGCTGGGGCCGAATTTGGAGTATGACGCGTAATGGGTGGGGGACGGAAAATGGAACGCGGATGACGCGGATTGGGCGGATCAGAGCGGATTAAATCTGCGAAAAGAGGTTAGTGTCACGAAGTATTCGCCACGGGCAGCCGGTGGTGTTTAGCGTGTTCCCGCTGCAGGACGAGGAAGAAAAGGGTCAGGCAACTGTTTTCGTTAGGGAAAGCACCGATTTCATCCGACTTAGTGCGAAATTCCCGAAAGAA
>CAMDQF010000387.1 GCA_945905745.1 Litorilinea aerophila
TGACCAGCATTTTTCTGGTACATTGCGGCGTAAATAGACCTACGATTCGTGCGATGCGTGGTGCGTGGTACGTCAACCAGTACACGCACCACGACCGAAACTATTAGTGTATTTACGCCGGGCTGTACTAGCGAATAATGGCCGTCGTACATGAGTCCGAGCGAATCTTTGAAGGCAGATCGCACCGAGCCATTCGTGTTCTAGGCATGGTTCATTTTCGACAAATTCTGCTTTACAAATTCTAGGCGCATCTACTATCGGCCCACAGGAGTGAATAGGCGAAATCATCCGCCATTGACGCACCGAAATTGTAAAGATGATTCGGCTACTTTTGAACCATGCCGTGTTCTACAAACCGTGTCGATTCCAGGAGAAGAGAGGATGCTTTCCTCGTCCCGCGACTTCAAAGATGACTCTTATATGAGCGCCAAATGGCTGTGTGTGGGGCTGGTGCTCTGTGCGGTGGTGTTGGTCTATCGGGGTGACGTCTATTTGAGGTCGGCAGAACGGCTGGCCGTGTTGCGTTATGCGATTCTGCTGCTGGGGGTGGCTGGTGTGGCCTGGCAGTGGGAGACGCGGCAGCCCCTGGCCGGGCGTTGGTTTATGCTTGTGGCGACGATCGGCCTGCTCTATCTGGGCGTGGGCTGGCTGGGGATTGCGGGGTTGTGGCTGCTGGTGACACTTCCTGTGGTGCTGGCAATGGGAATGTTGGGGGTGGGCGCGGCCGGTTTCAGCGCGCTGCTTTCCTCCCTGTTGGTAGGCTGGTTTTGGTGGACAGGTGGGGTCGGCGCACACTCTGCCGATTGGATCGGGTTGGCCCTTGTCTCCCTCTGGTCAACCTTCGGCATTGTCTACTATCTGCACCGGCGCAGTGATGAAACCCTGCGCTGGTCATTGCGCTATTCCCAGCAGGCCCGCCACCAGATTGAGGAGAATCGTCAGGCCAGCGCGGGATTGAAGGAGATTCAGGAGGATTTGCTAGTTGCCAACCGCACCCTGGCCCTGCTCAACGAGCGGCTGGCGGCTATGCGGCTGGTGGCGGAGGAAGCCGAAAAGACCAAAGCCGCTTTTGTTGCCAAAATCAGCCACGAATTTCGTACACCCCTGAATATGATTATCGGGCTGATCGACAGCCTCTCCAACGCACCCGAAGCCTACGGGCAGAGGCTCCCGGCTGCGTTGCTCAACGATCTGGAGATTGTGCGGCGCAACGGGGAGCATCTGACCAGCATGATCAACGACGTGCTGGCGTTGAGCCAGGCGGAAGCCGGGCAGATGGTTCTGCATCGGGAGTGGGTAGACCTGCGGGAGGATATGGAGAAATCGATCACCGTTGTACGCCCGTTGCTGGACAAAAAGCAGCTTGCCCTGCAAATGGTTGTGCCGGAAGATTTGCCCCTGGTCTATTGCGACCGCACCCGCATCCGCCAGGTGATCCTCAATCTGGTCAGCAATGCGGCGCGCTTTACCGATGCGGGTGGCATTACTGTGCAAGCCGAAGCAAAGGGGAGCGATCTCATCATCAGTGTGGCGGATACGGGTCCCGGCATTGTGCCGGAAGATGTAGAGCGCATCTTCGAGCCATTTCAGCAGAGCACAGGCGGCGTCTGGCGGGATCGGGGTGGCAGCGGGCTGGGGTTGAGCGTCAGCAAGCAGTTTATCGAACTGCACAGTGGGCGCATCTGGCTGGAGAGCGCGGTGGGCGTGGGCAGCACCTTCTCCTTTCGCCTGCCCATCTCCCCGCCCCTGACGGTTAGCCCATCCCCCGAACGGCACATAGGCGAGGATTGGGTCTTTCGCGAACGCTCGCAATGGTCCAAAACACCCCACCTGCCCCACCTACCCCGCATCATTCTGTGGGATGAATCGGGTTTTGTTCACACCCTGCTGAAACAGTACAGCGGCGTCGTCGACTTTGTAGATCTCAATAGTCTGGGACAGGTAGTGGCGGAGTTGGAGCGCTGCCCCGCCCACGCGGTGATCTGCAATGGGACTTCGCCCAACCAGGTGGGGCCGCTGCTGGCCCAGGCCCGGACGCTGATTCCGGATACGCCTCTTCTGGGCTGCTATCTGCCGCCGCCGATTGACCGGGCGTTGGCCGCCGGTGCCATCGATTTTTTGACCAAACCGATCACACAGACCGATCTGCAAGAGGCGTTGCAGATGGTGGGCCGGGGTGTGCGGCGGGTGCTGATTGTGGACGACGATCCTGACATTTGTCTGCTCTATAGCCGGATGTTGCGCCAGTGTGACAAAAATTTGGTGGTAGAGACAGCGGCCAACGGCAGCGAAGGTTTGGAGAAGGTACGCCAAAGCCTGCCGGACCTGGTCTTGTTGGATTTGGTGATGCCGGATATGGACGGCTGGCAACTGTTGGCGTTAAAAAATCGGGATGAGACGATTCAGGCGATTCCGGTCATTATCATCTCGGCGGAGGATTTGGTGACACAATCGATCCGGAGCGATGCTCTGCTCCTGAGTACCGGGCAGGGGATTTCGATCAACCAGTTATTGCATTCTGCGCTCTGGTTTTCCAGGCTGGTGTTTGAGCCAGCGCGAGAACTCGATCCAGGGTTTGGATAAACTCCTGACGGCGCACAGGCTTGGGCAGATAGGCCGCTGCGCCTAACGCCAGGGCAAGCTCCTCGCCGCGCACAACAGAGGAGACGATGGCGGGCACCGTGCGGCTCCGTGGGTGTTCGTGCAGATAGGTCAGCAGCTCCCAGCCGTCAATATCGGGCAGAAGCACATCCAGCACAATAATATCGGGCGCGTTGGCCTCGAACTGGGCGAACAGATGCTTGCCTTCGGTCAGATGGGTAATTTCGTAGCGGGTACCGGCCAGAAAACGCTGGTAAAAAGTGACCAGATCGCTGTTGTCATCCACCACCAGAACCCTGATTTTGCTGGCGATGGCGGGCAGCCGAATGCGGACGGAGAGCTGTCTGTCTGCGTTCGCGGTCTCCAGGCTGCCGCCATACGCCTCGATGATTTCGTGCGCCACTTCCAGCGCAGGCAAATGGCTGGCAAACGTTGGCGCACCCGACACGGTGACACATACGACGCCGCCCTCGCCTGTGGCGTGCAGGGTGATCTCGCCCCCTGTCATCGTCTGCACCACTCTTTCCAGGACAGTCAGCAGCGCCTGGCGCAGGGCCGAGGAGTGAATGGCCGCACTGAGCGGGGGTGACGGCAGCATTTGCACAATCACACCGCGCTTGGACGCGGCCGCCTGGCCGATTTTCACCACGCTGGCTACAATGCCCCCCACATCGGCCACCGGGTTGGGCGATATGCGTCCCAGAGATGCCAACTCGTCCTGCACCTGGGCGCGCCAATCGGTTGTCGGCGGCGTAGCGACGACCTCCTCTGCCATTTCCGCCGCCGCTTCCGCCCCCGTTTCAACCCCGTCGCGCGTTGGCGTCGCGTGGAGATGCTTCCACAAATCGCGGGCCAGCAGATAGACGGCGCGGCGCTGGACACGCTGGAGCGTGCGCAGGCTCATGTGCAGACGGTTGGCCGTCTCTTCCTGGGTCAGTTTCGCCACAAAGCGCTGGTGCAGGACGCGCATCTCGGTTGCGGTTTGCCCATCGCTTGCCCCTTCTTCGGCCAACTGCAAACTTTCTAACCGGCGCACCAACGCCAATTGCAGCGCGGCCGAACCCTGCTCCCGCCCACAGCCCAGGGCGGCATAGAGTTGTTCGGCGGGCTCAAAATCGGGGTCGTGCAGATGCGTCAGCACATCTTGCAGTTCGTGTCTGAATTCTTCCACAGCAATTGCCTTATTTGACCTGAAAATAGAACGCAGATGACGCGGAAAAGGCGGATTGACGCGGATGAAAAATCTGCGCAATCTGTGTTCCTCTTTTACCCTGTGGCGGACTTATGGCGGGTTTGTGGCGTTTTACAACAGAGAGTTTTGGCGTATACTGATACGCACACTATGACTGATAAGCCCAACCGATAGGGTATTGTTTTTGGCAGATGAGAAATCTGCCCTACGCAGTTTGCCTTGCATCGCTGGATTGCCAGTAAGTCTATAGTTGTTCAGATACTTATGTGTAGGGGCGCTTGCTTGCTGCGCCCGTCTCGTGTGCC
>CAMDQF010000388.1 GCA_945905745.1 Litorilinea aerophila
GCTGAAACTGCTGGCTGCTTTGATCCGTAGAATTTGTTCTTTCCGTTGGGCGATTGTCATCAGGGTTTCTCCTTTGCATGGATTTTCCCTGATTATTACCCCCAACCTGCTCTCAGTCAATGTGGCGAATAATTCGTGACACTAACGCACGGGAGGCCCGGCAAGCCTATACTGACACCTGGGGCCCCCGGGCAACTCTGGGTTTTGGCGCGCTGGGCGCCCTCTTTCTCTTTGGCGGCCCCGCCCTGCTCTATCTCTTCTGGTACAAGCTGGGCCGGGACAAGCCGGTGGACATTGTGGCTGATTATCTGCCCGAACCGCCGGATGACCTGCCGCCGGGTGTGGCCGGTGTACTGCTGGACGAGCAGGCGGATATGGAGGACATCATCGCCACACTGGTGGACCTGGCCCGCCGCAAGGCCATCAGCATTACCCAGGTGAAAACGGGCGGCTTCTTCACCTCTACCGATTTTACCTACCGCCGGGAGCGGGATGACGTGCCCTTGTCTGCCTTTGAAAGTGAACTGATCAAAAGCGTCTTTGGCACTAAGGATGAAGTCGAGCTTTCTGACCTGAAACACAAGTTCTACAACAAAATCCCCAAGCTGAAGAAGTCGCTCTACGAAGATGTGATGGCGCGTCAGCTTTTTGTGCGCAATCCAGAAAGCGTGCGCAACCAGTATGGCTGTCTGGGCGTCCTGCTGTTGGTTTTGGCTGGAGTCGCCGGCATCGTGCTGGTGGGGCTTTTCGGTGATCTGACGGGGGCGGTTTTTCTCCCCGGTTTTGGGATGGGCGTCACGGCCTTTGGCTTTCTGATTCTCTCCCGCTTTATGCCCAAAAAGAGCGACAACGGCTCGGAGACAACCGCCCGCTGGCTGGCCTTCAAGCGCTATCTGAAGGATATTGACCGTTACACGGATTTGGAAGCCCAGAAGGAAATCTGGGACCGTTGGCTGCCCTATGCCATCGCCTTTGGGGTGGACAAAGAGTACATTCGTAAATTTGAGAAGGTAGAAGCACCCGCGCCGGGCTGGTATATCCCCGACCCGACCCTCTACGGCCCCTATCGCCGTTGGTATTACGGCAACGGCGGAAGTGGCCCGGTGATGGGTGAATCCGGCGGCGGGCTGGGCAAGTTGGCCCGTCCCAGCAGCGAAGGGGGCGGTCTGGGCGGCGGGCTGAGCGACGCCAGCCGGGGTCTGGGCAACAGTCTGAGCAGTATGAGCGCGGGTCTGGGCGCGATGCTAACCAGTGCCAGCAGCACAATGACCAGCCGTCCGGCCAGTTCGTCCTCCTCTGGTGGAGGCTGGAGCGGTGGCGGCGGTGGCTTCTCCGGCGGTGGCGGTGGCGGTGGCGGTGGTGGTGGTGGTGGTGGCGGCGGTGGCGGGTTTGGATAAAAAAGGAGATAATGGGATGATGGGATTCTGAGAAATCTCCGGGACGCCATCATCTGATTATCCCATCATCTCAAAGGAGTTGCTCATGCGCGGAAGCGGTCGTATTGTCGGCCTGATAATCATCGCGATTGCTGTCCTGCTCTTTCTGGGCTGGTTGGCAACGGTCGCAACGACTGGAGCAGACGCGCGCGGGTTTGTCTTTAGCATTTTCTTGGGGCTAATTGTCTGCGCGCCGCTGGTGGGTGTTGGTCTCTATTTGCAACGCCAGGGCAGCCAGGAGCAGAGTCAGTTCGCCCAGGTGGAGAAAGAGAAGAAACTACTCAATATGGTGTTGACCCAGGGGCAGGTCACAATCTCGGAAATTGTCGCGGCGTTACAGCAGCCCACGGACGAAGTGGAAGAGATGATCCGCAATCTGGTGGGCAAGCAGTTGTTCAGCGGCGCCATCAATTGGGACAAGGGCATTCTCTATAGCGTGGAAAGCCAGAGTCTGACCGACGGCAAGAAGTGCCCCAACTGTGGGGGCGAGCTTGCCTTTGCCGGCAAAGGGCTGATCGAATGTCCCTGGTGCGGCAGCGAGGTCTTCCTGACCAAACGGGCCGCGGCCTCTACGGAGTAGTGAACAGTGACCAATAATCAGTTACCAGTGATCGGGTGATCCGAAACTGGTCACTGATAACTGATTACTGTTCACTTTCGTCATATCATTCTTAACATCACAGGCGCAAACTACAGGCGCTTATTACCTATCGAATCAAAGGAGACTTGCATGACCAATCCGTTTGTGGACAAAGCCAAAGAAAATATGGGCACCATCGAGCGGCTGCTGAAGGGGCTGCCGATTGTGCGGGGCTATGTGGACAAGGAGCTGCGCCGGGAGGCCGACTACCGTCTGCGCCAGACGATTGCGGGCAGCCTGGAAAGCGAAAAGCAGCGGATGCACGACCTGCAAAAGAAGCTGCTAAAGGGCGGCGGTCTGCTTTATATGGACGATCTGGACGGTGCAATTACCCGGGTTCAAAAGCTGGCCGACCGGGTGAAGACCGCCAGCTATGGTTTTGGCGGTCTGTTGGATGCAGTGAAAATCCAGGAAGACCAGCTCGACGCCCTGCACCGCTTCGACGTGGGGCTGGCCGAGCGCACCTATGAAGTGCAGCAGGCTGTGGAGAGTCTGGGCAGTGCTGTGGAGCAGAAGAGTGGCATCGGCGACGCCATCGACAGCCTGACCGAGAAACTGGGCGAACTCAACCGGCTCTATGACGCCCGGCACAAAGCCGTGGAAGATCCGGAGGCTCTGGCCGCCGCCCCTGTGGTGGAGAAGGAATGGATGCAGGCGGCAGATGTGGCCGCAGAGAGCGCCGGGTCGGAAAAGGACGGCGAAGAAAAAGAAGGATTCTTCAAACGAATCTTTGATCGGGATGACAAATAGCGGGGAGTAGGGACTGGGGATTGGGGACTGGGAATTGGACTTTCCAGTCCCCAATCCCCAGTCCCCAGTCCCCCCAGCGCCATAGGCCAACAAAGGGAGATATTAACTATGCCACGAATTATCGACGTAATCGACGCCCCGGATCAGGGGCCAAATGATCTGGTGGTACGCAAGCCGGAGATCGGTGCGGGGGACTTCCGCTTCGGCAGCCAGGTGATTGTGCGGGAGAGCCAGCGGGCCGTCTTCTACCGGGACGGCAAATCCCTGGACACCTTCGATCCGGGCCGCCACACCATCAGCACCGCCAACTTGCCCATCCTCTCCAGCCTGTTGCGGCTGGGGACCAGCGGCAAAGACATCTTTACCGCCGAAGTCTATTTTGTGAATATGCGGGAGTTCACCGACCAGAAATGGGGAACCCCCGAACCCATCACCCTGCGCGACACGGATTTGGGGCTGGTGCGGCTGCGGGCATTCGGCCAATACACGATGCAGGTGGAAGACCCCAAGCGCTTTGTGGACCAGTTTGTGGGGACCCAGGGTGTCTACCGCACCGCGCAGATCAGCGACTATCTGCGCGGCGTCGTCATTAGCCGCATGACCGATGTGCTGGGCGAGAATATGACCAGCATTCTCGACCTGCCCAAACTCTTTGATGAGTTCAGCGCGGCCATGCGCTCGGTTTTGCAGGAAGATTTTTCGGCAATGGGTATCTCCCTGCGCCAGTTCCGGGTGGTCTCCATCAGCCCCACGGAGGAGACGGCCAAGGCCATCGACGAGCGGGCCAGTATGGGGGCCATCGGCGATATGAACGCCTATATGCAATTCAAGACTGCGCGTGCCATCGGCGACAGCGCCCAGCAGTCCGGTTCCGGCGGGGGTGAAGGGCTTGGTATGGGTGCGGGTCTTGGTATGGGTATGGGCATGGCCGGGATGATTGCCCAGGCGATGGGCCAGGGACAGGGCCAGCAGGCCGCTGCTCAGCCCCAGGCCGCAGCCGCTGGTGCAGCTTCCGCGGCCGCAGTGATGACATTGGAAGAAGCCGCGGCTTACCTGAAAGTGGGGGCAGCCGACGTGCAGGCACTGATCGATGACGGCTCGATCCCGGCCAAGAAGATCGGCAGTCAATACCGGATCAGCAAAAGCGCCGTCGATAGCTTCCTGGCAAGTTGATGAAAAGCAAGGGGTCCGACTTTTTCCAAAAAGTCGGACCCCTTGGCCGAAGCGTGAAACGAGAAACGTGAGATCGATGTCCGATCTCACGTTTCTC
>CAMDQF010000389.1 GCA_945905745.1 Litorilinea aerophila
CGACGTTATGCCGTGGAAGCGTTAAAACTGCTTCCGGATTTGGTTGACCCGATTCTTATCAACCAAGTGATTGAGAATATGCCTTCTCTTGGTTCAATTCATTCTCAACAGTTTCAACCCTTCACTTGATCTCTGGCGAAGGTATTGTATCAGTGAGCAGTTATCAGTGAGCAGTTATCAGTTGTGTCGTCAGTCGACTGGTCACTGGTCACTGGTCACTGGTCACTGGTCACTGCTCACTGCTCACTGGCTCTGTCAAAAGCACCAAACGCCCCCACCCAATGTCCAATACCCAATACCCATTGCCCCTTCGGAGCAACCAATGCGCCTTCACCCATTTCTTCCATCCGTTCTTCTACTTTTCGCTCTCCTCTCTGCCTGCGCTGCGCCGCCCCCGCCCCTGGCTTCCGCCAATGTGATCGACGCGTTGAGCGGCCCGGTGGACGCCTCCTTTGCCCGCGCCTATGAGCCGATGGAGTTCGTCTTCCCGCAGGATCACGGCCCCCACGACGAGTTTACGACCGAGTGGTGGTACTACACGGGCAATTTGACCGGCGAGGACGGCGGGGAGTACGGCTACCAGCTTACTTTCTTCCGCAGCGCGCTGGCCCCCGGCCAACCCCAGCGGGCCTCCGATCTGGCCGCCACTCAATTGTATATGGCTCACTTCGCCGTCACCAGCGGACCAGCCAACGAGCATCGCGCCTTCGACCGCTTCAGCCGGGGCGCGGGCGAGCTGGCCGGGGCCACCGGCGAACCCCTCTATGCCGTCTGGTTGGAGGATTGGCGGGCCGAGCAGACCGGGCCAGACAGCTATAGGCTCACCGCGCAGATCGACGGGCTGGAAGGTCTGGTGGCGCTGGATTTGGTCTTGACCGAAAGCCAGCCGCTCCTCCTCCACGGCGACCGGGGGCTGAGCCAGAAGGGGCCGGAGGCGGGCAACGCCAGCTACTATTATAGTCTTGTGCAAATGCAAAGCCAGGGGGCTGTGACGCTGGACGGCGCGACGACAACCGTGACCGGCCTGAGTTGGATGGATCACGAATTTGGCACCAGCGCGCTCAGCGGCGACGCGCTGGGCTGGGACTGGTTTGCGGCGACGCTTGACAACGGCGCGGTGCTGATGTTTGCCGAAGTGCGTTCGGCCAGCGGCCAACCCCAGGACATCTTCGAGGGTACCCTCCGCTATGCCGACGGTCGCCAAGTCGCCATCCGTCCCGCCGATTTCACCCTCACCTCCACTGGCCGCTGGACCAGCCCGACTACTGGCATCGAATATCCTGCCGGCTGGCAGGTCAGCTTCCCTGCTTACGCCATCGACCTGACCATCGAACCCCTCATCCCCGACCAGGAGATGGGGCTGACCTTCAACTACTACGAGGGCGCGACGACGATTCGTGGTACAATGGATGGCGGGGTGGTCAGCGGCCGCGGCTACGTGGAGTTGACCGGCTACGGCAGTTCTCAGGGCGCTTTTCAGCGATAGGAGAAAATGATGGCAATAGTAACTGTCCAACAAGACTTTCAGATTGTGCTACCCGAAAAAGTACGGAAGACCTTTCATGAAGGTGATGAGATCGTAATTACGCGAAATGCTGATGGACATTTTGTGCTCCTAACCCCCCAACAGTTCCAGGATATGCTCAACGAATCCTTTGGAATCTGGGCCGATCGTACCGACATTCCAGCAGACGGCGTGGCGTTCGTCAACGAGATTCGCCGAGGATATTTGGTCAATGAAGATCGTTGACACAGATATTCTGCTTGATCACTTTCACGGCAATCAGAATGCAGTTGAATTTGTAAAAGCACATGTGCTACGGGACGAACCGCTGTCCATCTCGGCGATTACAGTTGCCGAGATAATGGGCGGTATGCGACCAGGCGAGGAACGACGAACCGCCCAATTACTCAGTCAGTTTGAAGTTCTCAGTGTAGATGCCGGCATTGCTCGACAGGCCGGACGCTTTTTGAGTGCCCATCGCAACCGACGAATTGACTTGACAGATGCAATTATTGCCGCCACAGCATACCTGCGCGGTCTTGACATCGTAACCCGCAACACCCGCCACTACCCCATGCCCGAAGTGTTGGTAATCGAACCCTACCAGCGCGGCGTGGGCGATTAATACACCTCACATCCAATCCCAGGAGAAATGATGAACTGGCAAAGCAATTTTATACAAACCAACGGCATCCGCCTCCACTACCACCGCACGGGTGGCGACAAACCAGTGCTGGTCTTGCTCCACGGTATCACCGATAACGGCCTTTGCTGGACGCGAGCAGCCCGTGCCCTGGAAAACGACTACGACATTCTGATGGTGGACGCCCGGGGTCACGGACTTTCTGACAAGCCGGAAGATGGCTACGCTGCCAGCGACTACGCCGCAGACTTTGCCGGGCTGATCGAGGGGCTGGGAGTCGGGCCAGTACTGGTGATGGGCCATTCGCTCGGCGCAGTCAACGCCGCCGCGCTGATCGCCAACCATCCCCATCTGGTGCGAGGGGCCGTGCTGGAAGACCCACCCTGGAACGATGCCAACGATCCCCAGAACCAGGCGACGCCGGAAGAGGCCAAAGCCTGGATGGACGGTTGGCGGGCCAGCCTGATCGCCAAACAGCAGCTTTCCGCCGAACAGATCATCGCCGATGGACGAACCCAATCCCCCACCTGGCACGCAGACGAATTCCCCAGTTGGGCAGAGGCCCAATTGCAGGTCTATCCCGGCGTTCTTGGCAAGAGCCAATTCCCGGCCTGGACAGAAGCTGTCCCCCAACTCGCCTGCCCGACACTGCTCGTCATCGGTGACAAAAGCCGGGGCGCGATTGTGACCCAGGCGTTAGCGGTACAGGTCTGCGCGGCCAACCCCAACCTTTCTCACGCACACATCCCCGATGCCGGCCACAGCATCCGCCGGGAAAATTTCGACGCCTTTCTCGCTGCCGTGCGGCCTTTTCTGGCAGAAGCCGGCAAATAGAACGCGGATGACGCGGATTGAGCGGATAAAAGCGGATTCAGTTTCGTTTGAAGCTGATACGACTGTCTTAAAATCAGCGTTCACCTGCGTCCCCAAAAAATCCGCGTCATCCGCGTTCCATTCTTGATCTCCTTCTATGACCGGTGAACGAATTCTGATTGTCGAAGACGAGCGGGCTGTGGCACGGGGGCTGGAATACGGCTTGCAGGCCGACGGCTACCAGGTGGTCTGGGCGCGCACAGGCGCCGAAGCTTTGCAACTGGCACGAGCCGAGAACCCGGCCCTGATCACCCTGGACATCCGCCTGCCCGACACCAGCGGCTACGATGTCTGCCGGGCCTTGCGGGCCGAGGGCTTTCGCCAGCCTGTGCTGATGCTTACAGCCCGGGACGAAGAGGTGGATAAAGTGCTGGGGCTGGAACTGGGCGCGGATGATTACGTCGTCAAGCCCTACAGTCTGCGCGAGGTGACGGCCCGCATCCGTGCCCTCATGCGCCGGGCTTACGGCGATCTCTCAGCAAATGGACAGAATGGCCCATTGCGTTTTGGCGATCTGGAGATCGATCCCGCCCGGCTGAGTGTGCGCAAAGGCGGCGAAGCCATCGAACTCACCCCCACCGAATTTCGCCTGCTCCACTACCTGGCCGCCCGGGCCGATCTGCCTGTTACCCGCTCTGGGCTTATCGAGTCCATCTGGGGTTATGACAGCGACATCGGCGGCGAGCGTACAGTCGATGTCCACATCCGCCACCTGCGCACCAAAATCGAAGACGATCCGGCCAATCCCCAGCACATCCTTACCGTGCGCGGGGTCGGGTACCGATTTCAGGGATAACAGATTCTCCCATTTCACCCCCCAAAAAGGAGTTTTGCCATGTCCATTTCCCTCGGGCTTGTCGGTTTAGGCTCGTTTGGCAGCGCTTTCGCCGATCTTTTTATGAGCCATCCCCTGGTGGAGCGCATCGCCCTCTGTGACCGGGAGCCGGAACGGGTGGCCCACTTTGCCAAGCAGGAGAACTGGCGACAGAAATTCCACCCCCGGGACGCCTACACCTCTTTGGAC
>CAMDQF010000390.1 GCA_945905745.1 Litorilinea aerophila
TTATTGTGCGGTTAGAAACCGCACCTACGAAGGGAAAATTATGAAAGGCATTCTCCTGGCTGGCGGACACGGCACACGGCTCTATCCGCTCACTTTCAGCCTGAGCAAGCAAATTTTGCCGGTCTTTGACAAGCCGATGATCTACTACCCCCTGTCGATGCTGATGCTGGCAGGGATTCGAGAGGTGCTGGTGATCAGCACGCCCGTAGCGCTCCCCCTCTTCCAGCAGTTGTTGAAGGATGGCAGCCAGTGGGGGATGAGTTTCAGCTATGTGGAGCAGCCCGAACCCAAAGGTATTGCCGAATGCTTTATTCTGGGTCGAGATTTTATCGGCGACGATTCGGTCTGCCTGCTCCTGGGCGACAACATTTTCTATGGGCACGGCCTGCCGGAAAAGCTGATGGCTGCCGCGCAGACGGGTACAGGTGCGCTCATCTTCGCCCACCCAGTCAGCGACCCGGAGCGCTACGGCGTTGTGGAGTTTGACGAGACCGGCAAGGCACTGGGCATTCAGGAGAAGCCCACGAATCCCCGCTCCCACTACGCGGTACCCGGCGTCTACTTCTACGACAATCAGGTGGTGGAGATCGCCGCCAATCTGAAACCGTCAGCGCGCGGCGAATTGGAGATCACCGACGTGAATCTGGCCTATCTGGCCGCAGGCGAACTGCGGGTGGACATTCTGGGTCGGGGCTTTGCCTGGCTGGATGCAGGGACCCACGAATCCCTGCTGCAGGCGGCCAACTTTGTCCAGGCGTTGCAGGAACGCCAGGGAATGATGATCTCCTGCCCAGAGGAGATCGCCTTCCGCCGGGGCTTCATCAGCCGGGAGCAACTGCGGGCGTTGGGCCAGCCCATGGCAAGCAACCACTACGGCGCCTATCTGCTGCGGGTTGCCGACGGCAAAGTGTAGGGGGCGCTGGTGGAGACAACCGCAGCGCCCATTCGTTCCCTGCCCGGTCTGGCCGCGGGCATCCGCCAGACCGACCGCTTCGCCCTGCCGGTCTCGGTGGCCTCTCTCCTGGAACAGAAACCACTTGTGCCGGTCTATCAGGTGTCGGATGGTTCGGTGGAGCGGGAGATCAGCGGGGCGGCGGAGACGATTGGGGTAGTGGCAGACAAGCTGCGACGGCTGGCCGGGGCCTACGGCGAGTGGCGTCACTTTGACGCACCGGCCTATTTTGACCTCTACCCGGAACAGAGCGCTCTGCTCGTCCACATCTCAGAGCGGGTCAGTACCGTGCATGTGACATTCTACGCCGACCTGCTGTTGCCCACCTTTCGTCGGGCCGAACGCATCTGGGCCGAGGAATTCTTCCCCGCCTATCAGGCCGCCCGCCCCTTTTCCGACATCCGCAAGCGCCCGTCTGTCTATCGGGAACATTTTGTGGAGATAGACCAGCCCAAACTGCTGGCCTATTGGGAGCGGCTCTGGGCCGTGGTGCAGGGGGCGCGCCAGATTCTCAACGACGACATCGGCTTTCTGGCCTCGTCCGGGGGCAGCGATGAGCGCAACCGCTGGCAGTCTGTGTGGCCGCAAGATACCGCGGCAGGGTTGGACAGCCGGCTGCTGCCCAGCCTGGAAACCATCCCGACGGTCACATTGACGATGATTTTTCCCATGCCCATCCACCGCCAATCCGGGCGGTTGCGCCGTCTGCGGCGGATGTGGGAGAGGCGGAAACGTAATGCGTAATGCGTAAACAGATGGTGATGGCACGGCTTTTTGTAGTTACCGGTAGTGCCGTTTGAACTCGCATCTATTCATCCAAAGGGCCTCAAACGTCACTACCTACGGAATACGCAATACGCAGTACGCAATCCTTAAAGGAGATTCTATGCAAAACATTTTCATCACCGGCGGCGCGGGCTTTATCGGCTGCAATTTTGTGCGCCTGCTGCTGGCAAAATACCCGGACTACCGGGCAATTGTCTATGACAAACTGACCTATGCGGGTCGGCTGGAAAATTTGCAGGATGTGGCCGCCCAATACCCGGATCGCTATACATTTGTCCAGGGCGACATCTGCGACGCGGCCAAGGTAGAGGAGACATTCCAGCGCTACGAAGTGGATACGGTTGTCAACTTTGCGGCAGAGAGCCACGTGGATCGCAGCATCCTGGACCCGGAAGCCTTTGTGCGCACGGATGTATTGGGCACATATGTGCTTCTGGAAGCGGCACGCAAGGCGGGTAATCTGCGCTTTCATCAGATCAGCACCGACGAGGTCTACGGCCATATCCACGGCGACCACAAGAGCGTGGAAAGCGACAATCTGGCTCCCCGCAGCCCCTATGCGGCCAGCAAAGCCAGCGGCGATCACTTCGTCAACGCCTATCACATCACCTACGGCCTGCCCATCACCATCAGCCGGGGGGCCAACAACATCGGCCCCTACCAGTATCCAGACAAGGTCATCCCGCTTTTTGTTACGAATGCGTTGCAGGATATGCGGCTGCCGGTCTACGGCGATGGCCAGCAGATGCGGGATTATCAGTATGTGATGGACCATTGCCAGGGCATCGACCTGGTGCTGCACAACGGCGTCATCGGTGAATCGTACAACATCGGCACAGGCCGGGAGATGACCAATTTGGCGATGGTGGAGATTCTGCTGGACGAGCTAGGCAAGCCCGGCTCCCTGATCCAGCACGTGGAAGATCGCCAGGGCCACGACCGGCGCTATAGCCTGGACGTGCGCAAAATTATGGCTTTGGGCTGGGAGCCGGACTACACCAACGAAGAGGCCATCCGAGCCACTGTGCGCTGGTATGTGGACAACCGCTGGTGGTGGGAGCCGATCCGTTCGGGCGAGTTCCGGGCCTACTACGACCGGGTGTACGGCCAGCGGGCTGTGTTGCCGACCGCGGCCTAGCATCGACCGCAAATGTGCTTTGCCAAAAGTGAACAGTAATCAGTAATTAGTAGGACGTGCGGACATCCACTGATTACTGTTCACTGTTCACTTCTCTCGCTCCTTCACCCAGACCCTCCAATGATCCGTCCCCCAACCCCCGCCGATCTGCCCGCCATCCGCCGCCTGTGGCAGGAGAATCGCCACAGTTTCCTCAATTGTGGGCCAGAGGACTTGCCCCATCTGTTGGGCAAACCCGGCGCGGCGGTGGGAGTGTTGCCCGGCGAAGATGCGGGAGCGTGGGGATTTGTCGCCTTCGACGCACCTGCACTGAATGCCGTGCTGGGGTCATTGTCGGATGGCGCGCTGCGGGCTGCGCTGATCGGTCGCCATTTGCCGTCTGGGGCGTCCGCCGAACGGTTGATCGGCCACACCATCGCAGGTCTGCAAGCCACGGGCCACCCCTTTCAATTGACCGCACTGAGTGGAGAAAGCTGGCTGGAACGGTTATTGATAGGCCAGGGATTTGCCGTGGCTGACCATCTCTGTTTTTACCTGCGCACCCGACGCAACTTACCTGAATTCATCCAACACCCGCACTTACACCCGCAGATGCGGCCCCTTCGACAAGATGAGTTGTCGGCTCTGATCGCACTTGACAGACTCACCTTCCCTCCCCTCTGGCAGATGGGCGCATCTGAATTGCTCGAACTCATCTTCAGCAGCCGTATCCAGGCGGCCGAAGTGGACGGACGGCTGGTGGGCTATATGGCTCTTTCCCTGCATACAGCCTCGGATCAGTACGACGAAAATCAGGCTCAGTTGATTCGTCTGGCTGTGGATCCCAGGTTGCAGGGACGTGGCATAGGCCGTCAACTGCTCACCGAAAGCATCGCCTACGCCCACGCCCACGACTGTTATCGCATTTTACTCAACACACCAGAGAGCAACCCGGCCCATCAACTCTACGAGTCAATCAATTTTCGCCGCCACGGTGCGCGAATGCCGGTATTCATTTACCAATTCCCAGGGCAGATGGTTGCCCCGCTGAATGGGAAGCCGTAGCTCGGCCAGCCAGCAGCTATCTGCCCGCCGGTATCGTCTGAAAACGAGAGAGGTGAGATCGCCCAGGGCGATCTCACCTC
>CAMDQF010000391.1 GCA_945905745.1 Litorilinea aerophila
TCGCTGAAACTGCTGGCTGCTTTGATCCGTAGAATTTGTTCTTTCCGTTGGGCGATTGTCATCAGGGTTTCTCCTTTGCATGGATTTTCCCTGATTATTACCCCCAACCTGCTCTCAGTCAATGTGGCGAATAATTCGTGACACTAACGTCTTTACAATGAAGACCGCTCCCAGTTTTGGAAGTCAACGGGATGGGCTGCAATGTTCACGACTTGTCGTCCCCATACCAACTGTCATACCCATCTTCCAATGCGTGATAGCGAGCGTGCGCCCATTACAGAAAATTCCCCACGCTCCTGTATCTCCGTCCCTCGATTTCGACAACAGCATCTGCTTTGATAGCCCGACGGAATTCGCGCAATTCTTCCACCAGTTCACCCCAGCGGGTAGGGCGCTTTCCCAATATGCCCATATCTGTCGTTTCAGTGTAAAGGCTGTCCAGTTCTTCGAGTTTCTGTTGGGACAGGATGATTTTTTCGGCCACAACTCTTCTCCTTTTGGATAGACCGGATGCTTCCCAGTAGAAATTCATGTGTGCATCTTTGCGATCTTTTGGTGATCCGACTATCAGTAGACCGCAGACCACAGACAGCAACAGATAACGATGCAGGAAGCGGTCAGTGCTCTACCGTCTGCAGTCTACTGACTATTCAGATTACCAGACGGTCCGGCCATAAAACTGACGAATAGTCTCATCCGACGTCACCAGGGGGCAGCCATGCTGGTGAGCTGTCGCCACAATTACCCGGTCCGCCGGGTCCTTGTGATACCAATCCAGGGTAGCTGATGTTAGCCAGATGTCAGCAGTAGTAGGCAGAAAAGTCACACGATCAACCAGACAAAGTCGCTCGTATAACTCGGTGGCGCTGATCGGCAGATATAATTTGCCCATCCGTTGCTTCCAGCCAATTTCCCAAAGAGAGATGGTAGCAATAACTAAACTATTGGCTTCCTGAATAGCAGCCAAAGCTGGTCTCGAAAGTAGTGTACGATTTTGCGTCCAGAAAAGAACGGTTGACGTATCCAGTACAATCATAACAGTTCTTGCCAATCGTCGCCGGTGGGCGTGTTGGGATCTTCAAAAAATTCAATTTGCCCATAAATATTGGCAAATACATCCTCAACCGTTGTCTTAGGACGAAACGGAACTACACGCAACACAGGACGATCCCGATCTGTGACGATCAACTCCTCACCGCTCTCCTCTAATTCACGAAAAATTTTAAGCATCCGGGCTTTCAATTGGGTCTTCGAGATGGTTACAGTCATCATTTTCCTCACAAAAAAGATACTAAAATGACTACAGTCATTGCTGTAGTCATTTTAGCATCTTTTCCCTATTCAGCCAATTGGATACATTCACCTTTTCGCTCGCTACCCGCCTACTGCCGACTCCCCTGGGGCAGCTTCGCCAGCTCATCCCGCACCAGACGCACCACCAGCCGGTCCAGGGTGTCCACCGAATAGTTGTCCACATCGTGGGTGGTCTCTGTGCCGGGGCCGCTGCTGGAATCGCTGCCCTCTTCGTAGGTCAGGAAGACGAATTTGCCACCAGTAAACTGGGCCATCTGGCGGAAGATGTACTCGCCCTGCTCGTCCAGACCGCTGGCCCCCACCGGGAAGATTTTCACGCCCATCCCCACCGCCTCAATCATATCCGTGTCGTAGGCGAAGCGCTCCTGATAGTCCAGATGGGGCGGGGCGTCCGCCACCAGAATCACCAGCCGCACCGCATCTTCGCCGGTCCAGTCGGAGCTGTGCAGGGCCGTGTGTAGGGCTTCGTTGAGGGCTTCGGGATAGTCGCCGCCAGCATCCGCCCGCAGCCGGGAAAGCTGCTTCTGGAAGAGATTGAGATGGTTGGTGAACTCCTCGGCCTTGACCACGTAGGCATCCCCCCGGTCACGGTAGGAGACAAGACTGTAGCGCACACTGGGCTGTTCGGGCAGGCCGTCGATCTGGCTGGCGATCTCGGCGATGGAATTGGTCAGCTTCTCGATCTCATCGGACATGGAACCGGTGGCATCCACCAGAAAGAGCAGGTCCAGTTGGGTGCGGCCCACGGCTGGCGGGTCGGTGAGGGTAATCGTCCAGCGGCTCTCCTGGCGGGAGAACTGCTGACGCTGGGCTACATAGCCTTTGCTGGCTGTGACAAAAAAGGTCTGGGTACGCGGGCTGTTGTCCAGAGCGCGGGGGTGGAAGAAGAGCCGTCCCCCGGCGTCTGTGCGCCCGCTGAAGAACGCCTGCTGCTGGTCGCCGAAGATTTCGACGGTAGCGTCGTGGACTGGCTCGCTGTTCTCATCCCACACCTGAATGGTGATACGCTCGCTGATGTCCCGCTCGTTCACCCACAGATAGTTGTGGCGCGACCGATAGTCCAGATAGTCGTTCCACTGCTCGTTGTCATCCACCACACCGGCGGTCACCGGCTCATTCTGGGGTTGTCGGTTGTCATGGGGCGCAGGCGTGGGGCTGCGGTGGGAAGAGGGCGCAGACACAGCCGACTCACTGGCTGGGCGGGCGCTTTCGGCAGCGGGCGCTGCGGCAGCGGGCGCTGCGGCAGCGGGCGCATCGGCGGGCGCTTCCATACCGCCCGATGCAGGCGCCGCGGCAGGGGCAGCCATCGGGGCTGCGCATCCGCTCAATAAAATCGCAATAACCAAAAGCAACACATAGACACGGTGGAATTTCGACTGGCTCTGCATGGGGATTCTCCTTGGGATAGATGGCTGATGGCTGATGCCAAAGCCGCTGTGAAACGATGTCCACAGCATCCCAGATTTCCCGTGCATTGCCAGGGCCAGAAGTGTTACAGATGTGTTGCATTTCGTGTAACAGGGGTAAAAAAGAGGAGTGAAACGTGAAACGGGAAAGGATTCGAGCGTTCTCACGTTTCACGTTTTACGTTTCTTTTCCAAAGCACAGGCCAGACCAGCGCCACCACCAGCGTCAACAGCGCGGAGAGGCCCGCCTGTATTCCCACCGTCCAGGGCGCGCCGATGCGCTCGACCAGCAGACCGGTCTGCAACTCGCCGGGCAGCCCCGCGCCCTGGGTGAGGACGACCGTACTCAGCGCGCGCCCGCGCATCTCGTCACTGGACGTCGTCAGCAGAATTGTGACGCGCAGGGTGTGAAAACCCGCCTGACCCAGCCCCGCCACAAAGAGCATGGCCCAGGAAAGGGCAAAGAGCGGGGAGGCGGCAAAGACCACCAGCGCCACACACTCAACCAGCGCGCCGATGGTGAAGAGCAGGCCCACGCTGACAAAGGGTCGTAGGCGCAGCACCACATATAGCCCAATAAATGTGCCCAGGCTGTAGCCGCTGTTGAGCAGCCCCAGCCCTACCGGCCCCCAGCCCAGCACATCCCTGGCGAAGACAGGCAACTGGCTCATCGACGGAAAGATGAGGATATTCAGTACCGCGGAGACGAGCGTCACGGCCAGAAGAGTTGGGTTGCCGGTCACATAGCGCACCCCTTCGCCCAGGCTGGCCCAGACCGACTGGCCACCCACCGCCACGGTGCGGGCCACTTCCTGGCGGGAGAAGAGCCAGAGGATCGCCAGATTGACACCAGTCAACCCCAGCATTACACCGATGCTCGGCCCCGGCCCATACGTTTGCAGCAGCCAGCCTGCGGCGTAGGAGCCGATGCTGCCCAGCAGCCCCTGGGCGAAGCTCTCCACCAGCATGGCGTCGGCAGTCTGTGCCCGCCCCACCAAATCCGGGGTCAGGGCCGTGCGCGCCGGCATATCCACCGTCCACGCCGCGCCGATGGCAAAGGCAGCTACAGTCACCTGCCAGGCGGCCAGCCGATCACCAGCCAGAAGAATCAGGATTCCCGCACAGGAGAGGAAGATGCAGCCTTGCGTAACCAGCAGTGTCGTGCGCCGGCCCAGCCTATCGCCGATGGGACCGGCAAAGCTGCCCAGAAGCAGTTGCGCGGCCCGCCGCCAGAAGGTGAGCATGGCCACAGCCAGGGCGGAATCGGTCATATCCAG
>CAMDQF010000392.1 GCA_945905745.1 Litorilinea aerophila
GAAACGTGAGATCACACGACCTGATCTCACGTTTCACTCCTCACGCTTCTGTAGAAATCAGTCCACGCACTACGCACTACGCTTCACGCCTCACCCTCTGTCGCGTCTGCCAGGCCACCCGCACAAAGTTGGCGATGTGGTGGATAGGGCGGATGTGGCTGACTTCCCCTGCGTAGATGGTGCGGATGGGTGTCCAGGCCAGCCGGTAGCCTGCCTCCACACAACTGACAATCTCCTCCATCTCGAACTCGTAGCCGCTCTCCTGCCCCGCCAGCAGCCGTTCCATCAGCCGCCGACTGGTCAGCCGATAGCCCGACTGGTTGTCCAAAATGTGGGTTCCCATAGCCCAGGAAAAGATGGCAAAGCCCAGACTGTTGGCCAGCCAGCGCCAAAAGGGCATATGATCGAAGTTGCGATAGCCAATGATCAGATCCGCCTGCTCTGTGGCAAACAGCCCCACAAAGGCTGGAATCTCCGCCGGATCGTGCTGACCGTCCCCGTCCAGAGCGATCACCCCGTCGTATTCCCGTTCCAGTGCCCAGGCAAAGCCACGGCGCAGGGCCGCGCCTTTGCCGGCATTGGGATTCTGCACCAAAACCGTCGCCCCCGCGGCTTCGGCCAGGGCCGCGGTCTCGTCCGTCGAGCCGTCGTCCACCACCAGCACAGCCATATGGGCCAGGCTTTCCATCACCACCCGCTGGATGGCCGCAGCTTCGTTATAGGCAGGAATCAGGACAAGCAGACGCACTTTGAAAACTCTTCCGGAATAGGACGCGGATGACGCGGATCGGGCGGATGGGCGCGAATTCTCTTCTACTATAGCGGTTTGCGAGCAACGACGCAACGAGGCGTTCGTTGTGTACTCACACCTGTCTGATGGTAAACTAAAGCCACTTTTTATCCGTGGGAACCCGTCCCATCCATCCCAATCCGTGTTCTTCTGTCAGGAATGAAAATCAATGCAACATCAGACTATCGCCGTTCTCGACTACGGCAGCCAATACAGCCAACTGATCTGCCGCCGGGTGCGGGAAGCCCACGTCTACGCCGAGCTGATCTCCTGGGAAAAGGCCGCCGAGCGGTTGCCGCAGATGAACTTGCAGGGCATTATCCTCTCCGGCGGGCCCAACAGCGTCTATGATGCGGGTGCGCCCAGCCTGCCAGAGATTGTCTGGGAGAGCGGCGTGCCTGTGCTGGGCGTCTGCTACGGTCTGCAACTGCTGGCCCACTACGGCGGGGGCCACGTGGCCCCCAGCCAGGAGCGGGAGTATGGCGCGGCCCAGATCGAAGTCACTTCTCCCAGCCCGCTCTTTGCCGGTCTGCCTGCCCGCCAGCAGGTCTGGATGAGCCACGGCGACCGGGTAGACCGGCTGCCCACAGGCTTCCAGCCTATCGCCCACAGCGACAACTCTCCCCTGGCCGCCTTCGCCGATGAAAAACGTCACATCTACGGCATTCAGTTCCACCCGGAGGTGGTGCATACGCCGTTGGGTTCTCAGGTTCTTGCCAACTTTGTGAAGGGCATCTGCGGCTGCTCCGGCGACTGGACCGCGGGCAATTTCATTCTGGAAACAGTGGATCGCATCCGGGCACAGGTGGGGCCAGCGGGTCACGTCGTCTGCGGGCTGAGCGGCGGCGTGGACAGCGCGGTGGCCGCGGCTCTCGTCCATCGGGCCATCGGCGACCGGCTGACCTGCATTTTTGTGGATCACGGCCTGTTGCGGGCTGGCGAGCCGGAGCAGGTGGTGGATACTTTCGAGAAGCATCAGGGGATGCGGCTGATCGCCGTGGATGCCAAAGAGGAGTTTCTGAGCGATCTGGCCGGTGTGGCTGACCCGGAGAGGAAGCGCAAGCTAATCGGGGCGCGCTTTGTGCGTACATTTGAAGCTGAAGCGGCCCGGCTGGCCGTGGAGTGGGGCATCGACAGCCCGGCCTTTCTGGCCCAGGGAACCCTCTATCCAGATGTGATCGAGTCGGCCAGCAACGACGACACGAAGAACGCCCGCACCATCAAAACCCATCACAATGTGGGCGGCCTGCCTGCGGATATGACCTTTCAGCTCATCGAACCCCTGCGGATGCTCTTCAAAGACGAAGTGCGCACTGTGGGCGAGGAGTTGGGCTTGCCCGAAGAGATTGTCTGGCGGCATCCCTTCCCCGGCCCTGGTCTGGCCATCCGGCTGCTGGGCGAGGTGAGTTGGGAGAAGCTGGAGATTCTGCGCAAGGCCGACCGCATCTTTCTGGCCGAACTGCGGGAAGCGGGCCTCTATCGGAAGACGAGTCAGGTCTTCTGTGTGCTGCTGCCGGTGAAGAGCGTCGGGGTAATGGGGGACGGGCGTACCTACGCCAATACGATTGCTCTGCGCGCCGTCACCACCGACGATTTTATGACCGCGGATTGGGCGCGCTTGCCCTACGACCTGCTGGCCCACATCAGCAACCGCATTGTGAATGAGGTAGACGGGGTGAATCGGGTGGTGTATGATATTTCCAGCAAGCCGCCGGCGACGATTGAGTGGGAGTAGGGAGGAGGGGATAGTGGGATGATGGCAACTGCGCTGGATGAAATCTTGTCCGAACTGAAACAGGCTTTGGCGGGGGTGCTGGGTACACAGTTGATCGCTGTGCGTCTCTACGGCTCACATGCCCGGGGCGAAGAACGCGCCGATTCGGATATTGACGTACTGATTTTGGTCCGACAAATCGACGATTACGGCGATCTGATCCGGCGCACTTCTGCAACCGTCGCCGACATTTCTCTGCGTCACGATGTGGTCATCTCGCGCTCATTTGCCGTGGAGAGAGAGTACAGGCAGCAACAGACACCCTTTTTTATGAATGTGCGTCGAGAAAGCGTGCCAGTGTAACAGTGAAATCTGAAGTACTGGGTCTGCTTGCAAAAGCTGAACGTAGCGTGATTGCGGCGCGGATGCTTAACGACGAAGGGCACGCTGATTTTGCCGCGTCGAGAGCTTACTATGCGATCTTTTATGTGGCTGAGGCTTTGCTGCTTGAACGCGGGCTATCTTTTTCCAGCCATACCGCAGTGATTGGTGCATTCGGCAGAGAGTTCGCTAAAGAGTCTGTGCTTGACCAAAAGTATCACCGGTATCTGATCGATGCGCAAGACCTCCGAAATATCGGCGATTACGCAATTGGACAGGAGATCGCAGAGGATCAGGTCAATCTGATGTGTGGGTGGGCAGAAGATTTTCTGCGCGCTGCACGACAATTTCTAAAGGGTTGAAGGCATGGCAGATCGAACACTCAATGGAACTGATCTTCTGCGTGTGCTGCTGTCTGCTGGTGGATTATCGGTTGATGGAGCGGGCGGGCGGGGTCTATTGGCGCTTATAGAAGCGAAACAGGAGTAAGTACGATGACGATAAGTATTGAACAAACAGGCGTATTGTCCCGGATACTATCACTGACTGAAAAACTCACGCCCCCTGAAAAACTCTATTTATCCGAGAAACTGATGCAGCAGTTACGAGAGATAGTAGAGAATGCGGGACAAGTGGCCGCATCCCCAAAAGGCACGAAGCTAAGCGACTTCGCAGGGGTCGGGAAAGAACTATGGCAGACAATCGATGTGGATGAGTATCTGCGGCAGGAGAGAGAATCGTGGGATCGACCGAACTTCTAAAAACGCTTGACGGGTACACTCTCATCGGGATTGATACAGCACCCATCATTTACTACTTCGAGGAAAACCCACATTTCTTCGCGCTGATGCAAACGTTGATTCGATATGCGGAAGCCAATGACGAATGCCGTCTGATTACATCGCCGATCACTGTAGCCGAGATTTTTGCCTTTCCGATCCGTAACAACCGACAAGATTTAGCAATACCTTCGCCAAGTTGATGAAAAAACGGAGCCAAGAAGTAAGATAGATTAGCAACGGACAAGTTGGTTACTCTATCTCTACTCAAAGGCTCCTCATGGACATTATTGCGCTACTTCAGGTATTGAGTCAATGTTTGGATCAGGT
>CAMDQF010000393.1 GCA_945905745.1 Litorilinea aerophila
GTGAAAAGCAAAAGGTGAGATCACTGGGTGATCTCACCTTTTGCTTTTCACGCCTCTGCGACTATCTGCGATTATGCGCCAGGATTATCTGCCATTACTGCCCCAACCCTGAAGGCAGCTTCGACAGCAGATTTTCCGGTCGCTCGATATTCGTCGCCAGAATCTGCTCTTGCAGCCAGGTCTGGAAAGCCTGGGACTTCTCCTGGGCGACGGTATTCTCGTCTTTGGGCCGGTTGGCGTCCCGTTCGATCACCTGAATAATGTGATAGCCAAACTGGGTTTTGATCAGCTCGCTGGTCTCGCCGATAGGCAGGCTAAAGACGGCCTCGTCGAATTCGGGGACATAAGCGCCTCGGCTGGCCCAGTCCAAATCGCCGCCATTGGCTCCGCTGCCCGGATCGTCGCTGTATTCAGCCGCCAGGGCGGCGAAATCTTCCCCAGCCAGAATGCGCTGACGGATGTCGGTTGCCAGGGCCAGGGCCTCGGCTTCGGTCATAATCCCATCGTCTGCGGGGAGAACGGCTTCAGTCAGAACAGCGGTATCGGTCAAAACAGCGGTATCGGTCAGGCTCTCGCTCGCCGCCACGTCCGGAGCGGTGCTTTCTACAGTTGTGGTCAATTCCCCCGTCTCGCTGAGAACAGCCGTCTCCGTCAAGTCTGCGCTCGCCGCCACTTCGGGCACAGCGTTGACAATCGTATCGGTCAGTGTCTCCGTGCCGCTGATCGAAGATGTCTCGTCAATGGCTGGCGGGTCGATGCGGATCAGAATGTGGCGGGCCTGGGCCTGTTCTTCCGTAGGCGTCACCAGCTCGCTGCCGATGATCTCCACCATCTTCTCCCGCAACAGTTGGGCCTCGATCACGCCCCGGTATTCGTCAACACTCATGCCAGCTTCTTTTAACTGGTCAGTGCGCGTGGTCAGCCCTGTCTGATAGAGGGTATCGTCCAGAATGGCAGGCGGTTCTGGCGTGGGGGCCTCGGTGGTTGGGACAGCTTCGGCGGTATCTGTCACACCTTCGCTGGCGGCCACTGTGGGCTCGCTGGTCGGCGTGGGGGTAAAGGAGGCAGCCGTGGCTGTGGCCTCGATGCCGGCCTCCGCGGTGGCGGTGGCCTGGGGCACGGTCAGCGCACCCTGGCGGGCGGCAATCTCCTCGCGCAGGGCCTCGTCTACTTCCGCGTCGCTGACACTGACGCCTCTTTCAGCGGCACCCAGAGCAATGACTTCTTCATCGATCATCCCGTTGATCACCTGTGTGCCCAACGAGATGGGGCTGGCCAGGGTAGCCTGAAGCTGGGAAATCTGGGAAGCAAAAAAGTCCTGCCCGGCAAATTGTTGGGAGAATATCTGATACTGGCGCAGCTGCTCTTCCAGATTGGTCTTTTGCAAACGCGCCCGTTTCCAGAAATCCCGGGTGATGATGGTTTTGTCTTCCACCCGGGCCAGTACACTGCCCGGTTTAATGAGCATCTCATTGACTGCGCCGCCGATAACCAACAGCAGAGCCAACGCCACAGCCGGGATGACGTACGTCAATATCCGTTTATTGTGCTCCCAGTCTCGGGCGCGCAGACGAACCTCTTTGGGAGTTTCTATCTTTGGTTCTTGCGGTATAGTATTCCTGCGTTTCGCCATAGAAACCAGAACCCTTCTTCAGTTGCAGGCAGCCAAATGACTACCGGAATAGTTGGGAAAATTGGGAGAACCGGGGGTAAAAATGGAAAATAGGGGCTTGGACCAAGTCCGTGCCCCTATTCTATCCATCGTCTAGTTGCGCCGAACCATCTGCCTAGCCACCGTGCTTGCGTGTAATCCGCACATGCTCGCCGGTGTAGGGCATCAGGGCCAGGTGACGGGCACGCTTGATAGCGGTTGTTACCTTGCGCTGCATCTTGGCGCTGACCCGTGTCTTGCGCCGCGAGTAGATGCGGCCCCGGTTGTCTACAAAGCGGCTGAGGACTGTGACCTTTTTGTAATCAATGTCTTCCAGCTTGACTTCGTTGCCTACATGCCGGGGATTGCGCCGTCGGCCATCTTTGGTGCGGGCGAAGACAGCAGGCCCATCCGAATAGCGACCGCCATCATCATCCGAGTCATCTGCGCCGGGCGCATCATCCATATCATCGTCGTCGTCAACCTGAGGACGACCAGCCGGACGGCTTCCGCGCTGGGGCGCACGACCAAGCGGGCGGCGGTCTTCTTCTTCTTCTCGAATTCGGTCAGCCATTGGTTATTCCCCCCCGCCTGTTTCTGTTTCTGCCTGTGCTTCGTCGTCTTTGCGTATCACCAAGAATCGAATGATGTCCTCGTGGAGTCGCATGACCCGCTCAACTTCCAGAACACCACTGGGCGGCATCTCCACATTGTGAAGAACGTAGTTGCCCATAAAATGATTCTTGATGGGGTAGGCCAGCTTGCGCTGTCCCCATTTCTCCGTGCTGACTACCTGGCCTTTTTGCCCGGCAATCGCTTGCGCCACACGTTCGTTGACGCTATTGATCCCATCTTCATCCAGTTTGGGCTGGATGATGTAGATCACTTCGTAGGAATTCGTTGCCTGTTCACTCATAACCCGCTCAATTGCTCCTTTCGCGGCTTTCCTTGGGATTGCCCACAACTCATTTGCTGTGAACAGAAAGAGCGAGAGACCACCTTCTACAGTGCTCTCTCGCTGCAGGCCGGATCGATTTTAGCACAAAGCAGGCAATCAGGCAAAAGTGAAGGAATAGAAAAGCGTTAGAACATTGAAACGCGCATCATCCGCTGAGTTCACGTTTCAATGTTCTGACGCTTCAACACTCTACCGCTGATTTCCGCGTTGTCAGCGCAGCCGCAGTTTATTTGCTAACCGAAGGCAGGAAGATTGCCGTGGGAACGGTGATCGTGCCCGCCGGCTCAAAGCCGTGGGCGTTGCCCTCCTGGTCGTCGGCGCTGAGTTCGACTTGGAAGGTGCGCCCCTGGGCCTGCTCATCGAAACGGAAGGCATAGATGACCTTGACCGTCGTCGTGCCCGGTTGGGCGTCGATCTGACTGTTCGCCAGGTCCAAAAGACCGATATCGCTCGCCAGCAGCGTATCATCGCCGGGGAAGCCTATGCCGGCGATCGCGCCATCGTCCGTGTGCAGCACAAGCGCACCCTTTGCGCCCAACTCCTCGGCAAAGCTGAGCCATAGTACCACCTGGCCGTTCTCGTCGAGCAGACGCAGCGCCATATTCTCCAGCAGACGCCAGTTCACCGGATGCACCCAGCCCAGCGTCAGCGTCGAAAGATCGCCGGGCCATTTGAGCGCGCTCTCAAAGCTGCCAATGCCTACATTGACCGTGCCGACAGTCAACGTGCCGAAGCTGATGGATTTGCCGCCGCCGGGGGCCGGGTTGGTGACAAAGAATTTGATCAGTTTGCCGTTGGGCGTCGTGAGCGTGCCCGGCACAGTCGCCCGCACCTGCTGGGTGTTGACGAAAGTTGTGCGCAGCCCGGTGTTGTCAGCCGAGATGAAGGAGGTGGGCACGAAGTTTGTCCCGGTGATGACGACCTGAACCGTGGCCCCCAGACGTACCGAAGTTGGCCGGTTGGTTGTGACAGTGGGGAGGCGATTGTTGACCGTAAAGAGGCGTCCGTTGGAAACCAGACCGCTCCCCGTATCTACGACAGTCACTGTGACGAGCTTGCCAGCGGTGAGTTCGGAGGCCGGAATGGTGGCCTGTAGTGTGGTCGGTGTAAACGCGCTGGGCGTGAAATTCAGCCCGCTCCACTGCACCCTGGAACTGGCGTTGAAGCCGCTCCCGGTCAAGGCGAGGGGCAGGGCAGGGGCTGGGGCAAGGACACTCGTCGGCGCTATGCTTGTTAGCTGAGGCACAACGGCTGTATCGGATGGAGCCTCATAAGCGCCGATTTCACAGGCTGTCCCCTGGGGTCGGATGATACCGCGCTGGTCGCTGGCTTCGCAGGCGTTGCCGCCGCTGCCTGGCGCAGCCGGATT
>CAMDQF010000394.1 GCA_945905745.1 Litorilinea aerophila
GCCCTGGCCCCGGAGCCTGCCCTGGTCCTCCTGGACGAGCCCTTTAGCAATCTGGACGCGGGGCTGCGGGTGCGGGTGCGGGCCGAGGTGCGGGCCATCCTCAAAGAGGCCAACGCCACGGCCATCTTCGTCACCCACGACCAGGAGGAGGCTCTCAGTCTGGTGGATCAGGTCGTCGTGATGCTCAAAGGCCAGGTGCGTCAGATCGGCAGCCCCCAGGAACTCTATCGCCAGCCGGTGAGCCGGGAGGTGGCCGCCTTTGTGGGCGAAGCCAACTTCCTTCCCGGCACGGCGGACGGGCGCACGGTAGAATGCGAACTGGGCACGCTCGAACTCCAAACCCACGTCACTGGTCCGGTGGATCTGCTTATCCGACCAGAGAACTTGCAGGTCTTGCCCGATTCTGTTACCTTGACCTGTCGGGTGCGCAGCAGTCTCTTCTTTGGCCACGACCAACTCCTCGGTGTGGAGACCGCTTCGGGTGCGATGCTCAATGCCCGTCTTGACCCCAACCTCTACTTCGCCCTGGGACAACCGGTCCATTTGACAGTCAAAGGGCCGGTGATGGCCTACACGAAATAGCAGCCGAAATTTTTCGAATACACGGATAGGATTCCAAGCCACCCGTGTATACAAAAATATTCCCGCTTGACAGAATTTCCCCTTCCACGCACACTTCCTTGTGCGTATGCAAGAACAACCCTTTCACTAACACACAATACGAGGAAATCTATGGGATCACTGGACAACCGAGTCGCCATTGTCACCGGGGGCGCGCAAGGAATTGGCGGGGCCAGCGCACGCAAGTTGGCAGCGGATGGGGCGCGGGTTTTGATTGCAGATGTGAATATGGCCGCGGCCAGCCAGAATGCGGAGCGCATCGTCACGGCGGGCGGCGTGGTGGAGGTGCTGGAAGTGGACATTACCCAGACCGAACAGATCAGCGGGATGATCGAGCGGGCTGTGGAACTGTGGGGCAGGCTGGACATTCTAGTCAACAACGCGTGGACGCGCCGAGAGGGGGACGGCAGCGCGCTGACTCTGACCGAAACCGCCTGGGATCACGCGATGAGTCTGGTGCTGAAGTCGGTCTTTCTGACGGCAAAGTACGCCACGCCCCACATGCAGAAACAGGGAGGGGGTGCGATTGTCAGCATCTCCTCGGTGCATGGAATGCTGGTAGCCCCGGCCAGGATGGCCTACGAGGTCAACAAAGCCGGGGTCATCGCGCTCACCCGCCAGATGGCCGTCGACTTGGGTCCCCTGGGGATTCGGGTCAACGCCATCTGCCCCGGCCACATCGTCACCGAGAATATGCAGGCCTACTTCTGGGATAACAACCCGACGATGCGCCCCTTTTTCGAGGCCCAATACCCTGTGCGGCGGGTAGGCAAACCCGAGGACATCGCGGCCGCGGTCCACTTCCTCTGCACGGATGCAGCCTCATTCATTACCGGCGTAGCTTTGCCTGTGGACGGTGGGTTGACGATTCAGTTGCAGGAGGATTTGGGGCTGAGCCTGGCCCGGCTGGTGCGGGCACACCCGGAGATTCAATTGCCGGCGTAGGGTGGAAGGTCGAAGGTGGAAGGTGGAAGGTTGAAGGTGGAAGGTGGAAGGTGGCAGGTGGCAGGTGGCAGGTGGCGCTGTAACTTGCCACTCGCCACTTGCTACCTGCCACTATCAATGCACTTGAAAAAATTCGATAGACTCGCCGCTGGGGCCGAGGAAGAAAGAGATCGTCACGTTCATACCGCCCAGATTGACATCTTTGGGTTCGACGGTGATTGTATAACCAGCCGCGCGCACGTGTTCGGTGGCAGCGCGGGTATCCGTGGCGGTCAGGGCGAAATGGCCGACGGGATCGTTGGCAGCGGGGCTGCCCGGCGCGGGGGTGTCGGCTTTGGGCTGGAAGAGTTCGATGTGGCTGCCATCGCCCATATCCAATAGCCAGACTTTGCGCTCCGGCGAGCCGAACTGGGCCACCACCGGCATCCCCAGCACATCCCGATAGAGGCGCAGGGAGGCTTCCCAGTCCCGGGTCTGGACGGCAATGTGGTGGCAGCCGCCGCCGGCAACAATTTTGTTTGTGGTTCCAACAGGCATGTGAACTATCCTTTGCGTAAAATTTTGAGGGATAAAAAGGGCGGAACGGGTTTATTGTACCGCGCAATGGCCGCTGGATCAAACCGATTTAGACATCCGACCGATAGACCCCCGCTATCTCTTCGTCGGGATCGAAGAGACGTCGGAAATGGCGCAGACCGTCCAGCCGGGTGATTTCGCCCCCTTCGTCCGACCAGAGTACCTGCTTGCCAAACTCGGCGATCTCCTGCACCGCCCACTCGTAGCGATAGAAGGCCAGGATCACCGGGTCCACTTCCGTAGGGCCATAGCCCTGGCGAAAGGCGATTTCGTTGGGATGCAGGGCTTCCCCCTTTGGCTGTGTACCATCCACCAGAAACATCAAATCCCGCTCTTTGGGAGCGAGGATCGTCTCGTCCCAGTCGATGACATAAATTTGTCCGTCGGGTGTCACCAGCACATTGAAGATGTGAATATCCGCGTGGCAGAGAACAATGGCGGGCTGGCGGGCCTGGGCCATCCGTCCCAACTCTTCGGCCCGCAGGATAATCTTCTCAATCTCAGCGCCGCGTCCACGCCAAAACTCCGCCAATTCCTGGTGGATGGGGTCAGGGTAGCTGGTGGTGGCGATCTCCCGATGCAGCGCCCAGGCCAATTCGCCTTTGAGCGGCACAAAAGGCTCGTGGCGCATCTGGTCGGCCAGCTTCGTCGGTATCTGGGCGGCGTGAATCCGGCGCACGATCTGGCCCATTTCCGTCCATTGCTCCACAGACAGCCCCCCATTGGCGCCCATCCGCCCTTCGACAAATGGATAGAGAATGGCTGTGAATCCCTCCTTGATTGGAGCAGAGAGTGCGCCGGAAAGGGTTGTCAGGGGCGCGACAATCTGCTCGATGCCGATCTCCCGCAGAAAGTGGGGCACACGCAGGGGCGCGGGCGCGACGGGCACCGTCTTGGTTTTGAGGAAATAGTCCGTCCCGTCGCCACCAATCACCCGAAAAACCGAGGCGGTGGCGTCATAGCCGATGGGTAGGAATTCGATCTGCGCGGCGGAAATCCCGTAGTTAACCAGCAAAGAGTGGCGAATACTATCGTCAGAAAGGGCAGGTCGTTCCAACATATTGTCGGTTCTCCAAACAGAGGATTGAATAGTCGAGTCAAGCGTACTCCATTCTTGGCCGCCGAGCAACCTGAATCACATTCGATGCCGGTCTTTCTTTTTGGAAATATCTGCACACCGATCTACGATTGACACAATATATTCAACCAGAACGTAGATTTCGCAGACTTTTTATCCGCGTCAATCAGCCCTTTCAGCGTCATCCGCGTTCTATTTTTCAGGGCAGGAGCAGGCAATGAGCAACGAATGGGGTTTTGCCGATGGCCGCTACCCGGAGCTACGCAAGGCTGTCCAGCGTCTCTGCACTGACTTTCCTGGCCCCTATTGGCAGGCGATGGACGCCGACCGAGCCTACCCCACAGCATTCGTGCAAGCGATGACCGAAGCCGGCTTTCTGGCTGCCCTCATCCCCGAAGAGTACGGCGGCGGTGGCGCGACAATCGCCGAAGCCTCCGCCATTCTGGAGGAGATCAACCGCAGCGGGGCCAACGGTGGCGTCTGCCACGCGCAGATGTACACAATGGGCGCGCTGGTGCGGCACGGCTCGCCGGAACAAAAAAAGCGCTGGCTGCCAGAGATCGCGGCGGGCCGTCTGCGTTTGCAGGCTTTCGGCGTCACCGAGCCGACCGCGGGTTCCGACACCACCGCTATCCAAACCCGGGCCGTGCGGGATGGCGACGAGTATATCATTACCGGCCAGAAAATCTGGACCAGCCGGGCCGAACACTCGGACCTGCTCCTGCTCCTGGCCCGCACCACC
>CAMDQF010000395.1 GCA_945905745.1 Litorilinea aerophila
ACTCTCGCCTATGCCCCCGGCCCAGGCGAGGTGGAAAAGGAGAGCAGCGCTTTCGAGGTCACAGTGGGGGCGGTGGCCTTCGACCCGCCCCAGGGGCCGGTGCTGGTGCGCCACGGGGTGGATGCCGGTCTGATTTCCCCGGCAGAGGAGGCCATCTATGCCAGCCTGCCGGTTGCCAATGACCCAGACAGTCAGGTGGACGACAAAGACGACTGGGTAAAAGCCTACATCGACCGCCAGTTGGCTGCGCTGGGCTATGACTCCATCGGGCTGGCGGGTTCTCGGGTGAAAGCAGAGCTGCTGGTGGGCGACTATGTCGCGCTTCACACTTACGGCTGGACCGAATTCGCCGTCGAGGCTGCTACCCAGGTTCTTACGGTCACCACCTATGGCATTCCACCCTATGGTCTGGGCGATGTGCAGAGTAACTTGCCTGCGGTGTTGGCACGACAACCGGCCATCGTCAGCCAGTTTCAGGTAGAGCCGACCTGTACGACGCCATAGAATGCTCGACGGAATATGCGCAGACGAAAGAGAGAACAATCGCGTGAATCTTCCCGATATGTACTTCGCCGACGCCAGCCGGGGTCGCCCCTTTGCCAAAGACCCGGCAGTGGCGCGCCTGAGCGTGGGGCATGTCGGTGTAGCTGCTCACGGGCGTTCTGCATCAAGCCCATACCCCATCTCACGCAGGGCGTTGCGAAAGGCACTCTCCCGGCTGGCTGGAATGATGAGGGTTCTGTCGTCCAAGCGCCGGGCAATCTTGCCAGCCTTGGGGTCAGCCAATATTTGCTGGGCCAATTCCGCCGAGCGCACCTGAATGGTCAAGGATTTGGTGGCGATACGCAGAGCCTTACTGTCGGCTTCGATTTTGTCCAGCAGCGCGACCACCTCAACCGGAAGTTCCCCCCGGTTGTTATGGCGCAGGAAGTTGCGCTGAATCTCCAGATCGGCGCTGCTCTCAAGAACACTCAGGAGCTTGGGCACAGAGAGACGGTATCTCTCCCCCTGGCCCTCAGTGATCTGCTCCAACTGGGCCTGCTGGGCGGCGCTCACTTCATTCGGCTGCAACAACGCAACAGAGCCATCGGCAGCAATGGCAAAGAGCGCGCTCGTCGGCGGCTGACTGGATTCATAACCAGCGGCCTGACCGAAAAGATAGGCGCCCAACGGATTGATGCGAAAATAGAGCAGACCGTCGTAGCGGCTGTAGAGCAACTCGTCATAATTGTAAGCCTGACCGGGAAAGGTCTCGTTTTCCGGGTAGGTGTATACAATGTCGATGGCCCCGATGGCCGCCAGATATTCCATCAAAATTGTGTTGATGTAGAGACCTGTGGTCAACAACCACTGGTTTTCCGCCGTGGCCCACGGCTCATACCAGGGATTGGAGCTACGCGAGCCAACATAAAGTTTGTCCGTCCCATTCTCCAGGTCGAAATCGAAGTGCCAGACGCGGATGGCCCGATAGAAGTCGGCGATGGAAACCCAGACGCCGGTTGGGCACCAGGAGAGGGCTTCCAGTATCTTCTCCCGCCGACTGGCCGGTGATGTCAGCCGGATGCCCTTTGCGCGCACGCCGCGCAGGGCCTGGATGCGCTCGATTTCGTCGAATTTCCCCTCTTCCGCCCAGCTTTCAAAGGCTTGCAGGAGCAGATGGGCGTCATGCGAAGCCAGGAAACGGTTCGCCAACTCGCTCAGCTTGCCCTTGTAGGTTGTCAACCCGGACTGGCTACAAAAGACAGTCAAGCCGTAGGGGAGTATCGCATCCTCTGCCTTCTCCGCATCGGAGAACAAATCGCCCATTTGCAGACCAGCCACCAGCGTTTCCACACTTTTGGGTGTCAGGCGTAGGGAGGCGCTGCTGAGCTTCAGGCTCTCCCGGCCCAACAGTGTGAGATAGAGGGTCAGGTCGTGGAGACCGGCTATCTCCCGCTCGGCTACAAAGATTTCTATGGCCTCGCCGGTTGAGTCAAGCACATCGGGCACCTCCTGGCTGCCGGTCAACTGAAAGCGCTCGGGGGCAGGCACGAGGGGGGTCAACAGCGCCATCACTTCCCCGGGGATTTCGTTGCCGTGGATGAAGAGGTCCAGCACAATCGGCTCGCGATGATAGGACCAGTGTTCGTTCTGGGGGCGTTCGGGCAGGCTGCCGTACTGGGCAATGAAGGCTTTGCTGTCGAAGATGCCGTCGTTGTGATAGGCCGCGGCCACAGCCTTGCGGGAAAGGTCGTCCATCCGTGTCCACAGCCAGCGTAGCTGGGACGGATCGGTGAGGGTCTCCACCAGGAAGTTGGCCCGGTCAGCTTTGCGGGTCAGGGAACTGGGGCCGCCACACAGCTTCATATAGTCTTTCAGTTGGTCGTTCTTACAGTTATCAAAAATATCGTAAAGACTCATTCTTCATCCTCGCCAGAGGGTTGGGCTTCCTGATTTTGAAAAGCGACCAGCAATGCCTGCTGGGTGGCCGTCGCGTAGAGACTCCCCAGCACAGACTCCAGATTCTGCTCCACAAAACTGGGCTGGCCCAGACGGCGCAGCACCGGCAGGGGGGTGGTCGGTTGGCGGATGGCGGTGGGGAAGTGGTCCAAGGGCGCGCCCAGCCGCCAGAAGTTGTCCAGAGATTCTTCCAGAGGCGCGACCTGCTCCCCGGTGACGTAGGCTTCCGGCTCTTCCGCCAGGAGTGTCGGCTCCGTGCGGCGGGCGCGCAGGGCATCGAAAAGACGCTCCTGGTTCATCCCCCGCAGGCGGAAAAGCAGAAAGGGGTCTTCGTCGAACTGTTCGCCCAGAATGTAGTGGGCGGCGGCCACGTGTTTGCAGGGGTTGGCCCAGTCTAGACAGGAGCAGTCGGTCTCCAAATCTGCGGCCTTGTCCGGGAAGAGGCTCACCCCGGCCTGGGCAAAGGCCTCTTCGATCTCCTGGGGCATCTCCCCGGCCAGAAGCTGGGCGGTGAAGATGGCCTGCTCGCCCAGCGTCTCGATGACCGCCTCCCACTCGGCGGCGGTCAGGGGTTGCAGGCGGATGCGTATTTTGTAGGGCGTGGCTCTGGACCCCTGCACCCGAGCCTGGATGGCCCCAGCCTTTTCCTCGCTGGAGAGTACCTGGCCCTGGCGGGCATAGCTGCGTCCCCGGCGCAGGCGGCCGGCGTCGGTAATGCGCTCCAGTGCTTGAATCCAGCGCTGGGCCCACCAGTTCTCGGCAAAATCCCCCCGCTTGCTGCGGGCTTTGATGCCCGTATCGGTCTCAATCGGTCGGGTCGGCTTGGGATACCAGCTCATTCCACCATCTCCCGCTGCAAATGCACCAGTTCCCGCAGTTCCGCTGTGGAGAGTTCGGTCAGCCAGTTCTCGCCGCCCCCCACAATGGCCTGGGCCAGTGCCTTCTTCTGTTCAATCATGGCGTCAATCTTCTCTTCCAGGGTGCCCACACAGACAAACTTGTGCACCTGCACATTCTGCTTCTGGCCGATGCGAAAGGCCCGATCCGTGGCTTGGTCCTCCACCGCCGGATTCCACCAGCGGTCGTAATGAAAAACGTGGCTGGCCCGGGTCAAGTTCAGCCCGGTGCCTCCTGCCTTGAGGGAGAGGACAAAGAGGGGTGGCCCGTCGCCCTCCGCCTGAAAACGCTCCACCATTTCGTTGCGCTTGCGGGCCGGTGTGCCGCCGTGCAGAAAGAGCACCGGTCGGCCAAAGTGGCCCTGCAAATAGCTCTGCAAGAAGCCGCCCATCTCGGCAAATTGGGAGAAGATCAACGCCCGATCCCCCGCGGCCAGCAGCTCCTCCACCAGCTCCGCCAGACGCACCAGCTTGCCGCTGCGGGTGGCAGCGTCGGTCACAGTCTGACCGTCCTCCATCTGGTGCAGAAATTGGGCCGGGTGGTTGCAGATCTGCTTGAGCTTCATCAGCAGGGAGAGAACCATCCCCCGGCGTTGCATATCCTCCTGCGCGCTTTCGATGGC
>CAMDQF010000396.1 GCA_945905745.1 Litorilinea aerophila
CCCAAAAAAGTTGCCATGCGCACGGGGTTTTCGCCCAGCAGCAGCACGCCAGTAGACCCGTCGATCTGTTCCAAATGATCTGGCTGTAGCGCTTCTTCCCGGCTGGTGACGCGAATAATCTCCACCGAATCGCTCTCCCATTCGGAAAAAAGCGCGGCCAGGCGCTGGGCGACCGCGATGGAATTCTGGTCGCCTGCCACAATCGCCAGGCGCGCGCCATAAGCTCCGGCTTCCTCCCAGAAGTATTGGAGCAGATGCGCTTCACTCTTTTCATCGGCACAGGCGGGAATAAAAAGCTGTGCGCCGCGTGTGTATCCAGAGGGGACAGATGCTGGCATTGGGTAGACCTTTGGGTATTGGATATTTGGTAATGGGCAGGTGGTGTTGGTTGGGCTGATAAAGTGAACAGTTATCAGTTATCAGTGGCAGTACACGACCACTGATAACTGGTTACTGCTCACTGCTCACTGCTCACTGCCCACTTCGGCTTCATTCAAACTCTATATGATAGACCAGCACGCGGAACATTTCTTCCAGATTCGGAAAATTACCCGAAACACCAGTCAGGGAAAGGATCAACAACCGGTCGGCGTCGCTGTCGTAGAGTGCCACCTGCCAGCCGTCGATCTGTGTGCCGTCGGCCAGGCCATAAAGGGCGGCACCGTCCAGAGCGTAACGCAGGGAGGCCACGTCCAGCCCGCCGGGGCGCAAACCACTTTCCACCTGTGCGCTCTGCATAGCGATGCTTTCCACGGCCTCCATCTGGGCGGAAGTCAATTTTACAAAAGTATCCAGTGTTAGACCGTCGGCAGGGACTACAATCCCCGTGAAGTTGCTGACGAACTGGTTGTTGGCCGCTGTGGGATCGTCGAAGAGAAAGCCCAGTGCAGCGAATGGTTCCAGCGCTCCGGGTGTGGTCGTCAATTGCCGCAGAATGGCCTGGATCGAACGGCTGGCAACCGCGTTTTCGGCTTCTGCCAAGAGCGCGGTCAGATTTTCTACGCTCGGTTGGGTGACATTCCATTCCGCCGGGTGATGGATGACCAGACCCCGGGACTCGTCGCTGAAGGCGACCCAATCCGCGGGTAACGTCAGGTCTACGGCTGCTGTCGCGGTTGGCTCTGGCGTCGGCGTAGCCGTTGGCTGGGGTGTGGCCGTGGGCGGGACAGGTGTATCGACGAGTGGTGCGGGTGTGACAGTGGCCGGGATCGGCGTCGCCGCCGGTTGGGGTATATCTGTAGGCACGGGGCCGCACGCGCTCAACAGCACAAACGACAGAAGACAAAAGACGATCCCTCTCGCAATGACTCCTGGCATGGATATACTCTCATTCTTGCGCCTTCCGGCAAGGGTCGGAAATCTCTCGGAAGTCAGGTTGGGCCACTTTCCAGGCTATTATTGTAGCAGAGAAGCAGTAGGGCCGGGAAACATAGAACGGGGATTCAGCGGATCGGGCGGATCAATGCGGATACAGACAAAATCTGCCGAATGAGCGCCATCCGCGTTCAATTTTTTGCGGTTTGACACGAAAGCGAATTCGCCTGTATGATGTAATTACTTCCGGCGCCATTCCCCCACCGGTAAGCACGTTCAGTTCCGCCCATTGTTCGCAGAACCACAATCTCATCATCAGGAGGAAGTAACAAATGGCAAGCGAAAGCAGACGTACGCTCAACCGCCGCTCATTTTTGCGCGGCGCAGGAATGTTGGCCGCCGGTGGCCTTTTGGCCGCCTGCGCCCCGGCCGCACCAGCCGGTGAAGCCCAGCCAGCCGCCAGCGGAGGCGAAGCAGCAGCAGCCCCCGCCGTTGAAGGCAAGACAATCTCGTTCTGGGTCTTTTGGAGTCAGCCGGGCAATATCGCCGACCAGATGCTGGCCGATCCCGGATTGGAAAGCTACATCGGCGCAGGCAACAAGATAGATTTCAAGTCAGGTGTCAACCAGGAAGCACGGCTGACCGCGGTTGCCGGTGGCACACCGCCGGACATCGGCATTTTGGGCAACTATCTGGACTTTATGGCCCGGGGCGCGGTGATACCGTTGGATGACTATATTGGGGCCAGCAGCGTCATCAGCCAGGACAAATTCATTCCCGGCAACTGGGAAGTCATCCAATACCAGGGCAAAGTCTACGGCGTTCCTGCCTTCGAATGCTTTGTACGCCGGGGTTTGGAATACAACTCGCGCATGGTGGAAGCCGCCGGGCTGGACCCAGACACGCCGCCTGTGACTTGGGACGAGGTAATGGTCTGGCACGAAGCCCTGACCAAATTTGATGGCGCGGGCAATCTGGTGCAGTTCGGTCTCGATCCCTACGACGCCGAAGGCGGTACGGGGCCGGGCAATGACGGCTGGTTTGCTCTGGAATCCTTTGATCATGTCTATTTCAACGAGGAGACAAAGGAATTTGACCTGGACAACGAGAAGGTGGCTACCGCGCTCGATGTGATGGGCGAATTTGTCAAGATCATCGGCCCTGACAACCTGGCGGGTATGCGTCAGGTGGAAGGACAGGGACAGTGGGGCGGTGCCTTCAACGCCGAAGTCCAGGCCATGATTATCGAAGGTTACTGGCATCCCGGCGAAACAGTCAACGAGAAGCCAGAGGTGGCCCCCTTCAACCGCAGCACATGGGTGCCTGTTCCAGAAGCGCGACGGGGCACAAAGATTCAGTTCGGCGGCGGCCATATGGCGATGCTCTTCAAGGATGGCAAGCTCAAGGACGAAGCCTGGCCCGTGGCCGAGTGGATCCAGAGCGACTACGTGTGCAATCTGATCTTCGACCAGATCGGCTGGCTGCCCGCCTATCTGCCCTATTTCGAGAATGCAGACCAGGAAAAATACCCGGGGCTGAAGTTCTACTTCGACTCGGTGAAGGAAGCCAACTACTGGGGTCCCTTCATCATCTGCGAGATCCAAGCCTTTATCGAGACCCAGTACGGACAGGCGCGCGAGAAGGTCTTCCGCGGCGAGATGACCGGGGCGCAGGCCGCGGCCCAATTGCAGGATGAAGTTGTGAAGGAGTGGAAGGAAGCTGGATTTGGCTGAGCCGAACCCAAGCGTTGCGTGATTTTGCCCAGGCCGGGCGTGATGGACGGCCTGGGCTTTGCGACTGGCGGGCGCTGTTTTGTAGGGGTGCTTGCTTGCTGCCCCCACAGATGGGCGCAGTAAGCAAGCGCCCCTACGGTTGCACGAATTATAGGGAGGAAGATCAGATATGAGTATTGGATTGCCACGAATGCGCCGTCTGACAGCGCGTGAACGACGGGAACTGCTGATCGGGCTGCTCTTTGCCTCGCCCTGGATCATCGGCTTTATCGGTTTTACCCTCTACCCCATCGCCTCCTCCTTCTATTTCAGTTTTACCCGCTACGATCTGCTGCGCGATCCAGTGCCTATCGGTCTGACCAACTACGTAAACCTGCTCACCGACGATGCCGACTTTCGCATCGTCGTCTATAATACGCTCTGGTGGGTGGCATTCAGTACACCGCTGGGTGTGCTTTCTGCCTTTTTGATGGCGCTGCTCCTGAACACAAAGATTATGGGGCGCTCCTTTTTCCGGGCCGTCTTTTTCTTCCCGTCGATTGTGCCGGTGGTGGTGACAGCCTTTGTCTGGCTCTTCCTGCTCAATATCCAATACGGCGCGGTCAATGCCACTTTGCAGTCGATGGGACTCCCCATTGTCCCCTTTCTCTCGGACCCGAAAATCGTCAAACCGACGCTGGTGATGATCCACATGTGGGCGCAGGGCGCGGCAATGGTCATCTTTCTTGCCACATTGCAAGATGTACCCCGTTCTCTGTACGAAGCAGCCACGATGGACGGGGCGAACTCGTTGCGCCGCCTCTGGCACATTACGATCCCGATGGTCAGCCCGGTGATTCTCTTCAACACAGTCATGAGTTTTATCAGCGGCTTTCAATACTTTACCCTGCCCTGGCTGCTCACCGC
>CAMDQF010000397.1 GCA_945905745.1 Litorilinea aerophila
TTGAGCATGGCTTCATACTCGGTTGTCTTGTTGGCTGTCTCAATTCGTTCCTGTTTTTTTGCATCGCCTTTGCCTCGTTTTTTACTTCAATTATGCCGCCAACTTAGCCTTCTAGGCTAGTTTGGCCGAAACGATGACCAAGGCCGAAAAAGAACATCCCAGCCACATCCACGCCGTGGGTGCCGGCTTCCAGTTGGGGCAGGATCATTTGGGCCAGTTTGTAGCTGGCCGAACGGGGTAGAGCGAAAACGTAGGCGACTTTCACAGATTTTCCTCGGTTTGGGGGAATCAATTTGGATACAGTGCTGCCTAGTATATCCCAAAATAGCTCAAAATGCAGAATCATCCGCCTATCAATGCAAGCAAGTACAGCCGCGATCCGCCATCGCTCGATTGCCCTCTCTATGAACCCTCCGCGAATTCCTTGAAGTTATTCATAAACTCCATTGACTGCTTGCGGAACACACTGCCCATAAACTTGGAGGCGATCTTCATAAGACCGGAGAACTGAAACTCGGTATTCATCACCCAACGGGTGGACTCTGGCCCATTCAGATAGAAATGGTTTTCGACGATATTGTGAACACCCTGGGCGTCGTAGGTTCCAGTGAAGGTGTCGGGCAGATCACGGAGCAGAACGGTCTCAATCATCTCTACTTTGCGCCCGGCTGGCCCGACTCTCCGCTCAGATGCTCGAAACTGACCAGGCCCGGCTGCCATTTGTGCATATTGTCCGGGTTGTCAAAGAGTTCGATCATCCGTTGGCGGGGCAGATTGACGATCAATTCACAGGTGTACTTCATTCTTGCGCTCCTTTACTCAAACAGTCCAAATCAGCGGGCCTTCCCTACCAGCCTCGGCAGTTCTGTGGGGCCAAAGGCAACGTTCAGCGCGGAATCGACGGCCAGAGAGTCCCCGTCAAAGCGGCAAGTATAAGTGACAAAGAAGGGGCTTTCATAGAAATAGACCCGGAAGCCAAAGGTATCCAGGGCGCTCCACCCACCGCTGACCGCCGCAGGCTGGCGTCCCCACTGGGCAAAGAGGGATTCCCCTTTGCGCCATTCGCCCCGACCGCAGACCATCTGCTCTTCGCCCTCCGGCCCTTTTATTGTACAGATGTTCTGCTCCAGGCCAAAGTCAAAGGTGAATGTCCGTATGCCCCGCATATTCTCATCCATCTGATAGACGCGCCCCGTCACCTGTGCAGCGACAGGTGACGACGATTCTCCGGTCAGGGGTGGAATGGCAAGCCCGGTCAGTGTCTCCTGCAAACGGCTCTGAGCCGCGGCATCTTCTGGCAGGACATTTGCACCGAAGGCGGGCAGCAGATGCTCCCAGATCAGGTCCAGGGTCGGCTGCATCGGACCGGCCCCGGAAGTGATGGCGATCACAGCGTCCTGCTCCGGCATCACCAGGCAGAACTGACCGAAAGCGCCGTCGCCCCGGTAGGCGTTGTGTCGGCAGCGCCAGAACTGGTAACCGTAGCCCTGTGCCCATTCGATGTCCACGTTGGCGCTGTTGTCGCTGTGATAGCTGGTCGCCTCGGCCACCCAGGCCGCGGGGAGAATCTGCTGCCCCTGCCAGACGCCCTCTTGCAGATACATCTGTCCAAAAACGGCGATGTCTTCGGTGGCAATCTTCAGCCCGTAGCCGCCGGTGTTGATTCCCCGGGGGCAGACTTCCCAAGTGGGATTGGCGATGCCCAGAGGCGCAAAGAGGCGAGGCGTCAGATAGTCCAGAAGTGTCTGGCTGGTCAGCTTCTGGATAATCGCCGAGAGCATGTACGTGGCCCCGGTGTTGTAGAGAAAGTGGGTACCCGGCGCGTGGGGCACAGGCTGGGCCAGGAATGCCCGTGCCCAATTGCCATCGGCAGCGGTATGGAGATAGCCAGTGGTGTCTTCGCTGTGGCCGGTGAACATCGCCAGTAGGTGATAGACGGTCATCGCAGCCAGATTGTCACTGACTGTTTCGGGCAGGTCATCGGGGAAGAAGTTGATCACCCGGTCATTCACTGTCAGCAGCCCCTCGTCCACGGCCAGACCGATAGCAGAGGATGTAAAGCTTTTGCTCAGCGAGAAGAGGACGTGATTGCGTTCTTCCTCGAAGGGGGACCACCAGCCTTCGGCCACCACCGATCCGTGACGCACAATCATCAGGCTGTGGATGTCGTGGACAGTTTTGTCGGCAGCGTCCACAAAATTCTGGATGGCGGTCGAGGAGATGCCCTGGGCTTCCGGTGTGCTGCGGGGGAGTCGTTTGGTTGTCATTGGGTTTCCTATATCCAGAATGCTGGAAATGATCAATAATTGCGAGCAATTAGATTACCGATAGTGAAATCGACATTGGGCAATAAAAATGGTGTTGCCAGTCACTCGATACACAATGCGATGCTCTTTTGTGATCCGACGCGACCAATATCCAGCCAATTGATGGCGAAGTGGCTCAGGCTTGCCAAGACCGCTGAACGGGTGAACAGCCATATCCGCCAACAAGCGTTCAATCCGTTCACTTATGCGTTGGTCCGTGCGACGCCAGTATTCCAGGTCTTCCAGTGCCCGGGATGTGAAAAATGTCTCAAACGGTTGCGCGTCGGGCAATTTCGGCCTCGATCTCTATCATGGCTGCTTGCAAGCGGTTTGCGTTGGCGGTGGTTGAGAGCAGATGGGCTGTTTCCAGCAATGAATCGTATTCTTGTTTGGATATCAGCACCCGATCCTGTCCATCAGAACGGGTGATAATCACTGCATCTTCTTCCGCCTGGGCAAAGAACTCCTCCATTCGTCGGCGAAATTGGGTATAAGCAATAGCTGTCATGGGCGTTGCATTCCTTTCCTCACTTCAAATAGACGGCTCAACAACAGTGGGTCACGGCCAATTTGTCCGGCGCGTGGCCCATTGCGGCCAGTCTTTGCTGACTTTCGCTCAGTTCGATCCAGGGCGCAGTCGGCCCGTCAACCGTGCGGAGCAGCTCCCGCCCATTGATGATGGTCATTGTATTGCGCAACAAATGCTTGCCATTGCGCTGGTTCATGTGGACGTCATAGAAGGGGAAGTCGCCCTCAAGAACGTTGAATAGGGCTACGTCGGCCAGTGCGCCCACACGCAATGTGCCGATCTCGTCGCCCATGCCCATGGCTTCAGCGGCCCGCACAGTGGCCGCGTTGATCACATCCTCCAGGCTCATGCCCAGGGCCAGGAACTTGCTCAGACAGGTGGGCATATCGTAGAGCGGGCCATGGATGCTCATCTGGTGGATGTCTGTGGAGATCACGTCCGGCTTGTGGCCCGCGCCGATCAGCTTTTCGGCTGTTTCAAAAGAGAAGGAGCCCGCGCCGTGGCCGATGTCCAGAATTATTCCCGAATTCCAGGCCCGCGCAGCCGCTTCCAGCAATGCGCCGGTGTTGTCGATGATGCGCATATCGTGGCCGGTGAAGCAGTGGGTCAGAATATCGCCGGGGCGCATATACTCCAACACTTCGTTGAGGGTGGGCGGGCCACCGCCGATATGCACCATCAGCGGGCGCTGCACCCGGTCGGCGGCTTCCCGCGCCCGGCGCAGGGGTTCCAGCCCGGTGCCTCGGGTGGTGTTGCGGTCGATGCGAACTTTGACACCCAACAGCAGGTCCGGGTTCTGCCCGATCAGTTTGACGCACAAATCGACATCGCAATATTCCAGATTGGTAAGTTCCAAAGTGGCGGCTGTCAGACCAATCGAGGAAATGTTGAGCAGCCCATAGAGCCGGGAGACCGACGGCTTCGCCACCCATTCCCGAAAGCCCAGCACATTGAAGGCACCCGCGGAACCCACATCCAGCCAGGTGGTGACACCGCTGCGCGCGGCCACCGGGTCGGCGTGAATACCCCAAAAAGTGGCATTGTGGTAGACGTGGGTGTGCAGGTCGATCAG
>CAMDQF010000398.1 GCA_945905745.1 Litorilinea aerophila
AATCGTCAAAGCGCACCACCGCCGTCCCCGCCGGGAGGCCGATCTCGAAGTGAATGGTCCAAATGCGGCCCATGCGCGACAACGTCTCGTTCAAATAAGCGAGCAGGGCAGTGCGATCCGCGCCTTCAAGTTGCATCCCTTCCCAAAAGGCAACCGCCTGTTGGATGGCTGGCAGCCAGCGCTTCTCCCAGCTTTCTTGCAACTGATCCGCCGCCTGTTGCACGCGCGCAAGGGTTTCGGCGTTGCCCTTTGCCATCGCTTTGGACAGTACACGACCCATCAGCCCCGGCGCTAGCCGCTGCAAGCCACCCATCAACCGCTGAATGGGTTCGGGCGGCAGATCGGACGGGGCGATAATTCTGTATAAATAAGCGTTGATGTGGCGATGCTCCATGTAGAGGTGTATGCCATATTCTTCGGAGGCAGCGCCGTAGCCGGTGGCCACAACAGCCCGGGAGAAGGAGACCGATAGTATGGGAACAACCTCGCCGCTATGGATACGGTCGATGCTCCACATGCGTTTAGCGTCCTGGGGGTTCTCCCAAATGACGGGAAAATTGGGGGGCAGAGGAATCGGGCTGCCAGGTTTGGGGCGGACGGGCGTATTCTGTGGACTCATTGGATTTCCCCTGTCTGATTTTCTGAATGCTCCGGCCTCGACGCGATGCCATAGGCAAAAAGAGCGGAAAGCAAGGCTGATAACATCACGAGCACAAAGACCGCATCAAAACGATAGTCTATCTGATTCCTCTATTGATCGTCAACTGGAATCTCATATCCATAACGGCGCATGGCCGCTTCCAGGAAGTCGAAGTAGTGGTCGCTATCATCCTGTCGCCAGCGCCCGACCGCGTCGTCATTGGTGGCGATGCGCGCCAGGGGGAAGCCCAGAAACTCCTCCAGTCGGGCAACGGTATTCTCCTGATCCAGCACGAAGTCCTCCATACGCACTTCCAACCAGTGGGCCGGTTTGGGCGTGGCCTGCACCAGTTTGTCCTGGTAAATCCACGAAATCGCCCGCCGCTCCCGTTCGTTCTCCGTGGCTGGATAGCCAATGCCAAATTCCCGCAAATCGTCGGTCTTGTGTCGGGCCAAGATACTGTCGCAGGGATTGCGCACCCAGAAAATGTAACGAATGTCGGGGAACATCCGCACAATCCACGGGAAGACGAGGGTCGTCTCGGGAATCTTCCAGCCTTTGCGGGGCGCAGGTGCGGCCAGCACAGAGCGCAGATAGCCGTGGATCAGTTCCGTGAATTCATCAGGGATGGGCACTGTGTGCAGTTCGGAAAAATCCCATTCCAGCCCGCCCAGCCAGCGTACATGGCGGGCCAGCACCCGGCAGGCGTCGTACATCTGCCCCGGCGGGATCAGATCGCTGGAACGGTTGATGGGCGTCCCCATGAAGACGCCGCTGGCGAGCAAAGTTTGGGCCATGGCCCGGGTCGCACCGTGGCCGCGACCGATGATTGTGACGTGGGGCATAGGGCGGATTCCAAAGAATTGTGAGGAGTAGGCTTTGGGGGATAGGATATTGCGTATTTCGTATTGCGTAAGTACGCGAATTGAAAGTGCATTTTCTGTTGTTTGGGTAGTCGAGCAAATTGTGTCGCCAACTCCAAAAACTCAAAAAACGCCTTTACCGTCACTGACCTACGCACTACGCAATACGCAATACTTACGCCGGTACGCTTACAACCGTGCCATTCTCATACGACTGAATGGCGGCTTCGATAATCTCCTGCACGGCCAGCCCCTCTTTGCCCGATGCCTCGATTTCATCCGGGGCCACGCCCGCGTCCACCTGTTCGATCCAGCGGTTGATGCGGTTGGTGAAGGTCGCGCCAAAGCCGCTCAATCCGCCCATAATGCTGTTGCGGATGACGGTCAGCTCGTCGCTGCGCCGGGGATAAAGGGTCAGCTCCTCGTAGAGATTGTCCAGCACAAAGCGCCCTTCGGTGCCCATTACTTCGCAGCGTTCCAGATTATGCCGGGGATTGGTGTCATAGCTGCCGGTCAGGTGGCCGACGACACCGTTGACAAATTCCAGATTGACCTGCACATTCGAGTAGCAGACCCGCCCCGGCGCGCGGTTGAAAAAGGCGTGGACCCGCTTCACATCCCCGCAGAAGAAGCGCATAATGTCCAGGCTGTGGGGATGCAGGGCGCGAATGTGGAACCAGGGCGACGTCTCGTTGGGGTTGCCGATCCACATTGTCATATTAATCAACAGAGGATCGCCCAGTTTGCCCTCGTTCATCCACTGCTTGGCTTTGGCCGCGGGGGGGACGAAGCGGTGGTTTAGGTTGACGCCGAAGTAAAGCCCCTTCTCCTCGGCCTTTGCCACCATTTGCCGGGCCTTGACAATATCGTTGGAGATGGGCTTCTCGCATAGGACGTGCAGCCCGGCCTCGAAAGCTTCCATCACTGGCTCGAAGTGGTGGCCCCCATTCTCCGGTCCCGCGGTGGTGACACTCACCGCGTCCAGTTCCACATTTTTCACCAGATCGGCCACGCTGTAGAAGGCGGGTATGCCGTATTGGGCCCCGGCTTTGTCTGCTCGCGCCTTGTCCATATCACAGACCGCGGCCAGATGAGCTTTGGCGCTGGACTGATAGACCCCGGCGTGGGTATTGCCGATACCGCCCAGACCGATAATTGCAACGTTCAACATTTTTTGATTCCTTGTGGGAGAGTTGGATAGGGGTAGATACCTGTGAAGTGATTGTACAACTCCCCTGCGATTTCAACAATCTCCCCTCCTGGCAACTTATTCTTCCAGCAACTTTCGGAATCAAAACTCCTCCGCCAGCAGCGCCTGAATAATCACTTCTGTCTCGGCGTAACGTCCTTCGCCGATCTTCAGATGGCGAATTTGCCCCGCTTTGTCGATCAGATACATCGCAGGCCAGTAGCGGTTGTGGTAGGCCCGCCAAGTGGTCCAATCCTTGTCAATCGCCACCGGATAGGGAACATCCAGCCGCAACAGCGCCTCTTCCACATTGGCAAGCTCCCGCTCGTGGCGGAATTCCGGGGTATGGACGCCAATGACGACCAGCCCGTCCTCGCTGTACTTCTGATACCATTCCCTCACCGAGGGAATCACGTGGATGCAGTTGATTCAGCCATAGGTCCAGAATTCGACAATCACCACCTGTCCCCGCAGATCGGCCAGCTTCAGCGGCGCGGAATTGAGCCAGACTTCGTTCAAAAGTTCCGGTGCTTCGCCCTGGGGCCGCAGCTTTGCCAGCGTGGCGGCCTGCTCCGGTGTGACCGCGCTGCTGTCAACTGTGACTGTTGGGGTTGGGGCTGGAGCAGGCGCTGCCGGTGCAGTTGGCTGTCCGGCTGTTTGGGTAGCGCGGATCTCCACCACACGGGTCTGGATGGCTTCGACGGTGGCTTCGCGCTCCGCTTCGTTCAACGCCGGAGTGGGCGCCACGCAGCCCGCCAGCGCGAAAGCGCCGAGAATCAAAAACAAGGGAAGCAATCGGGTGGAAAGGGGTGCTTGCATAGAATCTCCTTTGTAGCTGCCTGGGAGCGCTGGCATCTCTGGCGACGAAAGCTGGCATTTACCGCCAGACATGATGACGCTCCCAGTAGAATGACCTGTCTTGAACTCTAGCCGGAGTGGGTTACAATGACAGAACGAAACTATTATCGAAATCTTATCCGTATCCCTGGGCGTTCGGTAATTTTTTGAGTGAAACACGAGATTGATGTTGAGTAAAGAGTAGCGTCAACATAAGACACGAAATGGCAGTCAGTAGAGCGGTGAGCCACGATGAATTTGGTAAAAGTTGACCGAACCACTGGTCAAGCCAAGCA
>CAMDQF010000399.1 GCA_945905745.1 Litorilinea aerophila
GAAACGTGAGATCGTTCAATGATCTCACGTTTCACGTTTCTTTTTCCCCTGCCGACCAACCGCAAACGCGGGATAATCGCCACTACTACGGAGTACGCAGTACACAATACGTGTACCGTCAATCCTGCGCGTCCGGCAGTCCATCAAACGCCGCCACGGCCACCCGGTAGACATTCCCATAGCCCGACACGTCGCTGGTGTAGACGATGTAACTGCCGTCCAGGCTGAAGCGGGGATGGACGTGGGTCTGTTGAATGTGCATACTGCTGCCGTGGCGGGCCAGAACTTTGGGGCCATCGAAGCCGTCACCGTTCCAGCGCCAGAGCCGCACGACTTTGCCCCCGTCGCCCACAATCAGGCCGAAGTCGTTGGAATGGATGTGGCCGGTGACGTGGGGGAAGGCGTACTCCAGGCGATCCGTGTTGTCGTAGCGCACTTTGCCGAAGAATTTGTAGCCGTTGGCCTTCTGGCCGTGATAACTGATGTGGATGCCGTCGGCGTGCCAATACTCGTGGCCGACGATCTCGCCTTCTTCGTCGCGCGGACGAATCTGCCAGACTGCGCCGCTCTGCATATCCAGCCCCCAGATGCGGTTGTCCACCAGCCCCCACGGCCCCTCGTGGCAGAAGGTGAGCAGATGGGATTGGGTGGGCGATGTATTGACGTGGCCTACCCAATAGTTCTCCTCCCACATCACCTCTGCGCCGCTGCCGTCCACGGCCACCCGCATCACCCGGCTCAGGGGTTTGGCCTCCCAGGTCTCCCGGAAGCCCACATAGCCCCGCAGCAGATCCACCGGAAAGCGATCCGACATATCCTCCGAGATGCTGGCGCAGACATACTTGCCGTCGGCGGTGGCGTTGTTCATCGACACATCCCAGCCTTCGGGCATTGTATAGAGTGTGCGCTGTTGCAGAGTGGACAGATCCAGCGCACAGAGATCGTAGCCGTGCCAGAAGTAGCCTTCGTTGTTGCCGGCGTGGACACAGGCGCGCAAAAACTCCACCTCTCGGGGCAGGGGCAACTGTTCCAAATCGGTCAGTTGGGTGATAGTGCCAGTCGCCAGTTCCAGGCTGTAAAGATTGGTGGCGTTATGGCGATCCGAGGAGAAGAGCAGGCGGCTGTCGTTGTCGTACCAGCCGGGATTGGTAAAGTAGAAGTGATGGCTGTGGCCTTTGTGGTTGGTCAATTGCTCGACAGTCACACCGCTGACGGGATCGGTGTGGGATTGGGAGCGCCATTCGCTGGGAAATTGCTGGCCGATGGACATTTTGCCTCCTGGGGTGGAATAGTAATGCGCTGGGCGTAATGGGTGAACTGGCAGAGTCTCCCCCCCGCGGCTGCGGGCCTTTGCGGGAGATACGAACGGATTCCCCATTTCGTACAACTTCACTCTACCACAGGGAAAGTGAGGAGAAAAGGCTGTCTTCTGTGGTGGACAATTGGGGCAAGTTGGGCTAGGATCGGGAGCGGAGAACGAAGTTTACAGCGCGCTGGGAGAGCGACAATCGCCCGCGCAGCCGCAGAAAATGTACGGATCAACGACAAATTCAACGCAAAAAGGCAAAGCTGTTCTTTGCGTCTCTTGCATCTCCACGCCTCTGCGTTAAATTTCAACATCTGCCTGATCAGTACACAAAGCCGCTGAGAAGTATCTGTTTGTATCAGTGTTTATCAGTGGCTGGTTTCAGTTTAGGAGGCCCTATGCACGGCGTTGTCTTTTTGGGAGATCGAGAACTGGCCCTGCAAGAATTCCCCGACCCGACACCGGGGCCGGGCGAAGTCGTCGTCAAAATCAGAGCGTCGGGGATGTGCGGCAGCGATCTGCACACCTATCGAGCGCCGAGGGGGGGCGCGGCTGGCGGGCTAGGACTGGGCGGCGACAGCTCGACGGTCATTGCCGGCCACGAACCCTGTGGGGTGGTGGTAGCCCGGGGCAACGGTGTGACCGATCGCCAGGCGACTATCGGCCAGCGGGTGATGAACTTCCACTACGACGGCTGCGGCGTCTGTCACCACTGCCGCCAGGGCTGGACCCAGATGTGCGTGGAGGGGGCAACGGTCTACGGCATCACCGGCCACGGCGCACACGCCCCCTATATGCTCATGCCCGCGGAGACGCTTGTGCCCCTGCCCGACGAACTCTCGTTTATCGAAGGAGCCGCGGTCTCCTGCGGTGCAGGCACAGCCTATCACGCGCTGGGACGGATGGGGGTACGGGGCGGCAACACACTGGCGGTCTTTGGACAGGGACCGGTAGGGCTGGCCGCCACCCTCTTTGCCAGTGCGATGGGCGCCCGGGTCTTCGCCGTGGACATCTCAGCGGAGCGGCTGGCTTTAGCCCACCAACTCGGCGCAGAGCAGACAATCAATTCGATGACAGACGATCCCATCGCCAATCTGAAAGCGCTGACCCACGGCCAGGGCGCAGATTTCTCGCTCGACGCCAGCGGCGCGCCGGAGGCCAGAGTCGCCGCGGTACGGGCCTGTCGGGCCTGGGGCACGGTCTGTTTTGTAGGCGAGGGCAAAACCGTTACCCTGAATGTAAGCCAGGATATGCTGCGCAAGCAGTTGACGATCATCGGTTCGTGGACCTTTAGCATCACCGGCCAGGCCGACTGTGCCCATTTCGTGGCGGACAATCGCATCCCGCTGGAACAGCTTTTCACCCACCGCTTTGCCCTGGACGATGCCGGGCAAGCCTACCGGCTCTTTGACCAGCAGACAATCGGCAAAGGTGTTTTTGTCTTTTGAATGTTGTCTCTTCCCTCCATTCTGGTATACTGCTAAACTGCTTACCCTACCCACACAATTCTGTAGAGAGGAACCCCGATGAAACCGAAGGTTTGGATGGATTGGACTGTTGCGCCCGAATTGCAGGCGCGCATCCGCGAGGTGGCCGAACTGATCACCGACGGCGACCAGGAAAAGATGATCGGCTGTGAGGTGGTCAGCGGTGTGCGGATGAAGTTCGACGGCGCACTGATGGACAAAATCGGCCCCCAGTTGCGCATACTGGCCCGACCCGGCATCGGCGTGGACCCCATCGACGTAGACGCGGCCAGCGCACGGGGCATCCTCGTCTGCAACACCCCGGATGCGCCCACCGAATCCACCGCCGAACACGCAATCGCCCTGCTGATGGCGATTGCCAAGCGGGTGATTGTGGGGGATATGTCTATGCGCAACCCGGAGAGCGGTCTGAACCGCAACCACATGCGGGGCACGGAACTGCTGGGCCGCACGTTGGGCATTGTCGGCTACGGGCGGATTGGACGCCGGGTGGCGGAGATCGCCGCCCACGGCATCAAAATGCGCGTGCTGGTCCACGATCCCTTCGTGCCTGCCAGCACGCCGACGCCCGAGGGCATCACCCTGACCGACGACCTGGACGAAATCTTCCGGGAAGGGGACTTTGTTTCCCTGCACACGCCGCTCATGCCCAGCACCCGCCATCTGGCCAATGAGAGACGGCTGCGCATGATGAAGAAGGGCAGCTATCTGATCAACGCCAGCCGGGGGCCTGTGGTGGACGAGGCCGCGCTGATCGCAGTCCTCAACGACGGCCATCTGGCCGGGGCCGCCCTGGACGTGACCGACCCGGAACCGCCTCTGCCCGACAATCCCCTGCTGAAGATGACGAATGTGGTGGTGACACCCCACATCGCCTCCAACACAGACCGGGGCGTGGATGCCATGCACAACGGCGCGGTGGACAATATCGTCCTGGCCGCGCAGGGGCAGAAGCCGCGCTGGATTGTCAATGCCGATGTCTGGCCGGGGCGGATGGCCGGGCTGTAAGAAGAATGGA
>CAMDQF010000400.1 GCA_945905745.1 Litorilinea aerophila
CACCCACGCCCACGACGACGCCCACGGGCACGCCGACTATCACACCCACACCCACGACGACGCCCACGGGCACGCCGACTATCACACCCACGCCCACGACGACGCCTACAGGCACGCCGACTGTCACACCCACGCCCACGACGACGCCCACCGGCACGCCGACCGTCACACCTACACCCACGGCGACGGTCACCTCAACGCCGACGGCAGGCAACCACTACCTGCCCTTGATCCTGAAGCAGCGGCCCCCGGCCCATCCCGATCTGGTGGTAGAGACGATTGCCGTGGCAGAGGGCAACCTGGCGGTGGTGATCCGCAATGTGGGGGATGCGCCGGCGACCGACGCCTTCTGGGTCGATCTCTATGTGAACCCAAGCCCCCCGCCAACGTCCGTCAACCAGATATGGCCGGACCTGGCCGCAGCGGGCGGCGTCTGGGGTGTGGTCGGACCGCCCATTCAGCCCGGCGATGCTATCACCCTGACCGTGGGTGGATTCTTCTACGATGAGAGCCAAAGCAACCTGCCCGCTTCTTTGCCAGTCGGCACCCTGCTCTATGCCCAGGTGGATTCGCTTAACCTGGACACCGGCTACGGGGCCGTCCTGGAATCCCACGAGGCGGCAGGGGGAACGTACAACAATATCCGAGGGCCGGTTTCCCTGCCCCAAGAGGTATCCCTGCCCACAGCGGGCAGAGGGGAAAATTCTGTCTCTGCAGGACAACATCTTCTGCCGCGACGGGAGTAGATTGAATCAGACTGGGGATCGGGGACAGGGAACTGGGGACAGGGGAATGCCGTCTGCCGTCCCTGTTTCCGATCTAGGCTGATCTGCGTGAGAATCACTTTCATCTGCGTCCGTTCTTACTCTGGAACACCGAATCGAGGAATCAGCCATGCCCGCTCAGGCCAAGTCTCAACCGAAAAGAACACGCTTCTTCTTACTTGTCTGCGTCCTCGCAGCCGGGTCCATCTGGCTTGGGCTGAGCCAGGAAAACCGGAGCGTGGCCCAGAGCCAGCTTCCGCCCCGCCCGACCCTGGCCCCCACAGCGACGCCGCAGCCTCCCACAGCCACACCCATAGTTCCAGCCACGCCGGGGTCGCCCACAGCGATACCCGCCAGCCAGCCAGTACGTATTCGGCTGATCGTAGAAAATCCCGCTTACCGAGATGCCTGGTCTCTGGTGCAGTGGTTGGATGGTGTGGGGAACTGGCACGATGTGAATGGCTGGCTGGGCCAGATGGCGGGTGGAGAGGTGCAGTGGCATGTGCTGCCCCAAGATTATGACACCGGCCCCTTTCGCTGGGTGATTCTTGACGCACCCGACGGCGCCGTACTGGCTGCAAGCAAACCCTTCGATCTGCCCAATTCGGGTGTGCCTCTGCTGCTGATCGACAATCTATCCCGATAGGTTAGGACTTACGCAAAACCCCGAATGAATCCACGAATCCACACAAATCTACACGAAAATTTCTAAAAATTCGTGAGAATTCGTGTAGATTTGTACTGATCAGAATGATAATAGAACAGAAAATGGGACGCTGATTCACGCGGATAGACACTGATCCAGAGCCAAAAATCTGCGTTTTCAGCGGTTATCTGCGTCCAGCTTTTTTCATCATCAGACTGATCACTACAGAATTCGTGTAGATTCGTGGATCAAAAATCTGTTCCGCGTAAGTCCTGTAGGTTTGCAGTAGGGTGTTTGTGCTGCGGTGTATTAATTATTTCCGCGCCTGGCAAGGATCATGGTTTCCGGGAATCTCTGTGATACCATAGGTGCTGTTTTCGCCAACCATCCACCACGCCGGAGACAGCAATGGGCGAGTTATTCACCAGTTCCTTGAGTATCCTAGACTTTGTCACTATCGGTCTGGCAGCAATGGCTGCCGGTCTGATCAACGCCATCGCTGGCGGCGGAACCCTGATCAGCTTCCCCGCTCTGGTGGCTGTGGGGATTCCACCGGTGGCGGCCAACATTACAAATACGGTTGCCCTGGTGCCCGGCTATCTTGGCGCTACCTTCGCCCAACTCAAGGACATGAAAGGCCAGGAGCGGCGATTATGGCTGCTGATCCCAGCCGGGGTGGTCGGCGGCGTTGTGGGTGGGGTGATTCTGCTCAACACCGGAGAAAAACTCTTCAGCGATCTGGTGCCCTACCTGATTCTGCTGGCGTGCGGGCTGCTGGCCTCGCAGGATGTTGTGCGCAAGTGGATCAAAAGCCGGGCCGAAGCCGCCGGCAGCGGCGCAACCAACGAGGCGTGGACGATTGTTCCGATTTTTGCCGCGGCTGTATATGGGGGGTACTTCGGTGCAGGGTTGAGCGTGATCATCCTGGCCGTGCTTGGCCTGGTCATTGACGAAAATTTGACCCGGCTCAACGCGATCAAACAGGCGCTGGCCTTCTCGGTAAATGTGGCTGCAGCGACCTTCTTCCTCTTCTCCGGGCATGTGGTGTGGGTCGCCGCCGGGGTGATGGCTGTCGGCGCGCTGGTGGGCGGCAACCTGGGTGGCCGTCTGGCTGGACGGATCAAGCCCCAGGTGCTGCGCGCCGTAGTGGTGACAATTGGCGTGATCGTGGCGCTGATTTATCTCTTCCGGTGAGGTTCGGGGCATGAGGTGGGGCGGGCAGATCATTCGCTTTCGCCGGTAAGTTTCCTCCCGCCCCACCTCGTGCCCCTACTTTAGGAACGCAGATTCCGTGTCCTTTTTTCAGGTTGTGACAGGCCGCAGCAGAAAGACGGGAATCACCCTTTCCCCGGCCCGCTTCTTATAGACCTCATAGCCTGGATAGAACCAGACGGCCTTGCGCCAGAGAGCGTCCCGTTCCTCGCCCGTGGCTTCGTGGGCCACGTAGCCCCGTTCCTGGCCGTGGATCGCCAGCCGCACCGACGGGTTGGCGCGCAGGTTGAAGTACCAGGCCGGGTGCTTGGGCAGCCCTGTGCGGGAGGCCACCACAATGAAGTTTTCGCCATCGGGAACGCAGAGCAGGGGCGTCTCCCGGATCAGCCCGCTCTTTGCGCCGCGCACTTTCAAAATCCCCACAGGCTGACCAAAACCGCTGTTCCAGCGCCCACCACTGATGCGCATAAAGAAGGGGTCAAGGCGGTTTCCCACATTGAGAAAATACCAGCCGCCCGCTTGGGAAGCGGCAAAAGCAAAGAGGGGCTTCTGCCACCAGTTCAATTTGCGTTTCTCGGTCATTCTTTCGCCTCCATTTTCAGCGCGATCACGCCCGGTTTCTCTCGATTGACAAGTCGTATTCAGTGTATGACAATGCAAATGTCGGCACAAACTGCGGGGTAGACAGAACGTCCTCGTCCCTGTTATGACCAGCAAGGAGAAAAGATGAGAATTACTGACGTAAATGTAATGGTCAGGAGGATGCTAGAAAGAGAATGGGACGCTGATGTACGCGGATAAACGCTGATTCAGAGGCAAAAATCTGCGTTCCTCTGCGTTTATCTGCGTCCTGCTTTTCCACCCTCATCTTGACCAGTACACCGGGGGGACATCACCTGGGCACGGCGCATACGATGCGCCATTTCCGGGATGCCTTCTATCGGGCCGAGCTTTTTGATTACAACGCGGCGGAGTCCTGGGAACTGTTGGGGGGACAAGACAGCGAAACCCGGGCTGGGGCCAAAGTCCAACAGTTGCTGCGGGAGTACGAAGCACCGCTATTGGATGAGGGCATTGATGAGGCGTTGCGGGACTTTATGGCCCGGCGCAAACGGGAAATCCGGTAGGGCGGATTGGCAATCCGCCCCGATTAGACAGGCGGATTGCCA
>CAMDQF010000401.1 GCA_945905745.1 Litorilinea aerophila
CTTTCCTGATTCTTCTGCTCTCCGCCTGTGGTGGCGCTACGGTTGACCCCAACGTTCCGCCGGAAATCGTCTACGGCGAGGATGTCTGCCAGCGCTGTGGGATGATCATCAGCGATGACCGTTTTGCCGCGGCGCTGGTGGTGGAGAAGGCCGCCAACGATTTCGAGCAGATACTCTTCGACGACGCGGGCGAGATGTTCGCCTATGCCGGTGAAGACAACGGGCAGACAAAAATCGTCAGTTGGTTTGTGCATGACTACAATAGCAGGGAGTGGTTGGACGCGACCGCGGCCTGGTTTGTGGTGGCCGATTCTCTGCAAACGCCGATGGGTTTTGGTGTGGCTGCCTGCGCGCACGAGTTGGAAGCGCGGGCTTTGGCCCAGGAATGGGGCGGGGAAGTGTTTACCTTTGCCCAAGCCGCACAAAAAATAGCCGGATTGGAGATAGAGAGCAAATGATATTGCGTATTCCGCATTGCGTAGACAGAGGAGGTTTCGCCGATAAACTACGAAATACGGAGTACACAATACGCAATACGCAATAGCCCACCCCATCATCTCACAATCTCATCATCCCATCTCATTGACTGAAAGGCATTTCTAATGTTCAACCGAAAAACACTATTCCCTCTTATCTTCGTTCTTGCCCTGGCCCTGGCCGCGTGTGGCGGCAACGATCCAGAACCCACCGCCACACCCGCGCCGGCCAAACCCACGGCAGCGGTCGTTGCGGTGGTTGGCGACGCCACGGCCGGTAAGACAGTTTATATGGGCACTTGCATCGCCTGCCACGGGCCAGACGCCAAAGGTGTGACCGGGCTGGGCAAGAGCCTGCATGCCGCCGACAGCGAATTTGTGCGCGGCAAGAGCGACGACGAATTGGTGGCCTTCATTCTGGTCGGGCGCACCCCGGACGACCCGCTCAACACCACCGGCGTGGGCATGCCCGCCAAAGGCGGCAATCCGGCCATCACCGAACAGCAGTTGCGCGATGTGGTGGCTTATGTCCGCACGCTGAAGTAAGGCAAACGTTCAGCGGCTCTGAATTGGAATGGGGGCTGTGTGGTGCGTATAATCTAATGGGAGAGAGTACGCACCACACCCAACTTACCAGCGAGCGACAGCAACGATGAGATTGTCACCGACCGACTCCCCAATACCCAATACCCGCTCCACCACTCGCTCAGCGACCCCTATTCGGCCCTATCTTTCCATTGCCCTTTTCGCCCTCGTCCTCGCCGCGTCCACAGGCTTTCTGCTGCGTTTTGGCCTGGGCTGGGGAATGCCCGCCTGGGCCGCCAACTATACGGCCATCCGCCACGCCCACAGCCATCTGATGTATTTTGGCTGGGCCACCCTGGCGCTGATGGCGCTGATCTGGCACTTTCTCTCCGGCTACACCGGGCGCGGCCTGCCCCGCGGCGTCCACTGGCAGATGGGCATCACCGCGGTTTTGGCCCTGCTCAGCTTTCCCGCCTTTTGGGTCAACGGCTATGGGCTGACGCAGATCGGTTCCGCTTCCCTTCCCCTGGGCGCAATGATTTCCACCCTCAACGGTCTTACCTGGTTTCACTTCGCCTGGCTCTACCGGCGGGTGAGCCGGATGCTGACCCACCGCTCTCTGCCTGTCCAGTTGTGGGATTGGGCGATTCTCCTTCTGCTGCTCTCCTCCGGCGGTGCCCTGGGGCTAGTCGGAATGGTCGTCACAGGGGCGCAGAGTCCCTTTTTGCAACAGACTTTTCTCCATCTTTTTCTCGATCTCTTTGCGGTGGGCTGGTTTACGTTGGCGCTGCTGGGCCTGCTCTGGGCCTGGCTGGGACAGCGGGTCGAACTTCCCCGGCGTCTGCCTATTCTGCCCCTGGCTCTGGCAATGACCCCGACTTTTTTCCTGGGAATGTCACCAGCGCTGGTCGCGCCGCCCCTCTTTTGGATGGTGGCGGCTGCCAACGGACTGGCGAGTCTGTTGCTTTTCTGGCACCTGGCCGAGCTGCTCCGGCGCTGGGATCATTTGCCCTGGCTGGCCCGTTTTGGCGTGGGGATGCTGGCTGTCCACGGGTTGATGGGGCTGGTCGTCCTCTGGCCCGGCGTCTGGGCATGGAGCGGGGGAACCCAACTGCGGGTCTACTTTTTGCACAATCTGCTGCTGGGGTGGATGAGCAGTCTGCTGCTGGCGCTGATTCTGGATCAGTTGCGTCTGGGGAAAATTCAGTGGGTGCGCTGGCTCGGCTGGGCCTGGATTGTTGGCGTAGGGTTTATGCTTCTCACACTGCTGGGGCTGGGGCTATTGCAATTCGTGCCGATTTCGACGTTGTGGCTCCTGCGCGCCGCCGCGTGGAGCAGTCTTGTGCCGGTGGTTGTGGCGGCTGGGGTGTGGCTGCTGAGTTTGCGGTCAGATCAGGCAGGTTCCAGCACACGGCTTGACTGACCGGGCACAAGCAGCCATTTGGTAAAATGCTCGATCTTCACGCCTGTCACAAGGGTGTCATCGTTGATAGAAAAACCGATGAAAGCGTACTTGTCTACGTCATCCCAGACGCTGGGCGTAGGCGCGCCGCTGAAGTAGACGGTGAGAGAATCAGCGCAGGGATTGTAGTTTACCCACAATTGCTCTTGTTCTATGATTTGGACAGTTACTCCCCATCATTAGCTTCGGGTAGAAACCACTCTTGCACGAGCAGCAGACAGGTTTACTTTTCTACCTGCAAGTGTTCCTGCATAAACGCCAACGTCTGCCCGATAATCTCACGTGTGCGTGGGGTGTCCATCGTAACATCAAAGGCATGCACCCCTTCGCGATAGTCGATAAAGGTGACGTCCACGTCCTGTTCCTGTGCCCAATCTGTGAGTTCATACATTCGGTCGGAATAGCCAGCATAATCCTTGCCGGCACGCACAGCCAACATGCTAAAGTCTTTGGGGAACTCACCGTTAAGTTTGAGCACAGAACCGTAGTAAATCACGGCGCAACGCAGCCCATCGTGATAGGACTCCTCTTGCCTAGTCATCGCCAGAATGGCGGGCATTGGATTACCCGATGAGGCCCACAAGCAGATCTGCTGTGGGTCGATGCCTAGAAAGGTGGCATTCGCTTGCAGATAGTGCAGCACATCAAAGATATTTTCAATGGGGTCGTGAATGTCATAATTCACCCCAACCATACCTGACGCTGCCACTAGTTGACCCCATGAGACATACCAACCGGTGTCCTTTAATGCACTGTAGTCACGAACCCCATGCACAAAGAGTACAACTGGCAATGGCTCCGCAAAGTCAAAATCGGGTGGATAATAGAGATCCATAGTGAGTGTCCCTGTATAGACCACGGTGGCGATGCCAACTCGATCCATGTCCGGCAACTCGTAAAAGGCAAACTCTTGGGGGCTTGCTGTTGCGCGCTTTTCGGCACCCGTTGTCGTGATATCGACATGGGGCGGCGGCGAAGTCGGAGCTGTGTTGGGTTGGCAGGCACTCAGCAAAAGCACCGCCAAAACAAAGAAAGCAAAAAAACGATTGTTACGCGACATAAGACAATCTCCTTGTCCTTGGTGCATTGGCGAGTTGGGGGAGAGGTCGCCTACGCTGTAGAATAGACTCTTCTGAGCCTGCGGAGCAGTGGTTAAAAATAAGATCGTCATGCAATACCTTCGCCAAGTTGATGAAAAAACGGAGCCAAGAAGTAAGATAGATTAGCAACGGACAAGTTGGTTACTCTATCTCTACTCAAAGGCTCCTCATGGACATTATTGCGCTACTTCAGGTATTGAGTCAATGTTTGGATCAGG
>CAMDQF010000402.1 GCA_945905745.1 Litorilinea aerophila
GCAGATGGGGCGTAAAGAGAAAGCGGGTCTGGTGCGCTGTGCCGTTGGCACTGTTGAGCACCTGCTCCATCTCGGCCACGTGGCGGTGACGGTAGCCCACGCTGTAGGGTGTGATATTTTCGTTGGCCTCGACGAAGTGATAGTCAAGCTTCGGTTTGCGCCCCGCGCCGCTGACACCGCTCTTGGAATCCACAATCACCCGCTCGCCCAGCCAGCCAGCCTTGGCCAGCGGATAGAGGCCCAGATTGACACTCGTGGGGTAGCAGCCGGGCACGGCGATCAGTTGGCCGCCCCGTATATTCTCCCGATAGAGTTCGCAGAGACCGTAGCGGGCCACTTTCAGCAATTCCTGGGCCGTGTGTTCCAGCCCGTACCAGCGGGTGTAGACCGCGGGGTCGGCCAGGCGGAAGTCGGCGCTGAGGTCGATAGCCAGGATGCCTGTGTCGTAGAAGGATTTGACTGCCTGCATCGACGCGGCGTGGGGCAGACAGAGAAAGACCACATCCACCTCGCCCACCCGGGCCAGGCCATCTTCCAGCGAGATGAGGGGGTAGTCCCAATCCACCGGGTAGAGATCGCTGTAGACGCCGCCCGCACTGCTCTCACTGGTCAGCCAGCCCACCTCCAACTGGGGGTGGCGGTGGATCAGTTTGAGCAGTTCGTAGCCTGTGTAGCCGGACGCGCCGGCAATGCCTGCTTTGTACATTTCATACGCCTCCTGAAATTACGAAATTCACGACAAACAAAAAGGCCCTCCGTCCGGAGAGCCTTGCATAGCTGGGGTGAAAGAGTTACACCCTGCCCACGCGCAAAGGTCCAGACACTGTCTGGCTACTGCTCGGAGCTTTTCCTCAATTGGCGGGTACAACTTTTATTCTGGTTCATCATACACCGGAATCGTCAAATGATTGGGCGTGACTGCGCAAGTCTAGCACGAGGCTGGCAGACTGTCAAAAGCGCAAAACGCCAGAAAGAAAACAACCACGAAGTCACAAAGACACAAAGGAAAAGCAAAATTCAATCTTTCTTCTTCGTGTCTTTGTGTCTTTGTGGTTCGGGTCTGTGTCACAGCCGTTCGATGATTGTCGCTGTGGCCTGTCCGTGACCGATGCACATTGTCTGCAAGCCGTAGCGCCCGCCCGTCCGTTCCAGTTCGTGCAGCAGCGTCGTCATCAGTTTGGCCCCGGTTGCGCCCAGCGGATGGCCGAGGGCAATTGCACCCCCGTTGGGATTGACCCGTTCCAGCGGCGGCTCAATCTCGGCGGCCCAGGCCAATACGACCGAGGCAAAGGCTTCGTTGATTTCGATCACATCCATCTGGCCGATGGAGAGTCCAGCCCGTTTCAAGACCTTTTCCGTGGCGGCAATCGGCCCGGTGAGCATCAGTTCCGGGTCGCTGCCCACCGCCACCCGGCTGACAAAGCGGGCGCGGGGCTTCAACCCCAGTGCTTCAGCCCGGCTGCGCTCCATCAGCAGCACAGCCGCCGCGCCGTCGCTGATCTGGCTGGCGTTGCCCGCAGTGATCACCCCGTCTTCCCGGAATGCCGGTTTGAGCGCGGCCATCTTCTCCCAATTCGGCTCGAAACGGATGCCCTCGTCGTAGTCCAGCGTGCGGGCATCGCTGTTGTGCCCAACTGCAATGGGCAGAATTTCGCGCTGGAAGTGGCCGGCTTTCGTGGCCGCGGCTGCCTTGACGTGGCTGTGGTAACTGTACTCGTCCAACGCCTGGCGGCTGAATCCCCACTTCTGGGCGATCAGTTCAGCAGAAATGCCCTGATGAAGCAGCGGATAGGGCGGGTTGTCGGGAAAGCGGGGCGGGTAATCGCTGCCCATCGCCACCCGGCTCATTGACTCAATACCGGCGGCGATGACCGCATCGGTGTCACCGGCTATAATTGACTGGGCTGCAAAATGGATGGCCTGCTGGCTGGAGCCGCACATCCGGTTGATACTCACCGCCGCAACCTCCACCGGGAAACCGGCGTAGAGCGCGGCCAGGCGGCCAATGTTGGCTCCCTGTTCCCCGGTCTGGGTGACACAGCCCATCACCACATCGTCTACTTCTGTCGGGCTGATCCCGGCCCGCTCTACGACTGCGCGCAGAACCAGCGCGGCCAGGGAAATCGGCTCGATCTGGCTGAGCGAACCGCGCAATTTGCCGGCGGGGGTACGCACTGCTTCGACGATCACAGCTTCTCGCATGGAAACCTCCTGAAAATCGAATAAACAGACCCGTTCGCTTGATTTCGATACGCCTCGCAGACGCAGAATCCGAAGGATTCTGACGGCTACTCAATCAGCGCTCACTGATCTGCCTGTATAATAATAAATTCGTTGCTCATTCGTGCAAAAAAGCGCAAATTGGGTATTGAAATCGGTTTAGGAGCGTGCTATACTGTCCGCAGTGCGCGGAAGAGATCGACCTTCCCGCATTTTTTAATGGAAAGACATTTTTCCAAAGACGCAATGTTTCACGTGAAACATTGCAAAACCGTTGTGAAAGACGACCGAACCACAAAGTCACAAAGACACGAAGAAGAGCCAGATTTGATTTCCTTTGTGTTTTCGTGCCTTTGTGGTTATCTCTTGCAGGATAGAATCACTTGACTGATCTGACTGTAGGCAACACAACACCGGTAATTGACTACGAAGGCAGCGGCTACCGCAAGGAGTTCTGGGGAGGCCGCGGTCGGGAATACGAAGACGCCGTCGAGCGGGTCGCATTGGGCCAGTTGTTGCCCTCACGCGGGCGCAGAATCGCTGAGATTGGCGCAGGCTTTGGCCGGCTGGCCGATCTCTACCTGGGCTACAAGCAGATTGTTCTCTTTGATTATAGCAGAACTCTGCTGCAAGAAGCAGTTGCGCGCTGGGGTGACGATCCCCGTTTTGTTTTCGTAGCAGGCAATGTCTATGAACTGCCCCTGGCTGACGGCGTGTTGGATGCGCTGGTGATGGTGCGGGTGATGCACCATTTGGCGGATGTACCCCAAGCGTTGGCCCAGTTGCGCCGGGTATTGCACAGCCAAAGTGTGGCGGTGTTGGAATATGCCAACAAACGCAATCTGAAGGCAATCGCCCGCTGGCTGCTGGGCCGCCAGAAATGGTCGCCCTTTGCCGCCGAGCCGGTAGAGTTTGCGCAACTCAACTACGACTTTCATCCCGACTGGATGACGAAAAGGCTGGTGGAAGCGGATTTACAGATTGCCCGACAGTTTGCCGTCTCCCACTTTCGTCTACCAATACTGAAGGAGCGGGTGGCGGCGGCGCGGCTGGTTGGGATCGAACAGTCTTTCTTTGGTTTAGGGGGGCGCTTTCCGCTTGCGCCCAGTGTTTTTGTACAGGCGGCTGCACCCAACAACGGGCCATCCCAGGTTGCGTCTACCCAGACGGGTGATGCGCATTTGCTCTTGCGCTGTCCGCAGTGTGGCACCTCGCCCTTGCGGTGGGACGGGGAGAATACGGTGGCTTGTCCTGCATGTAGCCGCCGCTATGCCCGCCGGGAGAGCATTTGGGATATGAAAGAAGCGGCATAAGTACTATTTGTGGAATTGTGAAAGCCATTACGCTCTAGTTAGCGAAGTTATTGTAAATTAGATAGCTACCATTCGTAGCGGTGGGTCTTGCCATTTGTGGGCATCCGACTTTTGCCCAAACCCAGCGCTTGCACAGGGGAGGTT
>CAMDQF010000403.1 GCA_945905745.1 Litorilinea aerophila
ATCGACCTCTTTTCGTGTCTGGCTCCTGGCGAAGAGTTCAGCGCTGATAACCGTTTGCGTGACATCTGCAGGCGGGTGATCACCGCGCCCCAACCTGTGCGCTCCCTCAGCCGCCGGGCTGCCGACACATTGACTGCCAGCCGTCCAGATATGGGCTTGCGTCTGGAAAGTCCCATGGCCTACACCCGTCTGTTGGCCCTGCTGGAAGAGGAAAAGTATGACATTTTCCAGGCCGAAGGGATTGAGATGGCTGGCTACGGGCTATTTGCCGCCGAACACCAGCCCCAAGCCCGGTTCATCTTTGATGATCACAACGCAGAGTATCTCTTACAACAACGTTCGGCGTTGGTCGATCTGGCCAACCCCCTGCGTTGGCTTGCGGCTGGCTATAGTCTGATCCAATGGCAGAAACTACGCCGCTACGAGCAGATGATTTGCAGTCGCGCCGATGCGGTGGTGGCGGTCAGTGAACCGGACCGCACCGCGCTGATGGAGCTTGTGCCAGGTCGGCTTGTCGATGTGGTTCCCAATGGAATTGACCTGGACGACTATCCGTATCCGCCCCCCGTACTGGCTGTTTCCCCGTCCCCAACGCTGATTTTTACGGGCAAGATGGACTATCGGCCCAACGTGGATGCGATTCTCTGGTTTGCTCAAGAGGTGCTGCCGCGCATTCACGAGCAGCACCCTACGGTTCGTCTACAGGTGGTGGGGATGAACCCCCATCGCCGGTTGGCGCGATTGGCCGGGCAGTCCGGCATCGAGATCACCGGCGCTGTGGAGGATGTGCAGCCGTACATCTACGGCGCAGCAGTCTATGTGGTTCCTCTGCGGGTGGGGGGTGGCACCCGTTTCAAAGTATTGGAAGCCCTGGCCAGTGGCAAACCGATGGTGAGCACTGGGTTGGGGATCGAAGGGTTGAATTTGCAGGATGGCCGAGAGTTGCTGATTGCCCATACGCCGGAAACCTTCGCGGATGCCGTTCTTCTCTTGTTGGAGGATCAGGCCAGTGGTGGTGAATTTTGCAGCGAACTGGCAGAAGCAGGCCGTCGTTTTGTCGAATCCCATTTTGCCTGGGCCCAGATCGTGCCCCGGCTGGAGCGGGTCTATCAGGCCGTCCTGCGTCAGCCCCCCACCCGTAGGGCGGATTGGTGATCCGTCAACAATCCGGGCGGATTACCAATCCGCCCTATAGAAGAAAGGCAACAGTCATCAGACTGTTGCCTTTGGGTAGCCAGTGATTGTGTTGACACCCTGTCAGCAGTGCGGGGGAACACTGCCGACAGGGATCGGCTGCGATGTCTGGCTGCTTGACCAGAGGATACACCCACAGAAGATTCAAAACAATAGCCCAACCTTCACAAACCGTGTGATCCATCACACAAAGACCACAAGGAGAGAATAATGACCCACCAACGAAGTCTGCCCATCCGAACCCTTGCCCTCATCGGCATCCTATTGTGGCTGTTGACAGCCTGCGCGGCTCCACCTGCGCCTGCAGGTGCACCTGCGCCCGCAGCCGCGCCTGCGTCCCAAGCCGCGCCCGCCGAGAAAATCACCATCAAACTGGCCGAAAATCCCTGGACCGGCGCACAGGTCAATGTGGCCGTTGCCAAGCAATTGCTGGAAGAGCAGTTGGGCTACACTGTCGAAGTTGTCGCCATTGACGAGAATGCCCAGTGGCCCGCCCTGGCCAACGGCGATCTCAGCGCCAGCCTGGAAGTCTGGCCGTCCGGCCATGCGGAGAATGTGGCCCAGTATATCGACGATCAGAAGGTGGTGGAGAACGCGGGTGAATTGGGCGTTGTCGGGCGCATCGGTTGGTACCAGCCCAGCTATGTGGTGGCGGCCCATCCCGAACTGGCGACCTGGGAGGGTTTCAAAAATCCCGAGTTGGCCGGACTCTTCAGCACCGCCGAAACCGGCGATAAAGGCCAGTTTCTCTCTGGCGATCCTAGCTGGGTGCAGTACGACGAGTCGATTGTAGCGGGTCTGGGGCTGGAATTGCAGGTGACCTACGCGGGTTCCGAGGAGGCGATTGTGGCCGCGCTGGATTCAGCCTATAGCCGGGAGGAACCGATCCTCTTCTATTTCTGGACGCCCCACTCGATCCACGCCCGCTACGATCTGACCCGGGTGACCCTGCCCGAACACAGTGAGGAGTGCTACGCCAAAGCGAGCAGCGGCGGTGTGGATTGCGACTACCCCGCGGACACACTCTTCAAAATCGTCTGGGGTGGGCTGAAGGACGCTGCACCCGATGCCTACAATCTGCTCAAAAACCTGAGCTACAGCACGGAAGATCAGATTGCAATGATCGCTGCGGTGGAAGTGGACGGCAAGTCCATCGACGAAGCCGCCGCCGAGTGGATTGCAGCCAATGAGAGTGTGTGGCAGGGGTGGATTGGGAAGTAATCAGTAATCAGTTTGACACGCGCCAATCCACTGATAACTGGTTACTGATAACTGTTCACTGTTCTCTGCGTCAGCCTGTCCAACACCATCGCCAATAGGACAATCGCCAGACCGGCCTCGATTCCGCGGCCGGTCTGGTTTTTTGCCAGGCCGATGACCGCCTCCAGCCCCAGCCCCGCGCCCCCCACCAGCCCGGCTATGATGACCATTGCCAACACCAGCAGAATCGTCTGATTCAGGCCAGCCAGAATCGAAGGCAGGGCCAGAGGCAGTTGCACTTTAAAAAGTATCTGGCGGGGTGTGGAGCCAAAGGAGTGGGCGGCTTCGATTGTCTGGGCCGAAAGCTGGCGGATGCCCAGATTGGTCAGGCGGATGGCGGGAGGGAGGGCGTATAGAACCGAGGCGATGATGCCCGGCACCCGGCCTACATTGAAGAGCATAATCACCGGCACGAGAAAGACGAACGAGGGGATGGTTTGCAGCACGTCCAGTACCGGGCGCAGAAGAAAGTCAATCGTATCGTTGCGCGCGGCCCAAATGCCCAGGGGGATGGCGATTGCCACAGCGAGAAGGACGGCAATGAGCGTCTGGCTGAGGGTATCCATGGCCGGGGTCCACATTCCCAGCAGACCGATGGCAAACAGGCTAGCCGCGCAAAAAGTTGCCAGCCGCCAGCCACCCAAACGCCAAGCCAGCACAGCCACCGCGTAGATGGTCAGAGGCCAGGGCAACAGATCCTGAAAGAGACGGCGTAGGGGAATGATGACGTAAATTGTAATGAAATCACTAAAAGGGCCGGTACCGATAGGCAGGTCGCCGATCTGATATAAATTGTCCCGCATCCAGGCCACGCCAGTGTCCACCCCGTCGCGCAGATTGATTTGCCAGCCATCGGGAAAGGCCGGCCCGCCCGTTGTCCTGCCCACAACCACCAGCACCACCAGAAGAAGTAGACTTCCCACCCAATAGGCATAGCGTTCTGCCAGCGCCCGCCGCCGGGAAGTATCAAAGCCCAGGAAGGCCAACGGGGAAAACAGACCCCGGGTCACCAGCAGGGCCAGCCCGGCTATGAGACGCCCGACCGCCAACAGCATCTCTTCGATCCGCACAGCCCAGCCGTAACGCGCCCAGCCTTCCGGCAGCAGCAAAAACGTGCGCCGCTGTAACCCCAGCCGGGAGGGGTCCACCCACTGGCTCAAGGCCTCCCCTGTGCGATCCAACAGAATCGCCAGGGCCACAATCGCCAGCCCC
>CAMDQF010000404.1 GCA_945905745.1 Litorilinea aerophila
CGACCAGGTGTTGCAGGAATCCGTGACCATCAGCCGGAGAGGTGGTCATCAAGACCCATTGGCTCTTGGGCTCGGCTTAGGGGCGTACGCCGATTTCAACCAGGGGCGCAGAGCAGAGATGCGCCAACATCTGCGCGAAGCCCTGCAGATCGAGTATGAAAGCCGTCGGCACAGCGTCAATATCCCGTTGCCGCTGGTCGCGCTGCTTCTAGCAGAGCGGGGCGAGATCGAGCGTGCGCTGGAACTATATGCCCAGACCGTTACCCGCTTTGTCAGCGGCTACAAACATCGCTGGTTTGAAGATATGGTGGGGCAGCACATCGCCGCGGCCGCGGCCCATCTGCCGCCGGAAGTGGTGGCCGCCGCCCAGGAGCGGGGGCGTCAGCGCAACCTGTGGGAGACCGCCGAGGCGCTTTTGGCCGAAATCGAGGGGTGGGTGTAAGCGTGCCGAACGAAAGGAAGAACAGTGTGACCAGACCAGTCTTCATCAGCTACTCCACCGACGACAGCGCCAGCGCCGAGCAAATCCGGGACGGCCTGGAAGCAGGCGACGGAGACGTCGGCGCCATCGCTTGCTGGATGGCCCCGCGCGACATCGCGCCGGGGCTGGAATACGGCAGCCAGATTGTGGCGGCCATCGAAGAGTGCAGCGTGCTCGTGCTCCTGCTCTCGGAGAGTTCCAACCGCTCGCGTTTTGTCCTCAACGAAGTGGAGCGGGCCGTCTCCAAAAACAAAATCGTCATCCCCGTGCGCATCCACAACGTGACGCCCTCGCGCAGCCTGGAGTTCTTCATCTCCAACGCCCAGTGGATCGACGCCTGGCAGGGGCCGTTGACGACACACGTCGCAGTGCTGGCGACCGCCATCCGCAACCACTTGTCCACCCGCGCACCCGCTGACCCAGCAGCCGATCCTATCATCAGACCGCCAATTCCTTCCCTCACGCATGTGGCGGCCACACCGCGCACCAATCTGCCCAAGCCCTCCACCCCCTTTGTCGGGCGCGCAACCGAGTTGGCTGCCATCATCGGGCAGTTGCATGACCCTGCCTGCCGCTTGCTGACCCTGCTTGGACAGGGCGGTATGGGCAAGACCCGCTTGGCGCTGGAAAGCGCGCGCCGCATCTTTGAAGAGACGACGCTGGCACCTGACGGCGTCTTCTTCGTGGCTCTGGACTCGCTCGCCACGCCGGAGCAGATTGCACCGGCCATTGTTACTGCGCTGGGGCTTCCGGTCGCCAACCAGAGCGATCCGCGCGGCCATCTGCTGACTGTTCTGGGCGAGAAACGGTTGCTGCTGGTACTGGATAACTTTGAACATCTGTTGGAAGGCGCAACGCTGGTGGCCGACATTTTGGCGGCGCTGCCCAATGTCAAGCTGCTGGTCACCTCGCGCGCCGCCCTTGCCCTGCAGGAAGAGTGGTTTCACCCCGTCGGCGGCATGGACCTGCCAGCGACGAACGCCCACACGTTGGAAGAGATGCGGTCAGCCAGCGCCGTGCAATTCTTTGCGCAGTGTGGTCGGCGGGCGCGGCCCAACTTTGCGTTGGCGGATGAAGTGGAGAGTGTGGTGCAGCTCTGCCGCCTGGTTGACGGCACGCCCCTGGCATTGGAATTGGCTGCGGCCTGGCTGCGCAGCCTGACCTGCGCCCAGATCGTGGCCGAGTTGCAAGGCAGTCTGGATCTGTTGTCCACCTCGATGCGTAACATACCCCAGCGCCATCGCAGTATGCAGGCCGTCTTTGACCAATCCTGGCAACTGCTGGACGAAAAGGAACGCCTGATCCTCAACCAATTTGTCGTCTTTGCGGGCGGCTTTGATTGGCCGGCGGCCAAGGCGGTCACCGGCATCGCTCTACCCGTGCTGACGGCGTTGGTCGACCGTTCGTGGCTTCAGGTGGGCGAGGAGGGCCGCTACAATCTGCACCCGCTGGTGCGCAGCTATCTTCTGGTCAAGTTCAACACGGAATATACGCCGCGCACGGGCGAAACACCCGACCAGGTGCGCGACCGCCACGGCCGCTACTTTGCCGCGCTGGGCTATAACATTTCTGCGCAGATTGGGGAACGCGAGGTCGGCAATATTCGTGCGGGATGGCTGCATGCCACCCAACAACTGGATGTGGCGACTCTGCTACATTATCTGAAACAAGGGAGCATCAATTGGGTTATCGATACTGTTACGGCCGACGAATTGTTGATGAGTACTCTCACGCGTATTCGCAGTGTAGAGGTAACGACCCAGCCAAAGCTCCACCGGCAACTGACGGCTATGCTGCTTAAAGCTCGGTCGCGTACGCTCATTTTGACAGGTTGGCCGCAGCAGGCAGAAATGGTTGCTCAGGAATGCCTTGCCTATTTGGAGCGTTTCCCCGATGCAGATTGTGACCTCCCTTTTGCCAACGGGCCTGTTTCCCTTCGTAATGTTGTACGGAGTTACCTGCCTTGGATACTGATTACGCTGAGTCGCTTCCACGAGGCGGATGCTATTCTCGACGGTTTGCTGGCAACGGCACAGACCCTGAACCACTATATGTGGCAGGAAGTCTTATTGCACCATTTGGCTTATAGCGCCGACGAGCGCGGGCGCTACGCAGAAGCTGCTGCCTATGTGTACCAGGGTCTGGCTCTGTTGGTGGAAGAACGTGAGAAGTATGGTTTGTATGGCCGCCTTGCCATCGTTGCTTATCGGACGGGCAAGTATGAGCTATCCGCCCAAATGCTTACAAAAGGCGCAGCGATTCTCGACTTTACACTCCCTCACCAACGTTTGGAACAGCAGGTGCAGTGGGCGCGCCTGGATATTGTGGCCGGCGATCTGGCAACAGCGCGGGCGCGCTGTCTGGCCGTATTGCCCAAAGCCCGTGATCTCTCTGCCAAGAACGTTCATATCTGGGCGCTCAACGAACTCGGCCGCATCGCGCTGATCGAGAAGCAACCTGACGAAGCGACCCGCTATTTCCAGCAGGCGGCCGAGATCGCAGACGGCATGGGCCGGCGCAAAGAGCAGGCGCGAGCGCGGGTCGGTCTCGGCCAGGCGGCCATCGCCCAGGGCAGAACCGCTGAGGCTGTGGCCCTCTTCCATCAGGCTATCGTCATCGCCTGGCCGCTGGGCATTCTGCCGGAAGTCCTCGCTGCCATCATTGGCCTGGCTGAAATCACAGCCCAACAGGGCAACCGCCGGCAAGCCGCCGCGTGGCTAGGCACGGCCGCTGCTCACCCAGCCACCCCCCATCACATCCGCCAACAGGCAGAGGCGTTGCTGGCCTCGTTGGCGGAAAACGCCAGCCTCAACGCAGCCAGCCTCGATGAAATCGTCGCCGTTGTGTTGGCTTCTGCTGAGGAAACAGTTGTGGAAAATACCCAATGACACCCAAACCCGTCTTCATCAGCTACTCCACCGACGACAGCGCCAGCGCCGAACAGATGCGCGACGGCCTGGAAGCAGGCGACGGAGACGTCGGCGCCATCGCTTGCTGGATGGCCCCGCGCGACATCGCGCCGGGGCTGGAATACGGCAGCCAGATTGTGGCGGCCATCGAAGAGTGCGCGGTGCTGGTGTTGCTGCTTTCCGAGAGTTCCAACCGCTCGCGTTTCGTCCTCAACGAAGTGGAGCGGGCCGTTTCCAAGGACAAAATCGTCATCCCCGTGCGCAT
>CAMDQF010000405.1 GCA_945905745.1 Litorilinea aerophila
GGTTCAAGTCCCGTCGGGGGTACTGGAAAAGGTCCGTCACAATTGTGGGGCGGGCTTTTTTTGATTGGAGAACGGGGACTGGGGATTGGGAATTGGGAATTGGGGATTGGGAATTGGGAAGACTCGACATCCCAGTCCCTAATACCCAATACCCAGTCCCCAATCCCCAGTCCCCAATCCCCAATCCCCAATCAAAAAAAGCCCGCCACACAATTGTGACGGACCTTTTCCAGTACCCCCGACGGGACTTGAACCTGTGCCTTTGGCTTCGGAGGCCAACGCTCTATCCACTGAGCTACGGGGGCAGAACAACCAGATTTGAATGGCAATCATAGCACAGTAGGCGGCTGACAGGCAAATTGGCGCTAAGACCGTAGGTTGGGTGAATGTCGTCCCGCAGACAGCGAATGCCCGACCAGCAGCCCAGACATTCACCCAACATGCCCACGCCCTGTTGGGTTCTTGCCGTTGAGGATCGTCGAATCTCCTGTCATATGAGCGGCAAGAACCCAATCTACGATTCTTCCGTGTGTTTCGTGTTTTCTGTGGCTGCAATGCTTTCCAGCCAGATGACATTCCACAAGGCTTGTGCTATCATTTTCCCAGTATTCTTTGTCCCCTTTCTACTGATCGATCCAACGCGCTATCGAGGAAGAATTCCTGTGTCTCTTGCCAACTTTCAACCTGCCGAGCGGGTGCGTTCCTTCGGCACCACCGTCTTTGCCGAATACAGCGCCCTGGCCATTCAATACAACGCAGTCAATCTGGGCCAGGGCTTCCCCGACTTTGCGCCCCCCGACTTTGTGATAGAGGCGGCGCGCACAGCCTTGATCAGCGGCTACAACCAATACGCGCGCAGCGCCGGTCATCCTCGCGCGGTCAAAGCCATTGCCCATGTCTACAGCCCCCTCTTTGGCCGGGAGCTGGACCCGATGAGCGAAATTGTCATCACTACCGGCGCCACCGAAGCCATCTTCGCCACCATGCAGGGGCTGGTCAATCCCGGCGACGAAGTGATCCTCATCGAACCCTTCTACGACAGCTACCCGGCCGCGGTGCTGATGGCCGGGGGCACACCGGTCTATGTGCCTCTGCGCCCCACGCCGGGGGCCACCAGCGCGGCCGACTGGTCGTTGGATATGGACGAACTGGCCGCGGCCATCACCCCACGCACCCGGCTGCTGGTGATCAACACCCCCAACAACCCCGCGGGCAAAGTCTTCACCCAGGCCGAACTGGAACAGATCGCCGGACTGGTGCAGGAGCGGGATTTGGTCGTCCTCAGCGACGAAGTGTACGAGTGGATGACCTATGACGGCGTTCCCCATTTGCGCCTGGCGACTCTGCCCGGCATGTGGGAGCGCACAATTACCCTGGGCAGCGCGGGCAAGACCTTTTCCGTCACTGGCTGGAAGATCGGCTGGGCCATCGCGCCCCGCAAACTGGCCCACGCGGTGCTGATGGCCCACCAGTGGATTCCCTTTGCCGTGACGACACCCTTGCAGGAGGCAGTCGGCGCAGCCTTCGAGCAGGTGGAGGAGCGGGGCTACTTTGCCGAACTTTCTTCGATGTATCAGGCCAAACGGGACAAACTGGCTGGCGCGTTGGCCGATGTGGGGCTGACCCCGGTGATTCCCCAGGGGTCCTACTTTATTCTGGTGGACACGGCTCATCTGAGCGCGCCCACGCCCACCGACGACCCGCGGGATGTACAGATTTGCCGCTGGCTCACCCGCGAAATTGGGGTGGTCGCCATCCCACCCTCGGCTTTCTACAGCCCCCAGCACAAAGTCCTGGCAAAGGATGTGGCCCGCTTCTGCTTCTGCAAAACCGACGCCATACTCGACGCCGCGGCCCAGCGTTTGCGCCAGAATTTTGGATAGACAAAGAACACGGATTTTCACGGGTGGGACGGACTTTCACGGATTCATAACAGCAAAGATGTTCCCTTCAGAATCCGTGTAAATCCATTGCATCCGTGCAAATCCGTGTCCTTCTTTCTTCTCAGGAGAAATCTCAATGGAAATTCGAGTTGTCCAGGGCGATATCGCCCAGTTGGAGAGCGACTGTATCGTCGTCAATTTGTTCGAGGGGGTGTCCGCTCCCAGCGGGGCCACCGGCGCGGTGGATCAGGCCCTGGGCGGCGCAATCTCCCGGTTGATCGCCAGCGGTGACTTTACCGGCAAGGCCGAAAGCGCGGCCCTGCTTTACACCGACGGCAAAATTCCCAGCCCTCGGCTGCTGGTGGTGGGGCTGGGCAAAGCCGAGAAGTTCGACCTGCACGGCGTGCGTCGGGCCAGCGCAGTGGCGTCCAAAACGTTGGCAAAAACCGGTGGCGTGAAGAACTACGCCACAATTGTCCCTGGCGCGGGCATTGCCGGATTGGATGTGAGCCAGGCCAGCCAGTCTATGGCCGAAGGCGCGCTGATGGCCCTCTATCAGGCCACCCAATACAAGCGGGAGCAGAAGCCAGCCGGCTTGGATAGCTGCGCAGTCGTCGAATTCAGCCAGGAGAAGCTGGCCGAAGTGACGGCGGGTGTCGCACGGGGCGAAGTCATCGCCCGGTCTGTCCACACAGCCCGGGATTTGGTCAGCGAGCCGCCGAATCTCCTCTTCCCTATGGAACTGGCCTCCCGGGCCCGCAAGATGGCCGAGAAAGTGGGGCTAAAGAGTACCGTCCTAGGCGAGGCAGCCATGCGGGAAATGGGGATGAACATTCTGCTGGCCGTGAGCAAAGGCAGCGGCCACGAAGCCCAGTTTCTGATTCTGGAGCATGCACCCGCAGGCCACGAGGAAGAGCAGCCCCTGATTTGTGCGGGCAAAGGCATCACCTTTGACACAGGCGGCATCAGTTTGAAGCCGGAAGCTGAGATGTGGCGGATGAAGAACGATATGGGCGGCGCGGCGGCCGTGATCGGCGCGTTGGAGGCGATTGGACGCCTGAACCTGCCTCGTCGAGTGATCGGCGTGGCGGCCTGTGTGGAGAATATGCCCGACGGCCTGGCCTTCCGCCCCGCGGATATCGTGACGGGGATGACCGGCAAGACCGCCGAAATCATCAGCACCGACGCCGAGGGGCGGCTGGTCCTGGCCGATGCGCTGGCCTATGTAGCCCGCTTCAACCCCTCAGCCGTGGTCGATCTGGCAACACTGACCGGCGCGGTGGGGGTTGCCCTGGGCACGGTGCGGGGCGGTCTCTTTGCCAACAACGAGGATTTACAGGCGGCGTTGATGGCTGCGGGTGAACGCAGTGGCGATAAGCTCTGGCCCTTCCCCATGGACAAAGAGTATGTGGAGGGCATCAAAAGCGATATGGCGGAAGTGAAGAACAGCGGCGGCAAGGGCAGTGGGCTGAGCAGCAGCGCCAAGTTTTTGGAGCATTTCACCGAAGGCTACCCCTGGGCACATCTGGACATTGCCAATATGGTTTGGAGCGACACGGAAAAGGGAGCCGAGAACCCAAAAGGCGCTACCGGCTATGGGGTGCGCCTGCTGGTGGAATTGGCAAGCGCGATCTAAAAAGCCAGTGCTATGGAACTTTTCTGGCACTTTGCCTGGTGCGTAGTGGGTGAACTATAGTCTTTCAGGTAATCATTTGTAGGGGCGCTGCTTGCTGCGCCCGTCTCTGGTGCG
>CAMDQF010000406.1 GCA_945905745.1 Litorilinea aerophila
GAGGTGCGGCGGAAGGCGATATCATCAAAAAATGAAAATTTCGCCCGCCGCACCTCGTGCCCTTACGGAGATTTTAGGTCGGTCGTTCCAACTGCAAGACCGCGTTGACCCGCTCTTCCACTGTAGCCGCATGGTTGTCGAAGGTCTCGTTGCCTTCCCAGATCAGGCCGATCTCGTTCTGGAAGACTGTGTTGGCTTCGGTGAAGCGGGTATTCTTGGGCATGGGGAAAGGTTCGATGCCTGCGGTCAACAGGGCATCGGTGACGCCGAACATGTGGTTGACCTCGTTGACTTTGACATCGGTCCAGGCCGATTTGTGGCCGTTGGGCTGCAAATCGCCGTCCAGCACCATCGAGACGCCTGCTTCGCCGGAGCTGAAGAGCTTCATCAGATCCCACGCCTCTTCGGGGTGGGCTGTCTTGGAATTGATCATATGCATATTGCCGGAGTAGCAGGTGCCCTGGCGACCTTCAGGGCCAACGGGCAGCAGCGCGGCGTCGATCTCGAACTTGCCATCAATCGTAGCCAGCGACCAGGCCACTTCGCCAACGATATTGGCGCTGGTGGCGCAGAGGCCGGCCACGAAGAGACCGCCGTCAATGGCGTCGACCTTGCGCGGGTGTACTTTGTCGTCCATCAGCTTCACAAAGCGGGCGGCGATATCCCGGTGCAGGTCTGTGTTGTAGGTCAAGGCCGAACCATCGGCGTTCATTACCCAACCGTCGGTGGTATCCGGCGCGCCAAAGGAACGGGCCACGTTGCTGTAGTAGTGCAGGGCATCCAAAGAGGCGAAGCTCATGCCAAAGACACCGGCAGTGGTGTCGGTGGCGGCGCGCGCCAATTCCTCCCAGTCGTTCATCGTCCAGCCAGCCTGGGGTTCGGGCAGCCCTTTGGCGGCCAGCATATCTTTGTTGTACATAATAGCGATGTTGCCGCCGGGATGGACAACGCCGGGAATGCTGAAGTTTTTGCCGTCCAACTGGTTGCCGGCGATGACGCTGGGGTAGACGTCGTCCCAGTCCGCGGGCGCATCCGCGGCCAGCATCTCGTCAATCTCCATGTAGATGCCCTTCAGGAAATTGATAAAGAGCCAGCGGTGGTGGCCGTAGAGCAGATCTGGATTGGTGTCGGAGATGTAACCGGTCTGGGTCTTTGTCTCGATCTCGCCGTAGATGACCTCTTCCATCACCACTTCCACACCGGTGTCGGCCTGGTAGCGTGCGCCGAAGATGCCGGGCATGACGGCCTGGGAACCGGGCGCAACCTGCACGCGGATGCTTACATCTGTGGCTGCCGGGGCTGCGGTGGATTCAGTCGTGCTGGGGGCCGCTGCGGGCGCGGCTGCGGGCGCGGCCGGGGGCGCGCAGGCGGCCAAAATCTGTGCGCCGGCTGCGCCGACGCCTACGGTTGCCAGCCCCTTCAAGAAGGAGCGGCGGGTAATCGGATTGCGTTGCATGTAGGTATTCTCCCTGGTCTTTGGATGTAGATAAAGAAAATGGCGAGCAGAACGAAGTCTGGTCGAATAGGCGGGTCTCCTTTCTGGGGGGAAAGTAATCAGTAAACAGTAATCAGTCGGCATTCGGCGACACGCCTACTGTTTACTGATTACTGCTCACTATCCCTTAATCCCCGACATCACAATCCCTTGCACAAAGTAACGCTGGCCCAAGAAGAAAAGGGCGATGGTGGGAATCATCGAGAGGATGCAGGCGGCCATCAGCAGATGTCGTAGCGATTCGCCGCCCACTTCCGGTGAGTTGTTGAAGAATTGTAGCCCGATGGAAACCGTGAACTTTGTCGGTGTGTTCAGGTAGATCAACGGGCCGATGAAATCGCTCCACGAGCCGATCAGCGTGATGATGCCCAGCGTTGCCATAATCGGCTTGCACAGGGGCAGCAGAATCGACCAGAAGATACGAAAGTAGCCAGCACCGTCAATCAGCGCGGCCTCGTCCAAATCCCGGGGCAGGGAGAGGATAAACTGGCGCATGAGAAAGATGGCGAAGCCACCACCGCCAAACCAGGCGGGCACCCAAAGCGGGTTCAGTGTGTTGATCCAGCCCAGTTTGTAGAAGAGAATAAACTGGGGAATCAGCGTCACTTCGGCGGGCAGCATCATCGTGGCTAGGGTGATCATAAAAAGCGCGTCCCGCCCCCGGTACTCAAAGCGGGCGAAGGAATAGGCCACCACCGACGCACTGATGAGCGTACCCAGAGTGGTCAGCGTGACAACGATCGCTGAGTTGAGCACCCAGAGAGTCACGGGGATGCGGGGCACCACAAGCACTCGACGGTAGTTGTCCCACTGGAAGACATCGGGAATGATCACCGGCGGGAAGGCGGCCATCTCCGCCGTTGTCTTGAAGGAAGACATCAGCGTCCAAAAAACCGGAAAGCCAAACAAAACACACAGCCCGATCACCGCCAAATAGAGAATCGTTCTGCCCGGTGTGAAACGCAAGGGTACCGGTTGCCGCGCCGTCATTTGAGCCATTGGAATCGTCTCCTATGCGCCTTCGTAGTGAACCCAGCGCCGCGAGTAGATAACCTGGAAAGAGGTGAAGGCGATCAGAAGGGCGGCCAATACCCAGGCCAGGGCGCTGCCGTAGCCCATACGGAAAAAGAGGAAGGCCTGGTTGTAGATGTGCAGGGCGAAAAACCAAGTGGCGTAGGAGGGGCCGCCTTGCGTGGCTACCCAGGCAGTGGTGAAGACTTTGAGCGCGCCGATGACGGCCAGCACCACATTGAAAAAGATCGTCGGCGTGAGCAGGGGCAGGGTGACGTGGCGAAATTTGGCCCAGACACCGCCGCCGTCAATCGAAGCCGCGTCGTAGAGTTCCTGGGGCACGCCCTGCAAGCCGGCCAGGAAGATGAGCATTGTGTTACCGCCAATCGCGGCCCAAATGTTGATCATTGTCACCGAATAGAGCGCGGTATCACGCGACGTAAACCAGGCCGGCGGGTTCTCCACGCCCAGATCGCGCAGAAAGGCATTGATCGGGCCAAGTTTTGGTTGCAGCAGATAGGTCCACACAACGGCCAGGGCCACTGCCGGGATCAGATGGGGCACAAAGAAGATCGTGCGGTAGACATTCGTACCGATCAGCTTCTGGTTGAGCATCATCGCCAGCAGCAGCGCGCCCACAATCGCTACTGGCACATAGAAGGCGGCAAAGGTAAAAGTGCGCCCCAGCGAGGACAAAAAGAGGTTGTCGGTCTGGAAGGCTTTGTAATTGGCCAGACCAATCCACTTGGCCGGGCTGGTGATGCCGTATTCGGTGAAACTCAAGTAGAGCGAGGTCAGGATGGGTCCACCCCAAAAGACGATCAACCCCACAATCCAGGGCAGGGCAAATGCGTAGCCCCAGAGCGCCTTGCGCGTCTGCACTTTGGTGCGCGCGCCCACCGCCCGAGAAACCCAGGACAGTCTATTGCCGAGCGGCATGCTTTGTTGGTTCTGCGCAACAGCCATTATTCCCCTCCTTATCCGTAGGTGCGGTTTCTAACCGCACGTCAATAAGTAGGGGCACGAGGTGGGGCGGGACGAAATTTGCCGACGAAGGCGAATGATCTGCCCGCCCCACCTCATGCCCCCTACGCGTGTCACCCCCCCCCAATATTGAGAGGATA
>CAMDQF010000407.1 GCA_945905745.1 Litorilinea aerophila
CCCGGGGAGTAGCGCAGTCTGGCAGCGCACAGCGTTTGGGACGCTGGGGTCGGAGGTTCAAATCCTCTCTCCCCGACTGTTGCGGGTGTAGCTCAATGGTAGAGCTCCTGCCTTCCAAGCAGATTACGCGGGTTCGATTCCCGCCACCCGCTCTGAAATTGGTTGATTGGTTTATACGTTGACTGGAAGCCGCCTCTGGCGTACTCCTGCCAGTCAACGAATCAGCCAATCAGCCTTTTTTTGTCACTGCGAAGCTGATTAAAAGCGGACGCAGATAAAAGCGGAAAAAGAGATCAGCGCAGATCAATTCAGATCATAAAAATCTGCGTCCCTATCTTTCTTGGCCTATCTTCACTTGGATCGGTAGCTCAACGGCAGAGCAGGGGGCTCATAACTCCTTGGTTACAGGTTCGAATCCTGTCCGATCCACTCCTTCCCCTCTTTCCTTTCCCCTCTCTCTGTAAAAGGAGAATCCTATGCTCGTCCAGGATATTACGACCTCCCCAGTGATTACGATTGCCCCCCACGCAACCATTCGCGAAGTGGCCCAGCTAATGCGCCAACACTCGATCAGCGGGTTGCCAGTGGTAGATTCTGCGGGCAAAGTGGTGGGCATTGTGACGGAGATCGACTTGATCACCCGCCATGCACCGCCGCGTCAGCCCCAATACATCCCGTTGCTGTGGGGGCTGATTCCCATGCGCCTGGACGATTACAGCACCTATAAAGAGCAGATCCGCCACATTTTGGCCGTTTATGTGGAGCAGTTGATGACGAAGGACCCGGCTACTGTGCGGCCTGGGGACACGTTGGAACACGCCGCGGAGCTGATGATCAGACCAGGCCATCATTCCTTGCCGGTGGTAGAGAATGGCAAGCTGGTGGGTATCGTTACCCGGACGGATCTGGTGCGGGTGATTGAGGATTTGGAGATGGAAGAAGAGTAGCGGGCAAGCAGAACCAACAGAATACCGTCAGTCGTCTTGTGGGCTGAAACGAGAAACGTGAGATCATTCGACCTGATCTCACGTTTTTCGTTTCGAGTGGAAAGATGATCAGCGGCGCAATGGCTCGCCAGCACTTACAGCGAATGCCGCCAGCTATAGGCCCGGCGGTAGCCGTAGTCCGTGCTAAAACTGCCAAAGAGCTTCTTGCCTGCCATACTGACAGGGTAGCGGCGCAGAGAGCGCAGCCCACGCAGGGCAATCTGGGAGGGGCTGTAGATTTTGCGGCAGAGCCAGTCGTAGGCGTCCCGCAGTTCGTCCGGTGTAAAGTTCTTGGGAATGAAGGTCACATGGGACGTATCAAAGTGGCTCCAGGGCACATCCAGCAGCCGGTTCTCCGCGATCACCTGATCGTAGAATGGCGTGGAAGGATAGGGGGTAAGTACGGTTGTGCTAACCCCGTCCATTTCGCTGGTGCGGATAAAATCCCACATCGCCTGGAAGGTGGCGGGCGTGTCGTGATCGAAGCCCATTACGAAAAGGCCGACCACACCCATCCCGGTTTCGTGGATGGCTTTGATGGCCTCGCTGGTCTGCATCGCCAGGCCTTTGGACTTGCCACCCAGCGAGGAACGGTTGTCCGGGTTGACACTCTCGAAGCCGATGAAGTGTTTGTCCAGATGGGCGGCTTTGCCCATTTCCAGCAGTTCGGGAAATTTGGCGATGCTCATCTCGGATTGGCAGGTCCACCCCTTCAGGTCCAATTTCATCAGGGCTTCGAAAAGTTGTACGCAGTATTCCGGGTCGGTGGAAAAATTCAGCCCGAAGTTGTCGTCGGTGAGGAAGAAGCGTTTGATCCCGCGCCGCTCGATCTCGTCCACCACCTCTTCCACTGGGCGCAGACGCATGCGCCGCCCGCTGACCCGAATCGCGGTACAGAAATCACAGTTGCGCGGACAACCCCGGGTGATCTCCATATAGGGCGTCCAGTAGTTGTTGTTCTCATCCACCATCTGGATCACCCGATCGGTGATGGGGGCGATGCCGGCCAGATTGGCCCAGCTCTCGTCTTTATATTCGGGTTTCAGCCCTTTGATGCCTTCCGCCGCAAAGTCTTGAATGGCCTGGGGCCAGGTGTAGTAGCCCTCACCGATGAAGGAGCTATGGGCAAAGGTCTGGACGTGCTCAGGCAGCAGAGTCGAGTGGACACCGCCCACCACCACGCCCGCGCCCTGCTTGTGGGCGATCTTGGCCAGGTGTTCGGCCCGCTCGATGGTGATGGTCATACTGCTGATACCCACCAGATCGCCCTCGCCGAGGGTGTCCATAGGCAGTTCGCGCAGATTATCATCCCAGATTTCCACGGGGATTTCGTCGGGTACGAGGGAAGCCAAACGCATCAGTGTATAGGGGGAGCCGGGGGCTTTGCCCAAAACCCTGCCGTCCCGTTTAGGCTGAATCAGAATGACACGTCGCATGAACTTTCTCCTCTGTCTGGCGGCCAAAAGCGTAAAAGGCTTGCCTATCCTATCATAAATATAGGGAGCGAACAAATTTGTCAAAGATTTTTGATAAAAATTCAGGAAGTTACTTTTTCAAAAAGTCAAACTTCAAGGCCGTAAATCAGCAGTTCCAAATATAGAACGCGGATCACGCGGATGGAGCGGATTTTTGCGGATTTTACGGCGCAGGTTTTTGCTTTTATCCGCTTTGATCTGTCCAATCAGCGTCATCCGCGTTCTATTTCTGTCAAATTTGGAATTGCTGGCCGTAAATCTGGTGCGCTATGCGGCAAAGATGGCGAACCAGATAGTTGTGTAGGCTACACCAATAAAAGCACCGACGATTACTTCAACGAAAGTATGGCCGATCAGTTCCTTTAACTCCACATCGCTCACCGGTTGGCCTGTGAAGAGTTCGCGGATGATCTGGTTGAGGACTTTGGCCTGTTTGCCCGCAGCCTGGCGCACGCCCGTCGCGTCGTACATGACAATCACCGCAAAGATCACCGACAGTGCGAAGATGTCGCTGTTCGTCCCCGAGCGGTGGCCGACAGCCGAAACCAGACTGCTCACCATAGCCGAATGGCTGCTGGGCATACCGCCGGAACGGGCCAACACCCGCAGATCGAAATCCCGACGCAGGATCCATTCCAGGAGAAACTTGTAGAGTTGTACGGCCACGGCTGCGCTGATGGGCAGCCATAGGGCTTCATTTGACCAAACATTCATGGCATATCTGCTTTACGCTTGCTCTCGCCATTCCTCAAATTCGGTGGTCTCGCTTTGCTCCTGCCAACGGCGCACGGTCAACTCAGCCTCCTCCAATTTGGTCGCGCAATGGGCAGCCAATTGGGTTCCCTGGGCATAGAGTTTCAGCGATTCTTCCAGAGGTGTGTCGCCGTTTTCCAGCCTCCCCAAAATCTCCTGGAGCCGAGCGTAGCCGTCCTCGTAGCTCAGCGCGGTCAGATCGTCGTCCTTCGTCTTTTTTGCCATTGGTGAAGTCCCACAATTGGATATGATTGGAGCTGCGGCCCCTATTGACAGCCATTGTGAAGTATAGCAGATGGTAATCCAGGAATGAAACTCCTCGAAGAACTTTACCCTGCCCTCTGGCTATGCTAGACTGGCAATGAAAAGCGCAAGAAATCTACCGTAGGGGCG
>CAMDQF010000408.1 GCA_945905745.1 Litorilinea aerophila
TCATCGATTCGACTGACTACGCAGTGGGTGATGAGATCAGTTTTTGGGCATCGAATGTGGATGAGAACGAACAGTTTGAGGTAAAAGCGACACTGGTCCATAAGACAGAGGTGGTCTATGTCTGGGTGGAATCGGGGCAAGAGTACGATGAGGAGCAGATTATCCGCTCGGTCAATGCCTTCAGCGAGAAGAGCTACCCTACGGTGCGTGCCTTCTTCGGCAGCGAGTGGAGCCCAGGGATGGACAGCAATCCCCGGCTACATATCCTTCACGCCAACAATCTGGGCAATTCGATTGCCGGATATTACAGCAGCGCCGATGAATTCAGCAATCTGGCCAATAAATACTCCAACCAAAAGGAGATGTTCTATATCAGTCTGGAGTGGCTCAACCGTAGCGGGGACTACGACTATTATGAGACTGAGCTGGCCCACGAATTTCAGCATATGGTCCATTGGAACAACGACCGCAACGAAGAGACGTGGGTGAACGAGGGGCTGAGCGAGCTGGCCCAGGAGGTGGCGGGCTATCCGCCGGACACGGGTTTTGCTTCGGTCTTTGCCGATGTGCCAGACACCCAACTCAATACGTGGAGCGACAACCCCGCGGGCAACGGCGAACATTACGGCAGCGCCTATCTCTTTATGGCCTACATTCTCCAACGCTTTGGGGAGGATGTGACAAAAGCGTTGGTGGCCCATCCTGCCAACGGGATTGTCGGTGTAACCGAAGCACTGGCCGAATCGGGCCATCCCTTCACCTTTCAGGACGTCTTTGCCGATTGGGTTGTGGCGAATTATGTCAACAACCCGAACGCACTGGACGCAAAGGGGGTCTACGGCTATCAACAATTGCAAGTCCCGGCCCCTTCTGCCGAAAAGACTTTCCGACGCTATCCGGTGGAGAGCCGGTCAACAACTGTGCGTAATTTTGGCTCTGACTATCTGGAATTAGAGGGCAGCGGCGATGTGACCTTCCGTTTCCGGGGCGATACGGAGACCCGTCTGGCCAATCTGACACCCCACAGCGGTCAGTGGATGTTCTGGAGCAACCGGGCCGACGACTCAAACAGCCGGCTGACCCGTTCTTTCGACTTCTCAGGGGTGGCTGCTGGCACAAAGCTGGAGATGCAGGCCAACCTCTGGTATGACATCGAGAACGACTATGACTATCTCTATGTGCTGGCGAGTGTGGATGGCAAGAAATGGGATATCCTGCCCGGCCAACTGACCACAACCGAAAACCCCAGCGGTAACAGCTTTGGCGCTGCCTACACAGGCGAAAGCTCACCCGCCGGAGACGAAACCCCCGAATGGATCGAGGAGCGCTACGATCTCAGCGCCTATGCGGGCAAGGAAGTATCGATCCGTTTGGAGTATGTCACCGACGACGCGGTGAACTATCCCGGTGCATTTTTGGACGACATCCGCATCCCTGCCATCGGCTACAGCACAGACTTTGAGAGCGGCCCGGATGGCTGGGAAAGCGAAGGGTGGCTGCTTACTGACAACCGGCTGCCCCAACGCTGGATCATTCAGGTCTTGGCCCTGCGCAACGGGGAATTGATCAGCGTGGAACGGGCTACGGTCAATGCCGATGGGGAGACGACCATCAAAATCAACGGACTCTCCCGTTCCACCAATGCGGTGGTGATCATCAGCGGCGCGACGCCTGTGACGACGGAAGAGGCCAAATACGAGTACAGTATCGAAGCCCGCTAGGGGAAATGGGGATTGGCAACTGGTGATTGTCACCATTTACAAAAAGGGGTGGCTGATCTTTGATTTTTCCTGCGGGATACGCTATACTTTTACTGTCTGCCCCCGTGGTGGAATTGGCATACACGGCAGGTTGAGGGCCTGTGTCCTTTAGGACGTGTCCGTTCGAGTCGGACCGGGGGCACCAGACAAAAAGGGAGGGAGTGCGTACCGCACTCCCTCCCTTTTTCTTTGCCGACGCATCAGGCTATCTGATTCCGGGAAGCCTCGCCTGCCTGCGTACCACTGAGTATTCTGTAATAATTCTGTACGTCCTCTTTGTGGCGCACCAGATCGTTGCCGGTCGTTTTGAGCATCTTTGCTTTCCCCAGGTTCGGCAACGCAACGCGGCCTTGGGACACGGAGTACATCCAGAACAGGTCGATGGCATTCATATAAAGGTTGATTCTGTAAAAAAGGGAGGCCTCTTCAGTTGAAAAACCCAACTTTCTGGCAGTTCTTTCGTTGAAAAAATAGGAAGTACCAGAAATGACAACACTCCCTGGAACCCCTCCGGTTTCAACCAGTTGGATCAGGTGAAGCAGCCCTTCCAGGTGGAAGCACATGATCTGTCTGCCGATTGGGCGGTGATCATTTTTGCCAAAGGCAAACACAAAGAGGTAATCAAAACTGCCCCCACTATGCAAATCAATTTGACTTTGGTTGGGCAGGTAACCAAGTAGCATCGGCGAATAGTATTTGTATATCCCAGCCAATCTGAGCAATGGCGTAAAACAGAACTGCCCCACAGGCAGGTACACTGGGAACAAAAGATAGTAGAGTGGAAAGTCCGCCCCCAATTCAATAATGATCAATGCAGGCCAGAACCCAATCACGGCAAGGGATATCGCCTCAATCCACTGAAGAAAGATGGGTTGTTTGTAAAAGATGTTCATGCGAGTAACCTGAGCCGAATGCAGAGACGCAGAGCAGGAGGGGAATTCTTTCGTATCAGTAGCCGTTTGGGCTTTTGCAGCAGACTCGGAAATTTCACGTCACAGAATCAACAGGCGAGCAGGAACCGAGCGTTGCCGCCCGATCCCCACTCGCTAATGCAGGTTGGCGGAAATAACGAGGCTATTTCGGACGTAGTGCGTGGTGCGTGTACCAGTTCACGCACCGCGCACCACGAGAAGCGCCTGAAAACTTCCGCCGTCTTGTGCTAGTCTCCGATCCCCAGTCCCCACCCTACCGCAAATGGGGGAAGGCATCCACGCCGGCGTAAATCGCCATTACGTCCAGTTCCTCTTCAATGCGCAGAAGCTGATTGTATTTAGCCACCCGGTCGCTGCGGGCCGGTGCGCCGGTCTTGATCTGCCCGGCGTTGAAAGCGACCACCAGATCAGCAATTGTAGCGTCTTCGGTCTCGCCGGAGCGGTGGCTGACCACTGCGGCCCAGCCTGCCCGCTGGCTCATCTCAATCGCCGCGATGCTTTCCGTCAGCGTCCCGATCTGATTGACTTTGCAGAGCAGCGCGTTGCAGGCTTTTTCTGCAATCGCCCGTTGAATGCGCGTCACATTCGTCACCAGCAGATCATCGCCCACCAACTGCATCCGGCTGCCCAATTTGCTATAGAGCAGTTTCCAGCCATCCCAGTCGTCCTCGGCCATGCCATCTTCCAGGGAGATAATCGGGAAGCGGTTGGCCCAATCCACCCACAGATCGACCAATTCCGCACTGGAGAGGCTGCGTCCCTCGATGTCTAATTTGTACAGCCCGGTCTTGGGGTCGTAAAGCTCCGTGCTGGCCGGGTCCAGGGCAATGAAAACATCCTCGCCGGGACGATAGCCCGCCTTCTCGATGGCGGTCAGAATTACCTCCACTGCTTTGGC
>CAMDQF010000409.1 GCA_945905745.1 Litorilinea aerophila
AATGCAGAGCCGCTCAACCTGTTTGACTATCTGCTGGCCCATATCGATTTGCCCGGCAGACCTGCCAAGAAGCGACCACCGTCGCCACCCCAACCCGTGCTGATTTAGCCCAATCAGCACAGGTTGGCCGAAACGATGACCAAGGCCCCCGATTCAATCTTGGAGAAGTCCAGGATGTTGTTGATCAGAGACAACAGGGCATCGTCGCTGCTGCGCACTGTCTCCACAAAATCGCGCTGTTCGCCGTTGAGGGGAGTGTCCAGCAGCAGGCTGGTCATCCCGATCACTGCGTTCATCGGGGTGCGGATTTCGTGGCTCATATTGGCCAGGAATTCGGACTTGGCCCGGTTGGCGCTCTCTGCGCTCTTTTTAGCCTCGCGCAGGGCATCTTCCTGGCGCAGTCGATCCAGTGTCAGCCCAATCTGCCCGCCGATACCATCGAAGAGCGCCAGCCGCTGGCTGTCCCAACCGGAAGTGGTTATGTCCAGATCGGTGTAGAGTAACATCGCACCCAACATCTGGCTGCCTGCTTTGATGGGGACAATCACGTGGCCGTGGGGCGTAGCGCCAAAGTGCTCAACGTGACCACAATTTTGTTCGGTGCATATGTGGACAAATTGGACTTTGCCGGTCTGGAATGTCTGGTGTAGCATCCCCGTGTCGATGGGGACGCGTGGGGCGTCGGACAAAAAAGAGTCGGTCATTTCGTTGTGGGTAAGGGCGACTTCCAGACTATTGTTCGTGTCGTTATAGAGGTAGACGATAACCTTCTCTTGCAGATCGACATCTATGAAGCGTATGAGGGTGGATGCAACCCCGGCTAACAGATGTTCTACTGTGGTCGCTTTGTGCAGAATATGTCCAATCTCCACCTGAATGCGCAGGTCGTTGGCCTGACGTTTTAGCTGTTCAGCATCTTTGTTGCGCTGGGTCACGTCCTGTCTCATCGCCACAAAATGGGAGACCTGGCCGGAAGCATCCGAAACAGGTGTGATGCTCATCTCTTCGATGTAAAGATCGCCATTCTTGCGCCGATTGATCATCTCGCCGTGCCATGTGTTGCCTGTCTGGATGGTCGCCCAAATATTGTTTACATAGGCGGTGCTCTGCATACCCGATCCCAGGCTCAGCATATTCTCTCCCGTTGCCTCGGCTTGGGTATAACCGGTCAACCGGGTGAAGGCGGGATTCACCCAAACAATGCCCCCGGCTGCATCGCTGATGAGAATGGCATTGGCTGTGGAATTGAGCGCGGCCGCTTGCAGGCGCAGCCATTGCTCGGTGGCTCGGCGTTCTGTGACATCGGAAGCAACCGTCAAGACCTGAAACTCGTTGGCAATCGGCGAAAAGATGCGCCGCTTTACTGCCTGGTGCCAATGCTCATTGCCCTCGTTGTCCAGCGAACGGTCTTCTTCCATCCATACATCCTGCCCCGTCGCCAGCACCTCCTGATCAATCCTTCGATAATTTGCCAGATTTTCTGGTGCAAATCGAGTGAAGTCGCCATCTTGCCGACCAATGATCTGGTCAACAGTCGTCTGCAAGGTGGTTGCCAGAGCGTTGTTAGCAAAGTGATAAGTCCCCGTCCGATCTTTGATGAAGACGGGTTCGGGCAGGGTGTCCAATATTGTCCGCAAAAAGGCGCGCTGGGCCTGCATGAGCGTTTCGGCCTCTTTGCGTTCGGTCACGTTGCGTACTGTGACGACAACCGCTTCATCGTGATAGGCGACAAAACGGCTTTCGTAATGGCGAGTGGTCTGGTTCTTCTCTAATGCATAGGAGTATGTCTGCAATTCACCTGTTTCCAGCGCCAGCTTGAGGATAGCGAGCATTTCGTCGGCCAGCGGGGATGGGTAGATATCGCTGATGCGCTGTCCCAAAAGCTCTTCGGGCGGGACGGGGAGATCTTCGGTCCAAGCCGCTTTGAATTCGAGATAGACGCCCTGTTGATCCAATAGAAACATCTGGTCGGGGATCGCTTCCAGCAATGCCTGGTTTTTGGCCTGGCTGTTGCGCAGATTCTGCGCGCTCAGTTCCTGTTCGGTAATGTCGCGCAGAATGAGTACCCGTCCGCCCGCGGTGTTTTGGGCCGTTTGTAGGGGTACTTCTCTCACCTCCAGAATTTTCCTATCGGTTAGTCTGTCGGGATGCAACATATAGCTTGTGAAGACGCACTCCACCCGGTCCAACAGACCCGGCAGCAGCTCATTCACCGGACGTCCGACCCCGACAGAAGCCGCTATTCCTATCATTGCCCCAGCCTGGGCATTCAAGCTGGTAATGCGATCCGAATGATCAAGTACAATCACCCCATCGCTCAGACTGTCCAGGATGGAGAGCGGATCTACGGGGGCAAGTTTTACAAACTGGTATTGGGTCAGGGCGATCACGAGGCAGATAGTGCTGAGACCAAAGGCGATCGGCGTGAGGTCAAGAAAGGGCATCGGCCCCAGCCCACTCATATAGAAGGCGTTGCCTACCCAGGGAATGACGGCTGCTGCCACCAGCAGCGCCGTCTGACCCCTGAATATTTGGGAAGCCCGCAAGGAAAAGCGGATAAATAGCCAGGTGCCCACAGCCAATAACAGATAGGCGTAGGTGACATTGACCCAAAAGATAGGCCCTTTGATAAAATTGGCATAGACGAAGTTGTTCACATAGTGCGGAACAACGGTTCGCCAGAGTAGATAATGCCATTCATTCGTCCACGCCACGGCCTGCAAAATCAGTGGCCAGATGAACAGCCATTTCTCGCGGGGGAGAAGGAAACGGCCCTGCCCGGTATATTCTACAGCCAGAAGAAACCAGAATATGGGAAGAAATCCGATTGACAGATATTGCAGCTTGCCCCAGAAGATTTTGGCTTCCAAGGAGACCGATGCCACTTCCAGCGTGCTGGTGAGCAACCAGAAAGTAGCCGTAATGGCGATATATACCAGACGACGACCTATCGGGAACTGGCGTCGCTGAATGGCATACAGGCTGATCGCAAGACAGAGTGCCAATGCGGTAATGGAGAGTACGACTTCAGGCGTTGTTTGGAAGCTCATACCAGTTCTACAATCCTTGTCATCTTGACAGTCTTGCTCAGAAAGGCCGACACACGTCGACAAGTCCTCAGGCTAGGATTTGTTTTTTGGGACCTGTTACGGTAATGTGTCTAGCTCAGTAACAAGAACAGATGGCGTTTTTTCGCCACATGTACATTCTCGCAGATAAAAACTAAAAAATCAGTTACGAAAATTACGGAATTCCAAAAACCCTGTATGCAAATGCTAGTCAACGAGGACCCAGCGTTATGCCAGAACCCCTGAAACCTGCCACTCCCCTGTTTTCCGATCCATCCGACGATTTTGCCCCCTTTGCTGCCAAGATGTCCACAGCAGGTCTTCCTCACAGCCTGATTGGAAGTTTTCGTTTTTATTACAATAAACTGCGAGAGGGTGCCACCGGTCACATCAGCCGGGAGCAGGCCCTGCCCGTACATGACTTGCGCAATTCTGAGAATTTGAACCCTTTTGCAGCGAGAGGGGAAGCCGCGCT
>CAMDQF010000410.1 GCA_945905745.1 Litorilinea aerophila
GGGCCACTCGCAGCAGCCCAGCCAGTCCCGCACTCCAAATCAGCAGCAGCCCCGGCAGGGCTACCAGCACATAACGGGCGTTAAATTTGGGGGTGAAAGAGGCGAGGGTGAGGACGGCGGCGATGGGAATGAGGAGCAACAAAAGAGGATATTGGGTATTGGATATTGGATATTGCGTATTGCGTATTGCGTATTGCGTAGGCGATTCTGATTTCGCATTTCGCATTCCGTGTTCTGCATTTCCTGCCACCAGTCCGACCAACGCCAACAGTGTCACCGCGCCGTACATCCAGAGCAGATGGGTGGCTTGGCCTTCCAACACTGTTTCGCCGCTGGTGAAGCGGATGGCGATGGCGGTCAGGGCTTCCCAGAGTTTGAAGGGACCGTCCCAATAGCTGGCGTCCACATCCAGCCGGGTGAAGAGGTTGCCCAGCCAGGGGAGATAAAGGAGAAGGACGGCGGCGTTGGCGAGAAGCCAGAGCAGGGAACTGGGGACTGGGGATTGGGGATTGGGCGAAACGGGACGCCTGAAGCAGCGGGAACGCAGCAGGTCCAGCAGATAGGCCAGATTTATCGCCAGAAGGAGAAAGACAGCGAAGTAATGGGTATAGAGAGCCGCGGTGGCAGCCATCACATAGCTGCCCCATAAAAACCAGAGACGATCTCTGAGCGGGGTGGTAGCCTTTGCGTCGAACCTTTCCGATCCCCAATCCCCAATCCCCAATCCCCAGTACGCCGCCCCCACCCCCAACGCCACCAACAGCGTATACATCCGGGCTTCCTGGCTGTAGTAGAGCAGCAGGGGATGAAAGGCAGTGAGCAGGGCGGCCAGAATCCCCGCCAACCGACTGCGACTCCAACGAATGGTCAGAGCCGCCAGCAGCGGGACAATCAGCAGGCCAAAAAAGGCCGACGGGAAACGCAGGCTCCACTCGCTCCATCCGGCCAGCCGACCCCAGCCGGAGACGAGCGCGTAGTAGAGCGGCGGTTGAATGTCGTCCGCGGTCCAGCGGGCCAGGGAGGCCAGGTCGTACTGGGCGACAATCGCGGTGACGCCTTCGTCGTACCAGAGACTCTGGCTGTCCAGTTTGTAGACGCGCAAGGCAAAGGCGCCCAAAATCAGCGCCAGGAGGAGAATACGCGAAAGATTGGAGGAAGTACCAAGCATCCCAGTAGGCCAAAATGAAAGCGGGGATGCGGACAGGTTAGGCACGATTGCTCACGAAAAGTTTCCCCACACTTTGCCACAGTATATCACACCCCGCCACCGATCTGAGACAGGCAGGGTTTGACAGCGAAGCCAGCGCGTGATTTACTGCGAAGATGCGCGCATACCCGTTTGCAGTGTAGAATGGGGTGTACGTTTTTGGAGAGAACCACTCATCGAACGGAGCATACGATGGAAAAAATACGTTGGGGTATTCTGGGCACAGGCCGCATTGCCGGTGACTTTGCCCGGGGCTTGACTGCGGTCGACGACGCCGAACTGGTGGCAGTCGGCTCCCGCACCGCGGAATCGGCCAACGCCTTCGCCGACAAATTTTCCGTGCCTACTCGCCACGCCTCCTACGAAGCGCTGGCAAACGACTCGAACGTAGATATTGTCTACGTGGCCACGCCCCACTCCCTGCACAAAGAGAATACAATCCTCTGCCTGGAAGGAGGACGGGCTGTCCTCTGCGAGAAGCCTTTTGCCATCAATACCGGCGAGGCCGAGGAGATGATCGCCGCCTCCAAGCGCACGGGCCGCTTTCTGATGGAGGCCATGTGGACCCACTGTCTGCCCCATATGCAAGAGGTGGCCCGGCTGATTGCCGACGGAGCGATCGGTGACATTCAGGTCATCCAGGCCGACTTCTGCTTCCGCTCGAAGGTGAACCCGGCCAGCCGCCTCTACCGCCCAGAGCTGGGCGGCGGCGCGCTGCTGGATGTGGGCGTCTATCCTGTGGCCCTGGCCTATCGCTTTCTGGGCCAGCCCGACGCTGTCCGCTCCTGGGCACATCTGGGCGTGACCGGCGTGGACGAGAACGCGGGGATGGTCTTCGGCTACAACAGCGGTGCGCTGGCTGTGATGACCACCTCCGTGCGCGCCAACACCCATCACACAGCCCGCATCTCCGGCTCCGCGGGGGAAATTATTATCAACGAACACTGGTGGGGGCCATCCAGCTTCACCCTGCGCCGGGACGGCCACGCAGCCCAGGAGATTCACCCGGAGAGTGTGGGCAACGGCTGGAACTACGAAGCCGTCGAGGCTGGGCGTTGTCTGCGCGCCGGCCTGACCGAAAGCCCGATTGTCCCCCACGCCGACACCCTGGCCGTCATGCGCCTGCTGGACGGGCTGCGGGCCGAGTGGGGATTGCGCTATCCGATGGAATAGAGGGGACTGGGGACTGGGAATTATCGTCCCGATCCCCAATCCCCAGTCCCCAGTCCCCTATAGAACCCAATCAACCCTTTTTGGAGAGTAAACAAAATGGACTACGGAAAAGTACCTGGCATCGACAAACCCATCTCCCGCCTGGTGCAGGGCACGGTGATGTTGCATACCAGCCATCTGGACGAGGATTTTGCACTGCTTGACGCCATTTACGAAGCAGGCGGCACAACCTTTGACACGGCCCACGGCTACGGCGGCGGCGAATGCGAGCGCAGCCTGGGCGCGTGGATCAACAGCCGGGGCATCCGGGATCAGGTGGTGATTCTGGGCAAGGGCGCGCACCACAACCGGGACCGTCAGCGGGTGACACCCTACGACATCACCAGCGATCTCCACGACTCCCTGGCCCGCATGAAAGTGGATTTCATCGACCTCTACGTCCTGCACCGGGACGATCCCAGCAACCCGGTGGGGCCGATTGTGGAAGTGCTGAACGAGCATCACCGTGCAGGCAAAATCGGCAGCTTTGGCGGCTCCAACTGGAGTCCCGCCCGCATTGCCGAGGCCAACGCCTACGCCGCGGCCCACGGGCTGAAGCCTTTTGTGGTCAGCAGCCCCAACTTCAGCATGGCCGTGCAGAAGGAATCCCCCTGGGAGAATTGCTTGAGCATCGCCGGCCCCGAAGCCGCGGCGGATCGGGCCTGGTACAAAGCACAGAAGATGCCCCTCTTCGTCTGGTCGAGCCTGGCTGGCGGCTTTCTCACAGGTCGCTTCCGCCGAAACAATCTGGACACATTCAGCGGCTACAACGACGAGCTGGTGGTGCGCTGCTATTGCACCGAAGAGAACTTTGGCCGCATTGACCGGGCCGAGGAGATCGGCAAAGCCAAGGGACTGACCCTACCCCAGATTTCCCTCGCCTATGTGCTGCATAGCGGGCTGGATGTCTATGCGCTGGTGGGAACCCGCACAGGCGACGAGTTCCGCGAGAACATCTACGCCAGCCAAGTGAAGCTGAGCGCGGACGAAGTGGCCTATATCAACGGCGGGGCGGGTTGATAGGTGATGCGTAGTGCGTGGTGCGTGAACTGGTATG
>CAMDQF010000411.1 GCA_945905745.1 Litorilinea aerophila
CTTCGGTTATTTTCGAGGCTTTCACACCCTCGTCAAAACCTTAACTTAATGACATTGACTGGGGAGTAGGGGCGAATCCCCAATCTCTAATCCCCAGTCCCCAGTCCCCGATCCCCAACCCCAACAGGAAACTACCCTATGTACATCGGACTCGACATCGGCACCACCACACTGAGTGCGGTTGTGCTGGACACAGACTCTGGCGCATTGCTGGCCCATCAGACGACGCCCAACCGGGCGGGAATGTTCCCATCCCCTGGCCGGACAGAACTGGACGTCGAAGAGTTGCAGCAACTCACTATCGACTGTCTGGCAACTATTGTAGCAGATGCCCGCATCGATCCTGCCAAAGTGCGGGGCATCGGCGTGACAGGCCAGCAGCACGGGGTCGCCTTTCTCGACGCCGCAGGCGCGCCCGTGCGCCCGGCCATTACCTGGCAAGACTTGCGCGCCCAGGAGAAAATCCCCGGCAGCCACGAGAGCTACTTGCAGCGATTGATTGCCCAGGCTGGCGGCGTGGAAGCCTTCCGGCGCATGGGTTGCGTGCCTGCGGCTGGCTTTCTCGGTACAACTTTATTCTGGCTACACAAAAACAGCCAGATGCCTTCTCTGCCCTTCACCGCCTGCTTTGTCCCAGACGCAGTAGTGACTTTTCTGACCGGTGCGCCGCCCGCCAGCGATCCCACCCTGGCCGGAAGCGCGGGCCTCTTTGATATTGTCTCCAACGACTGGGATTGGGCACTGCTGCAACGGCTGGAACTGCCCCCATCGCTCTTTCCGACGGTCGGGGTGGCGGGTAAATCCGCTGGGGGTCTGCGCTCCGTATTGGCCGACCGGATCGGTCTGCCAGCCGGTCTGCCCGTGGGTGTGGCCCTGGGCGACAATCAGGCCAGTTTCATTGGCAGCGTGCAGGAACCGGCCACCAGTCTGGGCCTCAATGTGGGGACTGGCGGCCAGATTTCGGCCCGCACAGACGAATTCCATTTCATCCCCGGCCTGGAGAACCGCCCCTTCCCCGGCGGCCACTATTTGCTGATTGGCGGTGGCCTCTTTGGCGGGCGATCCTACGCCTATCTGCTCAACTTCTTCCGACAGACCGGCCAGCAGCTTTTCGATGGAGCCACCGCCGACGACCTCTACGAACGGATGACCGAACTGGCGGCAACCATTCCTCCAGGCAGCAATGGCCTGGTATGCGCCCCCTTCTTCACCGGCAGCCGGGTAGACCCGACCCTGCGCGCCAGTTTCACGGGGCTTTCGCCGGACAATTTCACGCCGGGCCATTTTGCCCGGGCCTTGCTGGAAGGGATGGCGGAAGGCTTCTATCGCTTTCGGGAGCAGATGGCCCCGGTGATTGGGGAACGTTCGCCTCTGGTCGGCGCCGGCAATGGGATACGGCGCAACCGACTGCTGGCCGGGATTCTGGCCGAGCGTTTCGGTGCCCCCCTGCACATTCCCGCCCTGGAAGAGGAGGCAGCGGTAGGCGCCGCGATCGTGGCTGCAGTGGGCCAGGGCGAATTTGCCAATCTGGACGAAGCCACGGCCCGCCTCTTGCGCTATGGGGAAGTTGTGGGATAAGGAGAGGCCAACGCGCTGTTCAGGGTGGTGTACAGAATCCTCATCCGCCCCTGCGCGCTGGGACATCGGGAGCCGCTACATGGGCCAGAAGGAGCCGAGCGTCTGTGGAGGAGTTGACCAGACGCAAGGCTGTCCCGGCTGATTCGGCAGGCGGATAGATGAGCGTATCCCCTGCTTGGAGCAAAAAGTGGCCCTGGCTGCTTTCCACACAGCTTTCTCCCCGCACCCCATAGATAATCTGTGTAAGTTTCGTACCGGCTGTCGGTAGAGGCAGAACGACGGGCATCTCCGCCGCGTCGACAAAACGTGCGCCGCTCTGAGCGCCGCTCTGAGCGCTGATGCTTCGGCCCTGACGGTAGATCAGATTGAAAGCGAAGACCGGATCACCGGCTGGCGTGGCGTGGAGTGGACGATCTCCGGCGAAGGTGTACGATTCGCCAGTTGTCAGGAGGATCGTCTCCTCCGGATCCCTAAAACGCAGAACCAATCCGCCGCCATCCAAAAGAATATGCAGCCGTTCGGCGTTGGCAAAATAGCTGTAATCGGCGGAACATTCGATGGTCGCCGTGCCGATCCACAGATGGTAGTCGCCGTTGGGATAGTCGGCCCCCGGCGGGTCGCGGAAAATCTCGTGGACCTGCCCCCCGCGCCAGATGCCAGGCTTTTGCTGAGAGAAGGGAATATCTAATGGCATTGCTTTTCCTTCGGGGGATGAAAGAGTCACAGAACCGTTCGGCCCCTATTATGCCATAGAGATTCTGCTTTTCGGAACTTACAGTAGTCAGGCAGCGTTCTCTTCACATGAAGAATCTCCTGCTTTCCCGTCGTCGTTTTTTGCAGCTAACCGGTGGCCTGGCATTTTCTGGTGTAGGCGGATTCAGCTATGCTCGGTCGTTGGAACCCAATTGGGTGGAGGTGGTGGAGCAAACCCTTGCGATACCTCGCCTGCCTGAGCATCTGATAGGGATACGCATCGCCCAGATTTCCGACGTTCACCTGGGCGAGTACACTGGGCCAGAGAAATTGCTGGATGCGGTGTTACGGATCAACCGGCTGGCACCGGATCTGGTCTTTCTGACCGGCGATTATGTGACCCGCAGCGCGGGCCAAGCCAGTGGATTGGTGGAGCCCCTGCGTGCATTGACAGCGCCGGCTTACGCCATTCTGGGCAACCACGATCTGTGGACCGACCGGGCGGATGTCGCCAGCTTTTTGGCTCAAACTCCCGTGCGTCTGCTGGTCAACCGGGGCGAGGAAGCCCTGCCGGGACTCTTCGTGGCGGGGGTGGATGACCTGTGGAGCGGGCGACCAGATGTCCGCGCCAGCCTGGACGGCGTGCCCGCCGGTGCGGTCTCACTGCTGTTAGTCCACGAACCCGACTATTTCGACCAGGTGGTGCGGATCGACGTGCCGGTGGCTGTCCAGTTCAGCGGCCACAGCCACGGCGGACAGGTGCGCATCCCTTCGGCCACACCCGACGGCGCGGGGCTGTGGAGCCGTGCGCCCATCCTGCCCCGCTACGGGGAACGCTATCCGATTGGGCTGTACCGGGTCGGCCAACGTCAAGTCTACACAAACCGGGGGTTGGGCCTCTGGCCCCTCCCCTACCGTTTCAACTGCCGACCGGAGATCACCCTTTTCCGCCTGGCACGCGAAGAGGAGTGAGCAGTGACCAATGAACAGTGACCAGCGAAAGGTTGATGTCTCGGCGCCACTGATTACTGATTACTGATTACCGATGACTGCTTAGGAACGGCGATCAAATAACTTGATAAACTGTGTGAAGGTTTTGAGTGAATTTGCCATCTGAAGAGAAAGGGTATAGTGTCGAAGGAGTGAACGAGTAGTGAACGAGTAATGGAGAGGTGAATCCTTGATACAAGAGTATACGGAAGCC
>CAMDQF010000412.1 GCA_945905745.1 Litorilinea aerophila
AAAAGAGGAAGAAGACCACCAGAAAGGGTTCGACGGTCGGGAAGAAGGCGGGCTGGTAGAATTCTGATCCCCAGGCAAAACCCAGGACAAAGGTGAAGACAAAGCCCAGCAGGTTCAGCCCCCGCCAGGCTTTGAACCAGGCCACACCCAGAATGCCCAGATTTAGAACCAGGAAGTAGCCAAAGAGGGTGATGTGGCTGCCCTCGCCGGTGGAGGCCAGGATGGGGGCCAGAAAGCCGCCGCTGATCGCCAACACAGCCAAAGCCCGGGAGTCGTTGAGTACGGCCAGGGCCATACAGAGCGCCACCAGAGCTAGGAGCAGCAGAAAGGCAGGTAGCCCCGGCAGCAGTTCATAGAGACGAAAGGCGGCAAAGACGGTCATATAGGCGATGCCGTAGCCGCCGCCCTGCAATGTCAGCGCGTAGATCGGCTGCCGGTGGCGCAGACGCCAGCCGACAGCGATCAACAGACCACCCAGCAGAGCCGCGCCAACCAGCCGCACCTCCACCGAGAGCCAGCCCTGATCCACCGCATAGCTGAAGAGAAAGGCCACGCCGATAAAGAGCAGGACGATGCCCACCCGCACGACAATCGCCATTCCCAAGAACCAGTCCAGCACAGGCTGAAAGAAGGACGGACGGGCTGGCTGGGCAGACGGAGACGTGGAGCTTACAGCGGAGGTCACGGGAGCGATCGGGCCGGTTGCAGATGTCGCAAGCCTTGGGGCCGCTTTTGGACCAGACGGCAGCAAAACATTCACTGATGGAGATGCGGGAAGGGGGGACGGGCTGGCGGGCGCAGACGGCAGGGGCCGCGCAAAGGCAGCCTTCCGCTCGGCTGGGGCAAACGGCGGCGACACGACGCGCGTCTGACCGATTGCTTCCTCGGCCCACTGTGCGAGCAGCGTCTCCTGGGCTTCCATCCGCTTTGTCAGCCCTGTCACGCGCCGACTGAGCAGCCAGAAAGCTACGGCAAAGAGGACCAGCACCGGTATTACCAGACAGATCAGAACCAGTACGCTTACTTCTGACATACATCCTCCTGGGGCGGCCCTGCGGATGACTCTGCGGTTGGGAAGTTTAAGGGGTAAAGCATACGTACTATCAGTAGACCGCAGACGGTGGACTACCGACCGCTCCCGACCGCTTCATCTATTGCGGTCCGCTGTCTGTGGTCTGCTGTCTACTGACTATAGCACAGCAACGAGTCGTGAGCAACGCACAAAATTCATAGATTGACAGACCTGACGGCCCCATTTACAATGCGGATGACGTTCCACGCCAGAGCTGCCAGCTTTTCCAAAACCTGGCAGCTCTGCACTCCGCTACACCAGCGAAAGTAGCAACCAATGGTAGATAAAAGCCAGAACCCACCCCCCAGCCAGTCCATAGAAGGCAACCAGCAGAACATTAGCGGCCAAGTGACTGGTTCGGTGGTGGGCGGCGATGCAGGACAGATCGGCAACGTCTACTACGGACCGGTCACGTACCAAACCGGAGCGGCCCCATCTCCGGATGTTCAGCCGCGCCACTTCTTCACCGTCCCCTTCCCCCGCAACGCCGGCTTCGTGGGCCGGGAGCTAGACCTGACGAACCTGCACACCGCGCTCTCTGGCGGCGACCCGGTGGGCATCCTCCCCGCGGGGCTGACCGGCCAGGGGGGAATGGGCAAGACGGCCCTGGCCGTGGAGTATTGCTACCGCCACCGGGATGACTATCCCGGCGGCGTTTTTTGGGTCAACGCGGCCGAACCCCTGCCCCAGGGCTTCGCCAGCCTGGGCTGTCTCCTCGACCCGGCCAACTTCGACCGGCCCATCCCCCGCCAGATCGACACCGCGGCCCGCTACCTGACCAGCCACCCGGACGCCCTGCTGGTGCTGGACAATTTGGAAGACCCCGCCCACCTCACCCGTCCCGTAGCCACGGGGCTGATCCCCACGCAACTGGCCTGCCGATTGCTCTTCACCACCCGCCGCCGCGACCTGCCCCAGCGCTGCCGTGCAGTAGAGGTGACAGTCCTGCCGCCGGATGCCGCCTTCTCCCTACTCCTGAACCAACGGGGTGGGGCGCAGGCGATGTCCGGCCTGGAACAGAAAATCGCAGTGGAGATATGCGCTATTTTGGGCCATCTGCCCCTGGCCCTGGAGATCGCCGCCGCGCATCTGCGGCGGCCCCGGCTTTCCCTGGCCCAGTACCGAGACGCGCTGCTGGAACGGGGCGCGCTGGCTGTAGTGGACGATCCCAAAGGCCGAGTAAGCGCCGATGACCTGACCACCCGCCACACGGCAGCCGTAGCTGCAACCCTAGCCGAACAGTGGGAAAGCCTGGAGAGTGAAGATGCCCGCCTGCTGCTACGGGTAGCGGGCCAACTGCCCGCAGCCGCCCAGATTCCCATCGCCCGCCTGGGCTTGCTGGCCGGCATCTCCGACGCGGATGACATCTTCGGTTCGCCCCTGGAATTGGCTGTGGCCGAACTGAACAACGCATCGATAATCGAAAAACTTCAGGCCGATCAATTGCGCCTCCACCCGCTGGTGCGCGAGTTTGCTGAGGGGCAGACCTCGGCCACTGAGCGAGCGGCTTTCCGCGCGGTCTGCACCACTAATCTGCACCGCACCTACAGCAATGTCGTCAACTTGGAAAGTCACTGCGCCCGGCGGGGCGTCACCGCCCTAGAAAATGACTTACGGGTTGCCCTCATGCTTTTGCCTGACCTCCGATCTCCAACCAGCCAATCTCTCATGTCCATTCAGCGGATAATTGAACAGGAATCCCACATACTGCGCCAGTGGCAGCCCAAGCGTAATCCGACCTTCTTTGCCCAACAATTGCGCTATCGGGCTGTACTGAGTCATGATGAGAGGCTAATAACAGGAACTGGAGATCGCTTAGCTTCTCTTTCGCAGGGTTATGTTGCTCTGACCTGGGGCTACAGCAGAAATAGCTCCCGGTTAGTCCGTGTTCTCAGTGGCCACACAGATTATGTCAGCGCCGTGGCTGTGACACCTGACGGGAGACACGCGATTTCGGCGTCGCCTGACGGGACATTAAGAATATGGGATATGGAGAGTGGAGAGGAAGAACGGGTATTTAATGACTACCAGTCTCACGTACGATCGATAGTAGTCGCTCCAGACGGCCAGCATGTACTCTCTGGGTCATCAGATCGAATCTTACGACTATGGAATTTGGAAAGCGGAACAGAGGAAGCGGTATTCGTTGGTCATGAGTCGTTGGTATTAGCCGTCGCCACGACTCCTGATAATAGATGGGCAATTTCTGCGTCAAATGACTGTACTGTAAGAATTTGTTAGTGTCAGGAATTATTCGCCACTTGACTACAGGCGTAGGAGGCGAGGATAATCAGATAGAACCCACATCCAGGAGGATATCTGATGACCATCGCCCAACGAGAACTAGAGATTCTGCGCGTCAAGAAAGCAAGCGACTTTTC
>CAMDQF010000413.1 GCA_945905745.1 Litorilinea aerophila
TGAAAAAGATGATTGACGCTGATAAAAATCTGCGCAGATCAGTTGTTTCTGCGTGAATCTGCGTCCCTATTTTCATTGCTGCTTGTGCCCGATTGGGCATGAACACTGATAAGAAATCCGCCTTGGGATGACACCCGAGAGAGAAGAGCGGGCCAACGGCCAACTCTTCTCTCTCGGCGGATGGGCGGGCAGGTAGAGTAATCTTGACGAACGATGCAAAGGCTTGTATTCTGCTTTGCATCGTTCGTTGGCTCTTTTCCGGAATGTATACTTGGAGGTAACGATGAAGGTCACACATTACATACGTCTGGTAGGTGCAGTTGTTATACTTTTGTTTCTGTCATCCCTGGTGACGCAGCCTGTCCTGGAAGCAGCACAGCCGATGGCTTTGACGCTCACTGCTCAGTTTTCCACCCCGACGAGTACACCGACTCCGACAGAGACGCCGACATTAACTCCGACAGAGACGGCGACTGCGACTCCGACAGAGACGCCGACAGACGTACCCCAGCCAAATCCCACAGGCACACCCCAGAGTGTGCCAAATACGGCGATTCCATCACCCACGCCCACGGCTACCCCGCTCCCACCTGACACTCTCCCGCCGACAGGCGGGCAGGTGCCGGGCACACCTCTCTGGCTGATGATGCTTCCTGTGCTGGGCTTGCTGCTGCTTGTTTGGGGTGTCCTGCGGCGAAATGGAGTATCGGTGAAGAAATAGAGATTTATTGGGAACTCAGGGGGCTATTGATCGGCGCTGGTTGAGGGGCTGCTTTCAGACCTATCGAAAGCAAGCGGGATACCCTTTAGACTCCTTTTGAACCGCAATCAAGAACAGAACAGCCCCGGTCCATTTGGACCGGGGCTGTTCTGTTCCTACAGTACCGAAGGAGACGAGATCACGAGGAATGGTTTGGATTGTACTTTTGACCTTTTCACCCGACCACCTTGTCACGCATAGATCAGGCGTGCAGCATCACCCAGCCACCCTCGATCGTCACCATGTAACTCTCCACGGACTCCACCTCTTCCACCGGTGATCGTTCGACTGTGACCTCATAGTTCTTGACCCGCACTTTGTGGGGGTTGAAGAGGGAGCGCCCGGTGGTGATGTCGAACTCCCAGCCGTGCCAGGGGCAACGGATGATCTCGCCGTCCTTGGCCCAGATGTATTCGCCGGGCTGGCTGGGCAGGGTTGTGCCAGTGATGATGCCCCGACAGAGGGGCGCGTTCTGGTGGGGGCACTGGTTGCGGATGGCGTGGAACGCGCCGTTGACATTGAAAACGCCAATCGTACGGCTGCCCGCCTCCATAATTTTGCGTTCCCCCGGCGGCAGCTCGCTCACCCGGCAGATTGTGTACTTCGCCATAGACTATCCTCCATCCTTTCGTGAATGGGATTGACGGCAGATGGCAGGCGATCGACTGCTGAACGCCGTCTGCCGTCTGCCGTCTGCCGTCTGCCGTCTGCGGTTAGCGGTTGGCTGGTTCCCTTAATAGACCGGCCCCACCCGCCCGTACCAGCCGCGCAGGGGATCACCCAGACGGTCCATATAGCGCTTCATTCGGGCCATCAAATCCCGGCGCACCGCCTCGTACTCCGGCTGGCCGTAGACATTCGTCAACTGGTACGGATCGGCTACCAGATCGTAGAGTTCGCCCGCGTCGCCGGAGTTGAAGGTGAACTGATGGGTGCGGGTGCGCACCATCCGCTGCTCCACATTGGTGAAATGGCGGTGAAAGACGCAGTAGACCTCCTCCCGTCCGTTGGGCGTGGCATCCCCCAGCATCGCGGGCAGAAACAATTGGCCGTCCATTTGGTCGGAGAGAAGGAAGAGGATGTTTTTCGGTTCCATTTCACCCTGCCCCCAGCCGGGCAATGCCGATGCACACTTCTACCGCCCGGGCCATATCCTGCACACTGATCCATTCCAACGGGCCATGCAGGTCCTGCTGGCCGGTGAAAAGATTGGGGGTCGGCACGCCCTTCTCGGTCATCTGGGAGCCGTCGGTCCCGCCCCGCACTGTGCGGTAGACCGGCTCCAGCCCGGCTTCCTCAATCGCCTGGGCCGCAATTTCCACCGGGCGCCTATCGTTTTCCAGCCAGTAGCGCATATTGCGGTATTGGGGGGTAATCTCGCAGGTGACGGTCAGGCGGGGTTCCGCGGCGCGCAGAGTGGCGCAGATGGATTCCAGCAGCGCGCCGTGTGCCGCCAGTCCATCCCGCTCGAAGTCGCGCAGGATGAAGCTGACTTTGGCCTGGGCTGGGTTGCCGTTGATGCCTGTAAGGTGGATAAAGCCCTGGCGGTCTTGGGTTGTTTCCGGGGTGCGGGTAGCTTCGGGGAGCAGATTCACAAATTTGGCCGCCCAGGTCAGGGCGTTGACCAGCTTGCCAAAGGCCGTGCCGGGGTGGATGGAGACGCCGGTGATGGTCACGACGGCTTTGTCAGCGCTGAAAGTCTCGAAGGAAAGCTCGCCGGCCACGCCTCCGTCCAGGGTATAGGCGAAATCCGCGCCCAAATCCTCCGGCGTGAGCAGGCGCACGCCTTTGCCGATCTCCTCGTCCGGGGTGAAGGCGATGCGGATCGTGCCGTGGGGGATAGACGGGTCGGCCAGGAGAGCCTCCGCCATTGTCATAATTACTGCCACGCCGGATTTGTCGTCCGCGCCCAGGAGTGTGCTGCCGCTGGCAGTGATGATATCCTCGCCCACCTTCTCGGCCAGATAGGGCGAACCCGCCGGGCTGAGGACGAGGCCGGGCGCGTCGGGATAGGTGATCTCCCCGCCGTCGTAGTTGCGATGGAGACGGGGTTTGACGCCTGTGCCGCTGAAGGCCGGCGCGGTGTCTACGTGGGCCAGAAAGCCGATGACCGGCACATTCACCGGATCGGGGATCGTGGCCGGAATCGTCGCCAGGACGGTGGCGTAGTCGGTGAGGGTCACATCCTGTGCGCCGATGGAACGCAGCTCCTCCACCAGCGGGCGCAGCAGGTCGTACTGTTTGGCCGTGCTGGGCACAGCGCCGCTGGATTCATCGCTGGTGGTGTCGATCTGGACGTAGCGGAGAAGACGCTCTTCGACCGCGGCGGTGTAGGGGGTGGGCATTGGGTGGGGTTCTCCTAATTGCGTATTGCGTATTCCGTTGTGTGCTTCCGCCTTTGATTGTACCTTCTCTTTGGGCGGGTGGCGAAAATGACAACGAATCAGAGGAGTACACGCATCGTTGACGCCACGCCCATCGATTCTGCCACATTCCACCTCATCGCACCTCCTCCGAACCAGCCATTCGCGCAATCCTCCCATTCGCGGTAACAGCCCTCTGACCGCGAATCAAAGGATGACGCGAATAGTTGACGGTACAC
>CAMDQF010000414.1 GCA_945905745.1 Litorilinea aerophila
GTGCCTATTTCTACAAACCCTACCCGCTCACAATGCAGCGGGGGGAGGGCTGCTACCTCTACGATGTGGATGAACGAGAGCGCGTTGACTTTGCCAACCACCACACCGGACAGATCCTCGGCCACAACAACCCAGCCGTTAACGCGGCAGTACAGGCACAACTGGCGCGGGGGATCGCGCTTGGAGCGCCCACGGGCAATGAAGTCGCGCTGGCCGAAGAAATCTGTAGGCGTGTGGAATCTGTCGAGCGTCTCCGTTTCTGCAACTCAGGCACAGAGGCAACCCTGCACGCCATCCGGCTGGCCCGCGGATTCAGCGGGCGGCCCAAAATCGCCAAGTTTGAGGGCGGCTATCACGGCAGCCACGATATCGTTGAAGTGAGCGTCGCCCCACCGCTGGATAAAGCAGGTCCGGCTGACGCCCCCTACGCGTTGGCGACGACTGGTGGTACTTCTCCCCATGCCCCGGCTGAAGTCGTTGTCTTGCCCTACAACAACGAAGAGGCCGTGGAAGAACTGGTGCGTCGCCATCGGGATGAGCTGGCCTGCGTGATTTTGGACCCCAAAGCAGGCATTCTACCCTTGCGCCAGGAATTCGTGCGTGCGGTCCGCCGAGTGACCGAGGAAAACGATGTGCTGCTCATATTGGACGAGGTGGTCGGCTTTCGAGTGGGAGAGGGCGGTATCCAGGAATACTACGGCATCTCGCCAGACCTGACAACCTTCGGCAAACTGATTGGAGGCGGATTCCCCGTAGGCGCTTTCGGCGGCCGCGCCGATATTATGAACCTGTTCGATACGAGTGGGGGAGCAACCGGCTTCTTCCAGAGCGGCACTTTTAGCGCGCATGCCGTGGTGATGGCGGCGGGCCTGGCTACCCTACGCCAACTGACGCCGGCCGCCTTTGCCCATCTGAACGGGCTGGGGGAACGGTTGCGCGCCAAGCTCGGCGCGCTCTTCGCGCGAATCGATGTGCCCGCCCAGGCCGTTGTCCTCGGCTCTCTCTTCAGCATCTATTTCACCGACGAGCCGCTGGTCAATTATCGCAGTCTGGCCACCAACAACGGTGGGATGGCTCAGCGTGTCTTTCTCTCCCTTCTCAACCAGGGCTATTTCCTGAGCCAGGGCCTGACAATGAACTCTATCTCCCTGCCCATGCAAGAGAGCCACATTGACGGCCTCGTGCAGGCCCTGGAACAGGCCATTGAACAGGCTACCCGCCTGTGAGCGCGACCCACCCACTCTCGAACGAGCGTTGAGGAGCAGAGCCATGAAATATCTCTTTATCGACGATCACGACATCGAAGCCATCGACAACCTGGCCCGCAAGCTGCACCAGCCCCAGAAGTACCGGGACAATGTGGTCATCCGCCCGGAATACCGCTGGGAGAACAGCACAATTCAGGTGCGCACTACCCCCGTGTGGCTGCCGGATGAAGGGGTCTTCAAGATGATCTACCTGAGCGGGGCGGAGGGCGTGGATGTCGAAGTCCAGGTGGACATGACCGGCGCGCCGGTGGGCATGGAAAGCTTCGCCTGTTACGCCACCTCCGTCGATGGCGTCAACTGGGAAAAGCCCTTTCTGGGCCTGCATGACTATCCGGCCTTGACCTGGCGGGGCACGGCCATTGGCAAAGAAAATAATATTCTCCCCAGTGCAAAGGGCATGCTGCAGGGGCCGATCTACGACCCCCACGACCCGAACCCCCAGCGCCGCTTCAAGGGATTGCGCTATGGGGACAACGAACTGCGCTCCGTGGCCTCCCCCGATTTTCTGCATTGGGAAGTGCTGGATATCCCTTCCCTCCCCAGCCAGGACGAGTCCCACCTGACCTACGACGAGGACAAGCGGCTCTTCATCGCCGCGGTCAAGCGGGCCGGTCCTTACGGGCGCTCCTGGTATCTGCTCACTAGTGACGATTTTGCCAACTGGACTGAGCACGGGCTGATCTTTCACGCCGATCAGGTCGATCAGGAGAACGGCGCTGAACGGTTACAGCGCTTCTTCGACGACCCGGCCTACCTGACCCCAATCTTCAACCGGCCAGAAGAGTGGCGCACAGACGTCTACAACTTCCCCATTTTCCCCTATGAAGGACTTTATCTGGCCACGCCAGTGATGCATCACTGGTCAGGCAAACATTCGCCCCTGTACGAGAATGTGGACAGCCGCAAGTCGGTGGAACTGGCCTCCAGCCGGGATCTGAAAAGCTGGCATCGGGTCGCCGGGCGCGCGCCATTTATGGAACTGTCGCCGGTCAGCCAGGGCGAGACCTATGACACGGGCCAGATAGTGATCACCAACCGGCCAGTGGTGCGCAACAATGAGTTGTGGTTCTACTATCTGGGCTTTCGCTACCGGGCACTGTCCATAGCAGACACATTGAACCGGGGCTATCTGGACTCCAGCGCTCTCTGTCTGGCCCGGCTGCGCATGGACGGCTTTGTCTCCCTCAAGGGCGGCATCGAATGGGGTTCTGTGTTGACCCGGCCCCTTGTGGTCAGCGACAAAACCCTGCATATCAATGCGGATTCCTGGCGAGGCCGGGTGTTGATCGAGCTTCTCGACGGGGAAAGCGGCCAGCCCATCCCCGGCTTTGGCAAAGACGAGTGCATTCCAACCATCATCGACAGCATCAACGAACCCGTGCGCTGGCGCGAACGCAGCGATCTGGCGGAACTGGTCGGGCGCACCGTCCGCCTGCGCTTCCATCTCTGGCAGGCCGAACTCTATTCGTTCTGGTTTGGCTCCTAAACTGAAATCAACGAGCAGTTGCCACCCTTCGGCGAGCACAAAGGAAAGACGATGAGTAGACAAATTTACCGCGAGACCTTTGACGATGGCCCTGGCGGCTGGATCGCCTGGTTGGGCCACAACCGGCCTGTGGCTGCCGAGGTGGTGGAGGGTGCGCTGATTTCGCGCAGCCCGTGGGGCATTGACTCCAACCATGCCTTCCCCGGCGGCGGCTATCTTCATTTGCTCTTCATTTTGATGACCGCGCCCCGGCCCAACCTGGGTCCACCCTACGGGCCGCTGTTTGCGGACAATCGTTTTATCGCCGGTGGCTATTCCACCGATCTGCGCAACGCCAAACTGACCGTGCGGATCAAGGGCGATGTGCAGCTACGCGGGGCCAAGTTGGTGTTGCACTGCCAGGCCCAGCGGGGCGACATTGCCATTAACTTTGTGTTGAACGGGCAGCCCTTCGAGATCACACCGGAGTGGTCGGAGCAGACCGTCACCTTGACGACTGACCCGGAGCAGTGGCTCTGTCTGGGCGCGCGCCACGATCTGCTGCATGTCTACGGCTGGGGCGAGATCGAGGATGTGCTGGCGGATGTCAACAT
>CAMDQF010000415.1 GCA_945905745.1 Litorilinea aerophila
GACCTGGCGTTGGCCCTTCTTTTGAAACAATTCTTGGCCGAGTATAATGACCGTCCCCATCAGGGACTGCCTATTCCCGGCCTCTCCCCCAACGAGTTCGCTAACAGGCTTTGGTTATTTTGATTTCATCATCATCCTGATCACTACAAGTTGCGGCTGTAACGCAAGCTGTTAGCTTGCGCCGTCAGAGCGGGCTGACAGCCCGCGTTACAAAAAGGAGTTTCCCAATGGCCCAAGCAGCCACTTTCATTATCGGATTTGCCGCGATTCTCGGCCTCTTCATCTACTTTATTCGCCGGGTTTCCCAGCGCTACAGCCACCGCATCGACGAGGCGTCTTTTGCCCGCATCGAGCGGGTGATTATCGGCGGCATCGTCCTGGGCGTGGTGGGGATGTTCCAACCCTGGCTCTTTGCTGGCTACAAACTGGGCTTCCAACTGCTGCTGATCTCGACACTGGCCTTTATCGTCTGGAGCCACGTCACACCCGCGCCGACGATTTACAGGGCGGAAGAATAGAACGCGGATGACGCGGATTCGGCGGATTCACGCGGATAAGAAAGGATACGGATTTTTAGGATGCCTACGGATTCTTCTCACATAGACGATACGGAAAATGATACGGAATGTGAAGCTGGTCTGCTAATTCTGCATGAGGATTCCCCTCTCTATGCAGATATGCTTGAATTGGCTCGTCAGGCACGGCAAGGAAAGGTCAAATTCTTCAGTTATGAGCAAGTCTGGAACAAAGACTGAATAGTACGCACCACGCACAACGGGAGAGACCCCAATGGACGGCAAATTTATCACAAGCGCGGCAATGGAACGGGACCATCTGGACTGGGGGGTGATGGGCTGGCTGAGCCGCCCGGCCACCACCGGAGCCAAGGATTTGGTCGTCATCGAAGTGACGCTGGAACCGGGCTTCGGCCATAACTTTCACAAACACCCGCAGCAGGAGGAGGTGATTTATGTCATCTTCGGCGCGGTGGAGCAGTGGGTGGGCCAGAAATCCACCACCCTTGTCGCGGGCGACGGCGTATTCATCGGCGCGGATGTGGTCCACGCCTCCTTCAACACCGGCAGCGCAACCGCCAAGCTGATTGCCATCCTCGGCCCATCGGTCGGGGCGGAGGGCTATCAGTTGGTCGAAGTGTACGAGCAAGAACCCTGGAAGAGTTTGAGATAGGGGATAGGGGACTGGGGATCGGGGATTGGGCGTTTCCCAGTCTCCAGTCTCCAATCCCCAGTCCCTCAACAGCAACCAATCTTCATCTATCATTTTATTTCACCCCACGGAGGACCTTCTATGCACCTGTCTATGCACAATTGGATGCGCGCCGAACCGATTGAAGTTACCATTCGGCGGCTTGCCAAGTACGGCTACAGTAGTATTGAAATCAGCGGCGAACCGGAGATTTTTGACACCAAAGTGGTGGGCAAGCTGTTGAAAGACAACGGCCTGGCCTGCTGGGGTTCGGTCAGCCTGATGTTTGCCGGGCGCGACCTGATCCACACGGACCCGGCTGTGCGGGAGAGCAGTGTAAAGTACATCAAAGATTGTATTACGATGGTCAAGGAATTGGACGGCCACGAGATGACAATTGTGCCCTCCCAGGTGGGCAAAGTGGCGGCCATGGACACGCCAGAGCAGGAGTGGGCGTGGGCGGTGGAAGGGCTGCGTGAAATCTATCCCCACGCCCAGGCCGCGGGGGTATTGATGGCGCTGGAACCCCTCAATCGCTTTGAGACGAATTTTATCAACCGGGCTGACCAGGCCCTGCTTCTGGCCGAAGCCGTTGGCCCGGACTGTGGCGTCTGCATCGACGCTTTCCACCTCAATATCGAAGAGGCGGATATGTACAAAGCCATCCGCAGTACAAAAGGCCGCCTGGTTGATTTCCATGTGGCCGACAACAACCGCATGGCCTGCGGGATGGGATCGCTGGACTGGGCGAAGATTATCGGCACACTCAAAGATATCGGCTACGACGGCGCGATTACCGTCGAGTTTGTGGCCCCGCTGGACCGCACCCCGGCCAACCCGTACAAAAACGCGGTCGCGTCTGCCGAATCCGAACTGACGCCCGAACAGCTCAAATTCATCGAGGATCACGGCAGCGGTGTCCTCTCGGAGGAGTTCTATAGCTGGCTGGTGGAAGAGACGGCGAAGACGCTGTTGCCGCTCATCTAATCCGCCCCGTATTGTGTATTGCGTTATCTGGCTACAACCCAGAGAATACGCAATACGCAATACGAAGTACTGATCACAGTCACTCCTACGTCCTGATCTAGCACTTGGAACCACATCGAATGATCATCCGCGATATCGACGCCGTATGGCTTCAATGCCCCATACCAGTAGAGAAGCAGCACGTCTCCGACTTTGGCCGTCTGGCCAGTTTTGACATGACCCTCGTCACCATCACCACCGAAGACGGACGGCAGGGTTTTGGCGAAGCCAAGGCCGCGGTGGGCAGCTCGGGGGTCTGCGCTTCCCTCGTCGCCTGCATCCGCCACGAACTGCGCCCCCTGCTCATCGGCCAGGACGCCCGCCACATCCACAAACTGTGGGAGATGATGTACAACGGCGTGCGGGATCATTACGCATTGCACCGGGGCCGGGGTTTTCCTGTCCTGGGCCGGCGGGGGCTGACAATCTCCGCCATGAGCGGGGTGGATATGGCCTTGTGGGACCTGCTGGGCAAGCACCTGAACACACCCGTCGTCCAGCTTCTGGGCGGCGCTTGTCGGGAGCGGATGCCCGCCTATGCCAGCGGCGGCTGGGCCGACGCTGCATCCATCGGCGCACAGGTGACAGGCTACACCAGCCGGGGCTTTGGCGGGGTGAAGATGCGGGTGGGGGTGATGGACGGGACGGTTGCCAACAGTGTGGCCCGTGTGAAGGCGGCCCGGGACGCCCTGGGACCGGACATCGACCTGATGGTGGACGCCCACGGCACTTACAGCGTGCCCGAGGCCAAGCGCTTCTGCCGGGAAGTGGAGGCGTGCAACCTGCGCTGGTTCGAGGAGCCGGTCAACAGCGACAACTATGCGGGCTGCGCCGAGGTGCGGGCCAGCACAGACATACCCATTTCGGTGGGCGAGAGCGAATTCACCCGTTTCGACTTCCGGGAGATCATCGCCCACCGGGCCGCGGACATATTACAGCCGGACCTGGCCATCTGCGGTGGCATCACCGAAGGGCGACGCATCGCCGCCTTGGCCGAGACCCACCAGATCGAGCTGGCCCCCCACTGCTGGGGATCGGCCTTCTCCTTTATGGCTGGGGTCAGTCTGGCCTTTGCCAGCCCCGCGGGGATTGTCATCGAGTTCAGCGTAGG
>CAMDQF010000416.1 GCA_945905745.1 Litorilinea aerophila
CGGCTGCCACCAGTTCAAACTGATCCGAGGCGGCCAATGCGTTCAAACTCAGTTGCCCGCCCATACCACCGCCTACGACACTGGCCGTTAGCTTCTTCATGCACTCCCCCTCTCGAAAAAGAGACGACATTCGCTCACCCTGAAATTAAATCGGCATAAGGTCTACTTACTATCCTACCCGCACGGCTTTTACCCGATTGTTGTAATGGTCGCTGATCAACAGCAGATCTTTCCCCCACCAGGCCAAGCCATGCGGCTCGTTGAGCATTGCCAGCGTCGCCAACCCGCCCTCGCCACCATCCCCGGCCAGTGCGCCGCCCGCGACTGTCTCCAGTCTGCCGTCGGCATTGACCCGCCGCACCCGGTTGTTGCGCGAATCCGCGAAATAGAGCGTGCCGTTGGGGGCAATGGTCAATCCATACGGCGTGTCAATGGCCGCGGTCGTGGCAATCTCACCGTCCGGCGCAAAGCCAGCTTGACCGCAACCAACTACAGTCGTGATGATTCCATCCCCGTCGATGCGGCGCACCAGATGATTGGCCCGATCCGTAAAGTAAACATTGCCTGCGCCATCAAAGCGGATGGCGGTCGGTGCGCCGATGCGGGCCTGGGTGGCGGCTCCGCCGTCGCCACTGTAACCGGGTGTGCCGACACCCGCGATTGTGGTGATAATGCCTGTGTGGGCATATACCTTACGAATACGCCCAAATGTGCAATCGCCGATATAGATGTGGCCTTCCCTATCCACGGCTACCGCTTCGATGCCGCCAAAGCTGGCGCTGTTGGCGGGGCCGTGGTCGCCCTTGTCCCAGCGCCCTTCGCCCGCGTCCCAGGGCAAGGTTGTGCCGGCGAGTGTACGCAGGCTGCCGTCAAGTTCGACGCGGCGAATGCGCCCGTTGCGGGTGTCAGCGATCAAAATGCGTCCCTGTCCATCCACCGCCACGTCGTGGGGATTGCCAATATAGGCTGCCGTAGCGGGACCGTTTTCGCCGCCAAAGGCCCGCGCACCGTTGCCCGCCACTGTATGAATGAGTCCCGTCTGCGGGTCAAGTACACGAATGCGCTGATTCCAGACATCGGCGATGATGATTGTGCCATCCGGTGCAATCGCCAGCCCGCCCGGACCGTTGAGAAAGCCAGCGGTTGCCGCTTCCCCATCGTGGACGCTCGTCCCGCCCAGCACAGTGGTGACGACGCCAGTCGTGCCGTCACAGCGCCGCAACCGCCCGGAACAATCAGACCAAAAAACTGTGCCATCCGGGTCGGCCCAGATGCCACATTCGACCGAATTGACGTGGGTCTGGCTGCCGGGCAGACCCTCCTCGCCAAAACCAGGCACGCCATTGCCTACCAGCGTGGAGGCGATACCCGTGGCCGTGCTCACCTTGCGGATGCGATAGCCATACTTTTCCCCCAAATAGAGATTGCCGTGGGTGTCCAGGCAGAGGGCATCAGGCATTAACGTACTTGCTTCGGTTGCCAGACCGCCATCGCCGTTGGAGGCGCGCTGCCCCGTTCCAAAGACCGTCGTAATGATGCCCGTTTGCCGGTCAATGCGGCGGATGCGGTCGTTGGAGTTATCGCAGACATAGAGATTGCCATGCGCGTCAAAGGCCAAATGCTCGGGATGATGGAAAGCCGCGTCCAGGGCGGCGGCACCGTCGCCATGATAGCCGACCAGACTCAATCCGGGTCCACGCGTTGGATGGTTTGCGCCTGGCGCGTGGGTCGCGTTCTGCCCGGCAAAGCGGGTGATGATACCAGTTTGGGCATCTACGCGGCGGATGTTGCTGGCCCATTCGCTGGAAAGAAAGAGGTTGCCCTCGTCATCCACTGCCACGCCGCAGGTAGTGTCCAACTCTGCATAGAGCGCCAATCCGCCGTCACCGCCCCGCCCGACTCTGCCCGAACCGGCCACACGGGTGACGGTGGCGGTTTTGCCGTCTATGCGCCGAATCACCTGGTTGCCGAGATCGGAGAGATAGAGATTGCCCCATTTGTCCTGGGTGAGGTCGTGCGGCCAGAAGAAGCGGGCGGCGAGCGCAGGGCCACCGTCGCCCGCATTGCCGGGGATGCCGTCGCCAGCCAGCGCATGGAGTATGCCCGCGCTGTCAATGCGCCAGAGTCGGTGGGCGTGATAATCAATCACAATCAGATCGCCTCGCCAGCGATCAGAGGTGCTGCGCACGACCCCCATCGGCCAACCAGCATCGGAATCACGCGCCAGACCACCGATCTGGTAGCCTGCGCCCGCAATGGTGAAGATGGCATTCGGAAGCATCTGCTGAAATTGGATTGCAGGCGACATAGTAGCTCCCAGGGGGAAAGTGGATTTGCGGTAGACGCTTTCTGCATTACCAACTGTTAATCTCAGCGCGCAATTCTGCCGACATACCTGCTGCGGCTGCCTCAAATGCTTGATCGATGTGAGCCGTGCTGCGGCTGCCGATCAGCGTCGAGGTAATGCCCGGCTGACCGAGTATCCAGGCCAGCGCCAGTTGCACCATCGATCGTCCGCTCTCCGCGGCTTTGCTGCGTAGCTTCTCCATACGCTCCATCGAGCGGGCGTTTTCATAGATCGCCCAATGGTCGGGGATGATGTCAAAACGGCTGCCCTGGGGCGCTGTCCAGCTTTTGCTGTATTTGCCGGTCAGGAAGCCTGCGCCCAACGGGCTATAGGAGATCACGCCGATCTGCTGGTCCGCGCAGAGGGGCAGCATCTCCTGTTCGATGTCCCGGATCGCGAGATTGTAGTTGGGTTGTACCGATTCCAAGCGCGGTAACCCGTTCACTTCGGCGCGCCAGAGGGCTTTGCACAGTTGCCAGGCGGCAAAGTTGCTACAACCCAGATGGCGCACTTTGCCCTCTTCCACCAATTTGCCCAACGCGGCCAGGGATTCGTCCAACGGTGTGTTTTTGTCGAAGGCGTGGATTTGGTAGAGATCAATCACGTCTGTCTGTAAGCGGCGGAGACTGGCTTCAGCGGCCTGGGGAATCCGTTCTGCGGTCAGTGGGGGGATCAGTTTGGTCGCCAAGATCACTCGATCGCGTTTGCCACTGGCCTTGAGCCAATTGCCAACCACACTTTCCGAACCACCCTTGTTGTAAGCCTCAGCGGTGTCAATCAGGTTTATGCCCCGCTCCAGCGCGTAATCCATGATCGTGAAGACGGTTGCCTCGCCTATTTCACGGCTAAAGGTTACAGCGCCGAGTCCGATCGCGCTGACTTTGAGATTGCTCCTGCCTAGCTGTCGATATTCCATGTTTTGCTCCTGTCGTCAGAATAAGGGCTTGTTACGAATTAACTTCCCAACCTTCC
>CAMDQF010000417.1 GCA_945905745.1 Litorilinea aerophila
GACCTGGCGTTGGCCCTTCTTTTGAAACAATTCTTGGCCGAGTATAATGACCGTCCCCATCAGGGACTGCCTATTCCCGGCCTCTCCCCCAACGAGTTCGCTAACAGGCTTTGGTTATTTTGATTTCATCATCATCCTGATCACTACAAAATGGCAGAAATTCACTCACAGAATTATTCCTTTGACGTTTGGTTGATAAAGGGCAGTTGCAGCCGATAGGTTGTCACCGGCTCCTGCCAACGATAGATTCGGATATAATCGACCCGCATCTCTTGGGGGAATTGGGTGGTCGCGTCCGGGCGCCCCGGCCAGCCGCCGCCCACCGCTAGGTTGAGGATCAGATAAAACGGATGATCAAAGACCCAGGGGCTGCTGCCGGGCAGGGATGCAACAGTGGTGGTGAAGTAGTTGGTCTCGTCCAGAAACCAGCGAATCTGCCCCTCTTCCCATTCAATGGCGTAGCGATGAAAGTCATCAGCCAGCGCGCCGGAGGCCAGGCTTGTCTTGCCGCTGACGCCCCTGGCCCCGGAATAGCCCGGTCCATGGATTGTGCCGTAGAGGTTCGCCGGCTCTTTGCCCACGTGTTCCATAATGTCAATTTCACCCGAAGTGGGCCAGCCTACTTCGGGAAGATTGCTGCCCAGCATCCAAAAGGCAGGCCAGAGTCCCCGACCTTTGGGCAGTTTGATGCGGGCTTCAATGCGCCCGTACTGCTGTTCGACTTTCTTTTCGGTGATCAGTCGGGCTGACGAATATTGGCAAGTGCCGTAGTAACAGAGTGGCGCCAGGGCCGGGTCTAGTTCCAGGGCAGTGATGACCAGATTCCCTTCGCCGTCGAAAGAGGCATTGGCCGGGCTGTCTGTGTAATACTCCAGTTCACTGTTGCCCCAACCGGGGATGCCTTTGGAGCGTCCGTCGCCGATCTCAAAAGTCCAGGAGGCGGAATCGGGCTGTTCGCCCGCGGCTCCGTTGAATTCGTCGCTCCATACCAGCGCCCAGGGATCGCTTGTCTGTGGTGCGATGAGAAGCGCGGGAACCAGCACAAGGAGCAGCACCAGAAGCAGAGCCAATAGAACCAGAGAGCGGCGAGAACCCATGAGATACCTCCTGTGCTTGATGAACTATACATACAGTATACCTGAACTTTGCAGGATAAATGGAGTTTGACTTTCCACACTTTCTGGGGTAGGCTTTTCATCAGTTTGGGTTTGACTGCACACGAGAAACCAGAAAAGCTATGCGATATCTTTTTGTTGTCAGGAGGAGGCCCGCAGGAAGCGGGCACACAGACTGCTAACGTTCCGGTTCACCGGTTCAGTCTGTCCTTCTGCCCATTTGTACCGTTTCCTGCACGCCACATCGGATCATCCGGGTGGCGTTTTTTATTGTCCCAGCAGAGAGATTGAGAGATCGGGAGATTGAGAGATTCAGCATCGAACACCCCAATCTCATATTCAACCCACGAAGGAGAAACCCCAATGTCCAAAAAGGGAACTGTCAAGAAGGTCGTCCTCGCCTATTCGGGCGGCCTGGATACCAGTGTGATTGTGCCGTGGCTAAAGAACAACTACGGATGTGAGGTGGTCTGCTTCTGTGCCAATCTGGGACAGGAGAGCGAGCTGACCGGTCTGGAAGAGAAGGCCATCGCCTCTGGCGCAAGCAAATGCTATGTGGAGGACCTGCGCTCGGAATTTCTGACCGATTTCGTCTTTCCCACAATGCAGGCCGGCGCGCTCTACGAACGGGACTATCTGCTGGGCACATCCTTTGCCCGCCCGCTGATCGCCAAACGGCTGGTGGAAGTGGCCGAATTGGAAGGGGCTGATGCAGTAGCCCACGGCGCAACCGGCAAAGGCAACGATCAGGTGCGCTTCGAGCTGACCGTCATGGCCCTCAACCCAAAACTGAAAATCATCGCCCCCTGGCGAGAATGGACCATCCGCGGACGCAAAGACGCCCTGGACTACGCGGCCGAGTGGAACATTCCGGTCAAGGCCACCATGGAACGCATCTATAGCCAGGACCGCAACCTCTGGCATCTGAGCAACGAGGGCGGCCCCCTGGAAGATCCCTGGAACGAGCCCCCCAAGGATATGTTCGAATGGACGGTGGACCCGGTGGACGCGCCAGACCAGCCCGAATATGTGGAGATCTACTTCCGCAAGGGTGTGCCAGAGCGGGTCAACGGCGTGGCCCTCGGCCCGGTAGGGTTGGTGAATGAGCTTAACAACCTGGGTATCAAACACGGCGTGGGTCGGGTGGATATTGTGGAGAACCGGCTGGTGGGGATGAAGAGCCGGGGCGTCTACGAGACACCCGGCGGCACACTCCTTTACAAAGCCCACGCTGCCTTGGAGCAGCTCTGCTTGGACAAAGAGACCCTCCACTACAAACAGCAGGTGGGTCTGCGCTATGCCGAACTGGTCTACAACGGCCAATGGTTTACCCCTCTGCGTCGGGCATTGGACGCCTTTGTCCAGACCACCGAGCAAAATATCACCGGCACTGTGCGGCTGAAACTCTACAAAGGCAACGCCATTTTGGTCGGGCGCAAATCCCCCCACAGCCTCTACCGGGAGGATTACGTCACCTTCGACCAGGACGATGTATACAATCAGGCCGACGCCGAAGGCTTCATCAAACTCTTTGGCCTGCCTCTGAAAGTCGAAGCGATGCTGCGCAAGGAAGGGCCGGGCGCCAGCGACTACGACACGACAGATTATTCGGAATTCAAACGAGACTGATAGCGAGTTGCGAGTTGCGAGGATAGTGACAAGTAGGCTGGCTTTGGGCAGCGTTTGTAGTGACGAAATGTGAGAAAGGCCGACTGATCTCGCGTTTCATCACTACAAATATAGACCGAACGAGCCGCCGATGTGACTGCCTACGCAACTCGCAATTCGCAATTCGCAATTCGCCCCTCACCCACGGAGAAACCAGCCACAATGAGTACCAAAACCCATCCCTTTCCGGCCCCTGCCGCTGCGCCCATTCCTGTGTTGGGTTTCGACGCGGCCGGGATCGTCTGCGGCATCAAAAAGAGCGGCGCGCCCGACCTAGCGCTGATTGCCTCCCGCCTGCCCTGCAAGGCCGCCGCCGTCTTTACCCAAAACGCCTTCCCCGCCGCGCCGGTTCTCTACGACCGGGCGCTGTTAGGGCTGAACCCGGACGCTGTGCATGGCGTGCTGATCAACAGCGGCTGTGCCAACGCCTGTACAGCCGTGCAGGGCAACGCCAATGCCAAGCGCATGGCCGAGGCCGCTGAGATGGCTCTCGGCAGCAGTGACAATACAATTTTTGTGATGAG
>CAMDQF010000418.1 GCA_945905745.1 Litorilinea aerophila
AAGACAGCGGATCGCTCATCCTGGGCGCGGTGGTAACGGATCATGGACTCAAAGGCACGGATGGGGCTGCCATGCAGGAAAAGTCCGGCGAATTGCCCGGTGCTCACGCCGCTGTCCCCCCGCACTTGGCGGAAGATCCAAAGCCCCGCGGCCGTGAGGAGAAAGGCCGAGGCCATCAGCACTGTATATTGATCGATGCGAAAGCCACCGATCTGAAGCTGGAGATCGCCCAGCGCGTCGAGCAGACGGCCGCCCAACATCTGGCTGAAACCTGTAATCAGGCCAGCCAACGCGTAATAGAGCGCCATGTATTCCATACTCTGGGCGCTGGGCACCACATTGACAAAGAGCAGGCGGGCCGAACCAATCGCCCAGCCCACATCACCGATCCCCTGCAGGACGGAGATGCCCAGTGCCAAGGGAAAACTCCAGGGGGAATTTGGGGGGAGCAGAAACCAGAGCAGGGGCAGGAGCAGGCGGATAATCAACCCGCTCATCATCACCGGTTTGCTCCCATAGCGATCCGAGGCCCAGCCCCAGAGATAACCGGCAAACAGTCCGCCGAGCAATGCCCCGGTGGGCAAGCGTACGATATCGCTTTCGCTTAGACCGATGACCTGGCGCATAAAGAGGGGCAGGAAGGAGAGCAAAGGGGTGAAGCCGACGATAACTAGCCCGATGCCCAGCATATAGCGGCGGAAGTTGCGGTCACGACCGACAGCCAGCACCTTGCGCATGTCCATAGTGCTGGCGTTGGCACGCCGGGCCCCACCAGGCACATGGGCATAGGACCAGACCGAGAAAAAGCCAGCCACAATGCCCGCGCCGATCAGAGTCATGAAACCGCTCAGGCCAGCGCTGCGTTCGAGGACAAAGCCAGCGACGATCACAACCAGGAAACTGGCTAATGTGGCGAAGAGGTTGGAGGTGGCGTAATACTTGCCACGCACACTGTCCGGGATATATTCCTGCACCCAGGGATACGCTGCGGTGTCTGCGATGGCCTTGCATAGGGCAAAGCCGCCGGTGATGGCGGCTACAAAGAGCGATGCGATACCAGGCCCATAGGTAGCGGCTACCCAGGGGGTGAGCAACAGGAAACAGGTGATGATCTTGCGCAGACCAAAGAAGGTGACAAAGGTGCGTTTGTAGCCGAAACGCACGACAAAGGGCGCAATGATGAGCGCCAGGGTACCGGCAAAGGGGATCAGGGAGAGCAGTGAACCGATTTCGGTCTTGTTCAGCCCAAGCTTGTCCAGAAAGAGAATAAAGACCGAGCCAAAGAAGATAAGCTGGGAAAAAATAGTGATGCTGGTATCGGCGGCGATGCTCCAGGGCAGACCGCGCAGCTTCTCCACAGTGGTCGGTTCGTTGTGGCTGCTCTGTACGCTAACGGTCATGGAAACGGGTCTCGCGGGGACCACGGACAGCGGACGGCAGACCGCTGTCCATCGTGCGGTCTGCCGTCCGTCGTCTGCTGTCTATTTCTAACGAGCTACTTCAATGTAGTAATTGCCTTCCACATAAGGATACTTCTCCTCCACCCCTTCCGCCAAAGTAACACCCAGACCCGCGCGGTCTGGCAAGGTCAGCCAGCCATCCTCGATCATGGGTTTTTCGGCCAGCACGCCCCATTGGAGCGGCCCCTGGATCATGCAGAGTTCCAGGACTTTGGGATTGGGCAGCGCGGCCACGGCGTGGGCATTTGCCATGCACATCAGCCCATTGTGCCAGCTATGGGGGCAGAGGCCAATGCCATAGCGGTCAGCGACTTCGGCAATTTTCATCAATTCGGTAATGCCGCAGATGCCGGCGTCGGGCTGGACAATGCCGTAGGCCCGCTTTTCCAGATAGGGGCGGAACTGCTCCAGGGTGGTGTATTGTTCGCCGCCGGTGATGGGCAGATGTACGGCCCCATTGAGACGAGCATAGCCATCCACGTCGGTCTGGGGAATCGGCTCCTCGAACCAGGTGAAGCCGAGACGATCCAGCTCTTTAGCAATGGTGAGGGCCTGCTCCTCGCTGAGCCGCTGGTTGCCGTCCAGCATCAGATCCATACGCCCGGCGACGGTCTGGTGCAACTCCCGCACCAATCCCAGGAAGCGGTCCACCGTCACGCCGTCCCAGGCCCAGTGGGTTCCGATACGGAACTTCATGGCGGTGAGGCCCTGGGCAATGTAGTCCAGCGCTTCGTCGATGAGCTGTTCCGGGCGGATGCGCCAGTCGTAGCGGCAGCCGCTGGAGGCGTAGAGACGCACTTTTTCCAGGGGCGCGGCGCTCAGCATCTGGCTGACCCGCTTGCCTTCGATCTGCCCGCGCAGGTCCCACAGGGCACAGTCAAGGCCCGCCACCGCGCAGTCATGCGCCCAGGAGCGCCCGCTGGTATGGGGCACAATCGCGGTGCTGCGGGGGTCTTTCCCCATCAGGGTGTGGCGGCTGTACCACTCAATCCACTCTTGCATCAACCCCGGCCCGCCATAGGCACAGGCTTCGCCGATGCCGGTCAGCCCGTCGTCGGTGTGGACGACAACCACGGGGCAATCCGCCTTGACGATGCGCAGGGTGGAGGTCACCCACTGTTCGTGGCGTTCGTGCATGCGCGAAAGAAGCAGAGTTTCTACTTTTGTGATTTTCATTTGTCATCTCTCCAAATTGGTGATTGGTAGGGGCACGAGGTGGGGCGGCGCGCTTTCCGTCAATGGCCGGCTTCTTTCCCGCCCCACCTCATGCCCCTACGAAAGGTCAGCGCGTAGTCACGGAACCGCGCACGTACTCGGCCTCGTCGCTGACCAGAAAGGCCAGCACCCGGGCCACACCGATAGGCTCGCCCAGTCCAGACTGGGCAGCAGCGTCCACGGCAGCCTGGGGGTCTTCCCCTTTGCGCCGGGCATCTTCCTCAATCACAGAGCGTTTCATAAAGGTGTTGATCCCACCGGGGAAGACCACATTCACCCGAATGCCTTCAGGGGCCAGCTTGCCGGCCATCGTCGTGCCCAGCGCGCTGACACCGCCTTTGCTGATGGCGTAGGCGTAGGATGAGCTGACGCCGTAGGCTGCTGGCGATGAGATCAGGATAATCGCCGGTTTCTCTCCCTTTTGGAGCAGGGGCACGGCGTATTTGGCGCAGAGAAAGCTGCCGACGGTATTGACATCCAGCACCTGGCGCAGGGTTGCCAACTCGAAATCTTCCAGGTTCACATAGGCGCCTTTGAGGATACCCGCGGTCTGGACCAGTGCGTCCAGCTTGCCGTGGCTCTGGGCAATGCTGGCGGCCATCGCT
>CAMDQF010000419.1 GCA_945905745.1 Litorilinea aerophila
GTGCGGCGCATCGAAATCATCGGCTCAGACGACGAACAGACCTGTATGCCCTGCAAAATCCACCGGGGCCAGCAATATCTGGTGACCCGCGTGCCCGAACTGCCCCACAAAAACTGCAAATCCCCTTACGGCTGCCGCTGTGAATATCAGCCTGTGCTGGAAAGCTACGCGGATATTGCGGAATGAACGAACCAATCTACCTTCCCTGAGAAGCGTGGGACGTGAGATCACCCGGACGATCTCACGTCTCACGCTTTTGCGGGGAGTCTCACCTCTACCCTCAGGAGCCACCCCCTATGCCCTCCTCCCGCCGTTTTGAGATTCTGGCCGAGCGTCCCATCAACAAAGAGACATTTGTCCACCCCTGGCCCGAAGCCGGGCTGACCGTCGCTGACAGTCCTTTCGACCCGGAACCCAGCCTGCGCCTGGAAAATGGGCGGGTGGTGGAGATGGACGGCAAGCTACGGGCCGATTTCGACAGCCTGGACATTTTCATCGCCGATCACGGGCTGGATTTGGCTGTGGCGGAGGAAGCGATGGCGACCCCCTCCCTGCAAATCGCCCGCATGCTGGCGGATATTAATGTGCCCGCGGCCGCGGTGCGCCGACTGGCGATTGGCTGCACACCGGCCAAACTGGCCGAGATCATCCGTCCAATGAATGTACTGGAAATGATGATGGGGCTGGCAAAGATGCGGGTGCGCCGCACCCCGGCCAACCAGGCCCACGTGACCAACTGGAAAGAGAGCAGCGCGCTCCTGGCCGCGGACGCAGCCGAGGCCGCGCTGCGGGGCTTTGCCGAGATCGAGACGACTGTACGCATTGCCCGCTTTGCCCCGGTCAACGCCCTGGCTATCCTCATCGGCTCCCAGACCGGACGGGGCGGTGTGATGACCCAATGCGCGGTGGAGGAAGCCCTGGGCCTCAAAATTGCAATGAAAGGGTTGACCAGCTACGCCGAGACCCTTTCTGTCTACGGCACCGAGCGTAGCTTTGTGGACGGAGACGACACCCCCTGGTCGAAGGCATTTCTGGCCTCGGCCTACGCCAGCCGGGGGGTGAAGGTGCGCTTCACCTCCGGGACCGGCTCGGAAGCGCTGATGGGCCACGCCGAAGGCTGTTCCATGCTCTATCTGGAGGCTCGCTGTCTGGTGATGACCCGGGGTGGGGGCAGCCAGGGGGTACAGAACGGCTCCATCTCCTGCATCGCCCTGCCCGAATCCCTGCCCGGCGGTGTGCGGGTCGTGCTGGCCGAGAATCTGCTGGCCTCGATGCTGGGGCTGGAATGTGCGGCGGGCAACGATGCCCTGGCTTCCCACTCGGACATCCGCAAGACGGCCAAACTGATGCTCCAGTTCATCCCCGGCGCGGACTTCATCCACAGCGGCTACAGCGCCGTGCCCAGGCGGGACAATCTCTTTGGCGGCGGCAACTACGATGCGGAAGATTTCGACGATTACAATGTGCTGCAACGGGATATGCAGGTGGATGCGGGGCTGGTTCCCATCACCGAAGAGCAGGCCGTCGCCATCCGTCGCCGGGGGGCCAAAGCCATGCAGGCGGTCTACGCAGAGCTGGGCTTCCCGCCCATCACCGACGCCGAAGTCGAGGCCGCTGCCTATGGCCATAGCAGCGACGATATGCCCGAACGGGACCTGATCCCGGATATGGAGGCGGCCAATCGTTTTCTGGCCGGGGACGCAGATATGCTGACGGTGATTGGTGCGCTGGAAAAGAAGGGCTTTGATGACATTGCCGCCAATATTCTGGAGATGGGCCGCCAGCGCATCATCGGCGACTATTTGCAGCCCGCCGCCATCTTCGACCGGGATTTCCGGGTGCAGAGCGCCATCAACGATGTGAACGACTATACCGGCCCGGGCACAGGCTATCGAGTGGAGGGCCGGCGCTGGCTGGAGATTCAGGCCATCCGCCAGGCCCGCTCGCCCCAGGAATTCATCGCCGATCAGGTCAGCGGGCCGTCGCCCAAACTGGTGGAGATCGGTCCCTTTGCCCGTCAGAGCCGCCCGGAAGAGGTGATTGTAGCAGTCGGCCCGGCCTTTGGCGGCGCCATGACCCGCACAATCGGCGGGCTGAAGCACGAGGATGTGCTGGCCGCCATCTGCACGGGGATTGCCAAAGAGGGGCTACTGGCCCGAATTCTCAAAGCCTATCGCAGCGCGGACCTGGCGGGGATTGCCCAGGCTGGCGCAGAGTGGAGCGGTTCGGGCATCTGCGTCGCCATCCAGAGCCGGGGCACGACGATGATTCAGAAGCGGGGGCTGGCCCGGCTCAACAATCTGGAGCTATTCCCCCAGTCGCCCAACCTGACGCTGGAGACCTACGAGGCTATCGGGCGCAACGCTGCGCTCTATGCCAAAGGCGAGGCGGCCCGTCCTGTCCCGGTGAAGATCGACAATTGGGCTCGGCTGCGGCTGATCGTCAAGACGGCCCTGCTCCACCGCCGGGAGCTGGACGAGGAGCGGGATCAGCCGCCCCAGGAGATGATCTTTGATTGGGAGCCGGACATATAGCGCGAAGGGTGGGGAAAGAGCGCGAAGACGCGAAGGGGAGGTCGTGCGTCAGGCAAATTTTTCGTGGGTAAGAAGAATTGGAGATGAATGTCCGTATCGGATGCCAGCGGAGGGGGTGAATGGATGAGCCATCAATTTGAGCCGCTTTCGTACAGAGTTTTTGGCGCGTGTATTGCGGTTCAGCGGCAATTGGGACCGCATTGTATGGAGGTGGACTACCAGCGGGCGCTGAAGATGGAATTGGTCAAGCAGAACTTGGGTCATGTGCGCGAGGCTGAGATTCCTATTTTCTACGACGGCGTTGTGATTACCAAACGACGGGCTGATTTTGTGATCTGGGATGATGCGCATACAGTGCTGTTGGAGACGAAAGCCGCCAAGTTGATCCGCCCGGAGGATGTGGAGCAGTGTCAGCTCTATTTGCGCAATGGTAATTTTCGAGTCTGCCTGCTGGCTAACTTTGGCCGAGTGCCTCTGGGCAAAGATCGCTTTGTGTGGACACCGACCGGTTCTGCTATACACGGACCACATCCGTAGGGCGTGTGTGGGCGCGCGGGTTTGGGAGCGCGAAGAGTGGGAAGGTTCGCGAAGGCGCGAAGGAACGGCGATCAAATAACTTGATAAACTGTGTGAAGGTTTTGAGTGAATTTGCCATCTGAAGAGAAAGGGTATAGTGTCGAAGGAGTGAACGAGTAGTGAACGAGTAATGGAGAGGTGAATCCTTGATACAAGAGTATACGGAAGC
>CAMDQF010000420.1 GCA_945905745.1 Litorilinea aerophila
AAGGCCCAAACAAATGAGCGACGTATCTCGAGTCTGTTCCCAGTGTGGCGGCAAAGTCGCGCTCGACAGCCGTTTTTGTAGTGGCTGCGGCTATGACACCAGCGCTGGTCTGCCCGTTGAGCAGCGCAAGCTGCCCGCGCAATTGGCGGCAGCCGCGCTGCCCGTGGCTGCGGGTCTGGCTGGCTGGGCTGTGCGCGCCGGCTGGAAGCTGCTACGGGCGCGGTTGGAGGATATGGCCCAGAATCCGCCTGCGGTGGTGGAACGTCCCAAACCAGCCCAGCGTCGGGCTGCCCCTGAACAGCAGGAAAGCAGACGCCCCAAACGCACGGTCCGCATCCGTTCCACCTGGGCTGTGGGCGATGGCAACGGCGTCTGGCGGCAGGGGACCGAAGAACATATCATCGATTTTGAAGAATAGAGGCAGGCTGATGGGGTCTGTGCCTTTCAAAAAGGGGAGGGGCTGTGTAGGTACACAGCCCCTCCCCTTTTTCTTGTTCTGTCGAATAGGGCAGCAAAAGCATCTGCCCTATCACCCCATCATCGCCTACGGTTGGGCTTCGGGCCGGGGAGCGAGGATGATATCGACTTCAATCATCTCGCCCTCGCGCAGAACTGTGAGGGTTATGCTGTCGCCAGGGCTGGTGTAGCGCGCCAGATAAATGAGCATATCGTCGAAACGGGCTACCGGGCTGCCTTCGATGGCTGTGATCAGATCACCGCCAGCCGCGGTCGGGCAGATGCCGATTGAGTCGTTCTCAATCTCCACATCTCCCCCGCGCAGACCGCCCTTGGCCGCAGGCGTGCCGGGCAGAACGGTTGCCACATACGCGCCCCGAATACCCGGATCCAGACCCAAGCCTTCGGCGCAGATAGGACTGAAGGTATTGCCGCTGATACCGATAAACGAATGTTCGTAGCGCCCCTCGGCGATCAGTACAGGAATCACCCGCTCGACAATTGTGATGGGGATGGCAAAGCCCACACCGCTATTGGCTCGCTCGTCCGAGCGAATCTGGGCATTGACCCCGATCACCTCACCCCGCTCGTTGAGCAATGGCCCGCCCGAGTTACCTGGATTGATGGCGGTATCGGTCTGGATGGATTCGGGGATGCTGAAGCTGGCGAGGCCAGGAATGCTGCGTCCAATGGCACTGACGATGCCGCTGGTCAATGTGCCGGCAAAACCAAAGGGATTGCCGATGGCCGCCACCCGCATGCCCACTTTCATCTGATCCAAATCGCCTGGCAACACGGGCACCAAATTGTAGCCGGTGGGGTCGATCTTCAGCACGGCCAAGTCGCTGTGGCGGTCGATGCCAATCACCTCAGCAATCGTCACTGTGCCATCGGGAAAGGTGATCTGCACCTGATCCGCGCTGTCCACCACATGGGCGTTGGTGACGATATGTCCTTCTGTGTCCCAGACAAAGCCGGACCCCTGGCCTTGGGGAATCAACGTATCCGGATCGATCTGTGCAGAGGGGGGCAGCAGTTGCTCGGGCAGGTTACGCTCAAAACTGAGTACATCCACATTCACCACCGACGGCCCCACCTTTTCGTAGATGGCAACCAGCACAGCCGTCTCGTAATCAGTCACCCCTTCGCTGATCACCACCGGCTGGGTGAGTGGGGCAGGGGTTGCCAGTTGTTGCACAACCGGTGCGCGTAAAGTGGTGGGATCTCTGCTTTCCACGCGGCTGGAAGGTGTGGCGATCAGAAAATAGCCTGCCACTACGACCAGCCCACAGATGGCAAAAATCGAAAGCGCCCCAATTCCACCCAAAATCAACCAGACACTACGGTTGCGGCTCTTCGGTTCTTCGTTCATTCCTCAATCCTTCCCAACGGTTGATGGCTGTATCACGGTAGTTCAGTGGGCGGAAGTTTACTTGTAGTGCGTGGTGCGTGTACTGGTTTACGCACCACGCACCACGTCAGAAATAGCCTCGCTATCGCCGCCGCGCTGCACTAGTAGCGGGGTTCTTCGTAATAAACTTCCGTAAAGCCGCTTTGTGCCCGATTGCGCATACGCTTCTGGAGTTGGGTCATCTGCCAGCCCCAGGCGGCCAGGGTTAGCCCGGCAAAGAGCAGCAGGCCAGCTACCATATAGGCCAGCAGCTCGGGCCAGATGAGGATAGCCAGGCCGATCCCTGCGAGAAGAATGCCCGGCCACATCAGCAGCCAACCTGCAATTCCACCGGTCATTCCGCCAAAGCGCTGACCAAAACGGTTGAATTGTACAAACATTCAGAAACTCCTTTTCAGAACTCGTCGTAGAACAACTTACCGCGGTAATCAGTGAGCAGTGAACGGTAAGCAACTTTGACCTACTGGTCACTGATTACTACTCACGAAAACGGGAATCTATTCTTGACAAGCCACTAATCCCGCCGCCCCATCAAAATAAAGGCGTAGTAGAGCAGTGTACTGATGGCCTGTAGCGCCGCGGCCACATAGGTCAGCGCGGCCGCATCCAACACAGCGCTGACGCCCTGCATCTCCGTCGTCGTCATCATCCCCTGGTTGACCAGAATGGCCTTGGCCCGCTTGCTGGCGTCAAACTCCACCGGCAGGGTGACAACCGTAAAGAGGGCGGTAGCGCCAAAGAAGATCAGCCCGACCCAGGCCAGGGAGGGAACGTTCAGGAAGAGACCGATAAAGAAGACAATCGGGCCAACCCAACTGCCGATCTGCACGCTGGGCACCATTGCGCTGCGCAGATTGAGCGCAGCGTATCCCTGCTGGTCCTGAATGGCGTGACCGGCCTCGTGGGCGGCCACACCCACAGCGGCCACGCTCTGGCTGCCGTAGACATTCGAGCTGAGGCGCAGGGTTTTGCTGCGCGGGTCGTAGTGATCGCTGAGAAAGCCGTTGACCTCCTCCACATTCACGCCCTGCAAGCCGTTGCTGTCCAGAATCATCCGGGCCACCTGCGCGCCAGCCAGCCCCCGACCTGTGCCCACTTTGGAATATTTATTGAAGGCCGATTTAACCTTCGCCTGCGCCCAGAATCCCAGGATCAGAGCGGGCAAACTGATCAGAATATAGAGTCCATATCCACCTAACATTGCCTACCTCCTGCAAGCAAAGCAAACAAGGAAAAGAAATCATCGAAACTGCGTGTGATTGTACCACCCTACCCTACGCAATAGTGTAGCACAGGTTTCTATTTTTCTCATTAGCGATCCATTAGCTTCGTGTTAGTTTTCAGGTAAAGATTTTCTCTGTAGGGGCGCTTGCTTGCTGCGCCCGTCGGACGCTTGC
>CAMDQF010000421.1 GCA_945905745.1 Litorilinea aerophila
CGATGTTCCAGGGCCAACCGGCGTCGATCGTATCTGTCGACAATCGTGCGGAAGGTGTCGTAACGTTCGGTCAAATCTTCCAGCACCAGGTAGGCTTCGCCGCTGGCAGCCGTATCCAGCGCCGTAGGCGGGCCGAGGTGGGTAGCAAAATAGGATTTGACCGCCGGAGGCAGTTTTTTGTAGCGGTCGATGGCTGTCAGGAGTCTGCTCAGTGTATCAATTTTGACCACCATGGAGGTGAAATCCCCCGTAATCTGGGTGGGAGAGAGGGTTGATTCTTCGCCCACGCCCTGCAGGGAGATGTGAAAGCTCACCCGGAAGACTTTGGCCTTGGTCAGACCACCGGTCAATGCAGTACTCTCCCGGATGTTGACCTGAATTCGGTTTTTGACCACCTGATCAAAGGCCGATTGACGCTGGGCTGACTCCTTCTCTTTGCTTTCAACGAGATGGCTATGTTCCCGCTGCAGGAGCAGATTCATGACCTCCGATTTGAGTTGGGGACCGTGTACCTGGTTGAGCAGACGCATATAGAGCGGATCGAAAGACGAAGACTCGCGGCGGAAATCACGGTTGTGGTATTTCTGGCGCACGGCCCCGATCAGGCTGTGGATGGCCGCCTGCACCCCTGGACGGTTGGGGAAATGGGAGACCAGGTGGATGGCAGAGTAGAGAACATCCGAATCCAGGGGGCGATCGGCCCGGTGTTCCACAATGTAGCGGCAGAGATGATCCGCTATCTGTTCCCCAAGTGGCGATTCCGGCTCCAACCCCTGGGCGCGCACCAGAAGATCAAAGGCATAGCTCAATTCCCCTTCGCTTAAGCGTTTGGACTCAAGCAGAGGAGCCTCGCCGCACCACTGGGCCACCCTCGATTTGAGCAGAGCGAGGATAGAGGTCTTGTGCCGTGTCTCTTCCTGGCTGATCCCTTCACCTGACGTCAAGAGCAACAGGCTGTCCAGATAGATCATGGAACCCAGAAGCTGGTCGACATGGGTGCTTTGCAGCAGGCCCTCGCTGTTCAGCTTGTCGCCAATTTGCCGAAACTCGTCCCGAATTTCCCCATCGGTGAATTGATTGAGCCAGATGAGGGTCTTGAAGCGGCTGGGATGTTGGCAGACAGAGAGGGTATCTTCCCCGGTCTGCCCGTTGATCAGCCCATCGGAGAGATTCACCAGCCAGGAAAGTCCATTGTCCAGGGTGGTGCGCAGGGCATCGGGATCGAGCAAAAAGAGGGCTTCCAGGATATGGCAGGTCAGGCGTAGGCGGGCTGCGGGGCCACTGTCCGCCCAATAGCCTTCGGTGGGGTCCTGCTTTTCCCGAAAATCCACCAACAGCTTGACGACCAGTTGGGCGTCGTCCTGGGAATTCAGCAGAGCCTGACCGGGCAAATTTTCTGGGCCGCGGGCGTGGGAAGCGGCGTGGGAAGCGGTGTGGGGAGAGTTGGTTTCCATGGGCAGTTCAATACCATCCTGGGCGGGTTGGATGAGATGGCGAACCCTATGGGATGCGATGGAAGGGGCGATGGGGTAGGTGCGCCTGCCGACTTTGTGGTCGGTAAGGTAACTCTACTATGGGTGGGGGGAATTGTCAACAGTCTTTTGTAAGGGGGTGAGGGGAGGGTGCGAAGAGGGACTTCAAACGCCGTCTCCTCGTCATTGGGCGCGGCCAGCATCTGGCAGACCGGGCAGAGCTGGACGTGCAAAGCGTCGGTCTCGCTGGCCCGCCACTCCGGGCAGAAAGTGCGGCGCAGCACCCCCACAAAGGCCCCGCGCAGCGCGCTGCCCTTGAAGGGATGCCAGAGGATCGGCTCCACGGCCCGACAGGTAAAGCGCAGGTGGTGCGCGGTGAGGGGGATGGAGAGGGTATCTGTCTGTCCAAGTGTGTACACAGTTGACACAATTCCTGACCTTTCGTACAATAGAGATGGTAGGTATCTGGCCCGTCCACAAAGGGAGACCAAAAATGACCGTTCTGGCCGAACAGATGTTGAATTCTCTGCTTGCCCCTTTGCGCCGGATGGGGGCACGCCAGGCTCGCAATGGCTTTGCCGATCTGATCGGACAGGTCCACTACGGCGGTCAAGCGGTTGTCGTTGAACGAGCAGGCAAACCGATGGTGGTGGTTGTGCCTGTTGAAATGTACGCCGCCTACCTCGCCGAGCGGGAAGAACGTTTTCAGGCGCTTGACAGAGAGTTAGGCCCTTTGCCTGTCATGGATACGAGCGAAGGCGAAGTGGAAGCCGATATTGAAGACGCGATTGCTTCTGTACGCAGCGCCAGACGCCGGGCGTAGCGCTGATGGAACGGGTTGTTCTCGACACGAATGTGTATGTCAGCCATCTGTTGGCTCCGGTAGGTTTGCCCGCCAGGATTTTCTCCCACTGGCGGGCTTTGGCTTTCCAGCTCATTGTCTCCCCAGCCATATTGGCAGAAGTGCGCCACACTCTGGGTTATGCCCGCATCCGTCGCAAATACGCCATCACCGACGCAATGGTGGAGCGATTGATCGATCTGCTGGAACACGACGCCATCCTTGTGTCGGGCAGCGCGGATGTGGCTGGTGCAATCCCCGATGATCCGGACGACGAAGAAATCCTGGCCTGCGCTGTGGATGGTCGGGCCGATCTGATCGTCAGCGGCGACCGCCATCTGCTGGCATTGGGCGCATTCCGGGGTATCCCCATCCTCTCTCCGCGTGATTTCCTCGCCCGTTTTCCCGAAAGACCGCTTTAGTCCATCCGTTCGTAGAGGGTGTGGTGTAGCCCCGGCTGGCCCGCGTCTGGCGGTAGGGGAGGACGACCGGGCGAGGCATGGGGTGACGATCCATTTGGTTTCAATCCATGCCCCCCGTGAGGGGAGCGACTGGTTAGAATGGCAGTTTCGACTGTCTCCTCAATGTTTCAATCCACGCCCCCCGTGAGGGGAGCGACAACCGGACGACGCACCGACGGGCGGACGGCGTTTCAATCCACGCCCCCCGTGAGGGGAGCGACAACCGGACGACGCACGCACGGACGGGCGGACGGCCTTTCAATCCACGCCCCCCGTGAGGGGAGCGACGTCTCCGCTGGGGAGGATGGGAGCTTCATAGCGAGTTTCAATCCACGCCCCCCGTGAGGGGAGCGACCCAGCTCTCCGCTCTTAATGCGCTCGCTGAAACTGTTTCAATCCACGCCCCCCGTGAGGGGAGCGACCCGGCGGCCGATAAGATT
>CAMDQF010000422.1 GCA_945905745.1 Litorilinea aerophila
CTGCGCGTCTCTTTTTTGTAAAAAAGAGATGGCAAGTTGCGTTTCTCAACCTGTTTACTTGTCAGAGACCGACGCATTGCGCCTGCGGTCATTAACGCTTCCGCTGATCGATGGGGGCGATTTCATTCGTCCCCAATTCCACACGATTCCACGCACCGAGTATGTGTAACAACACCTGCACGCGGTCCTTGCCGTTCAAGCCCTTCTGGAAAATCGCATCCAGCCCGGCAAAGGGGCCGGCGACGATCTCTACTTCCTCACCGGGTCGAAAACGCCACTCGCCCGGATGCAACACCTGATCTCCGTAAGGTTCCAGCCGCTTCTGCAACGCCGCCACTACCTCATCCGGCACAATGGCCGGACGACCGCCGAAGTGGACAAGCGTGCGGACGCCAGCCAGCCATTGCAGTCCAGAGGCATTGGCTTCTAACAGGTCAGCGTGGAAAATCAGGTAATGCGGAAAAAATGGCTGAACCCGAATCCCCCGCCCATAGCCCCGCTCCAATTGTACGATAGGAAAAAAGGTTTCCATCTCGCGCTCTTGCAACAGGCGGTTGACTTGAGGCTCTTTATGCGGTTTTGTATAGAGAAGATGCCAATGGATCATCGCAGAATCCCTCGGCCTTCGAGTAAAGCGCGTCGAATTGACTACCTTGCCACCGACAACGATGTCCAGGTTACGTCAATTGGATGGCGCAGACTTGAGCAGTTTTGCGCCAAATAGCGCTCTTTACGCGAAAGAAGTGTCCATCTCTAATGACAATCAAGCCATTTTTGAGATGGTATTTGGAGAGGCACTGAAGAATGGTGTAGTGCTGCGATGTGGCCTCTATGTACTTGGGTACTATTCTGCCATAAGCAAAATCTTCTGTCAAATGACACTAACAGTAGAAAAGTCGGGTATCTTACGAGGGAATTGCCGATTTTTACCTAAACAACCCGGTTGCGCAGCGGCTCACCAACCAACAGACGACGAATGTTGTCGTACTCCTCACTCCGATCCCCTGCGCCGCCCAGAAAAGCGGTATGCGGTGTGAGGACGACATTCTGGCTTGGGTCGCGCGCCAACGCCAGCAGCGGATTGTCCGGGCGGATCGGCTCCCACTCGAAGGTGTCCAGCGCGGCCCCGGCCAGATGGCCGGAGAGGAGCGCAGCGGCCAGGGCTGTCTCGTTGATGACGCTGCCGCTGCCGCAGTTGACCAGGTAACTGCCCGGCTGCATCCGGGCAAAGACGGCCTCCCCGATCAGCCCATCTGTGGCCGGGCCGTAGGGCAGCAGGTTGCACAGCACATCGCTCTGCCGGTAGAGTTCATCCTCGGTGCGGTAATCGATCCCCAGCGCTTCTTCCACGTGGCGCGGCAGCGGGCTGCGTTTGTGGTAGAGCATCCGACAGCCAAAGGCGCGCAGCCGCCGTACAGCCTCCACGCCGATCTCGCCAAAACCCACAACGCCCACTGTCATCCCCAACAGGGAGCGGATGCCTGTGCGCCGGGACCAATTGGTGGCGAAGATGTTTTCGTCCGTGCGCTGGCTCGGAACCCCCTCCCCCGTTCCAGGGGAGGGGGAAAGAATAGCCGCCTCGCCGTCGTGGGCGCGGCGCAGCACGGCCAATATCTGCCAGATCAGATGCTCGGCCACGGCCACCACGCCGGGGATGGGGAAATCACAGACTGGCACGCCCGCTGCCCTGGCCGCGTCCAGGTCAATGTCATAGGTCAGGCTGCCCAGGCGTTGAATCAGGCGTAGACGTTTCCCGGCGCGGATGATCTCCCCGTCGATCACCCCGGCCCGCTCGCTGATCAAAAAGTCGGCGCTGGGAATTGCGACCAAAATCTCGGCTTTGGTCGGGGCGCGCAGAAAGTCAATGCGATCGATATCAGGCGGCGCGGCCTCCCGGGCTGCCTGCTGGTGGCGTTCGCTGCGATCGGTGAGAAAGAGAAGTGTGGGCATGGCGGGTGGATGATCACGAAGGGACGAAGGTACACGAAGAAATCAAGGGTCTCACAGAGATAGTAAGTGGTTATTCACCATTCACCATTCACAATTCACCATTTTCCACATTATCCCACGTCTTACGCAGGAAGGCCACCGCTGCCCCGGCCTCCTCTTCAAAATCCTGCCACTTGCATTCGACGGCAATGCGTCCGGCGTAGCCTGTGGATTTCAGATGGCCGAAGAATTCGGGATAGGGGTAGCTGCCCGTGCCGGGGGCCAGCCGCCCGCTGTCCGCTACGTGGACGTGGGCCAGCCACGGCGCATTTTCCACAACGGTAGCCAGCGCTTCGTTCTCCTCTTGCATGTGGTAGAGGTCGGCCAGGACGCGGATGGACGGGCGAGCCACAGCCTGCGCCAATGCCACGCCCTCCGCCACGCTGTTGATCACATTGCTCTCCTTGCGGTTGAGAGGTTCGATGGTTATCGAAATGCCTGTCTTGTCGGCTTCCACAGCCACCATTTGTAGGAAGTCAATCAATTGTTGCCAGGCTGTGTCCCGGTCGAAACCGTCGGGGATGTTACGCGCGCCACCGCTGCCAAAGACGACCAGTTCCCCGCCCACGGATTTCACTCGTCCAAGGCTCTCGGCCACATACGCCTGCAACTTTGCCATATCCACAGCGGGGCCGGTGATCTTCAGTTCGCCGGGGACAAAGACGTTAAAGGTGGGGGTGGGCAAGCCTGCCGCCGCGTAGGCGGCCTGGATGACAGTGAAATCTTTGCCGCTATGTAGAGAACGCACGGTCGGCTCAATGAACGCAAAGCCCGCGGTCCGGGCGGTTTCGGCATTTTCTATGCCGGTACAGACGCCGAATTGCATCTTGACTTGCATCCTTTCGTTGACAGTGGATAAAACTAGATGTATAATTTAGCTAACTTAGCCAAAATGTGTAATTCAGGAAATTCCCGTGACGACAAAGGCAATTGCTTCCACCGAAGCGCAAAACAACTTTGGGCGTATCTTGGACGATGTGGTGCAAAACGATGTGCGCTATATTATTAAACGTCGTCACGCATCCCAGGCGATTCTGCTGAGTCTGTCTGATTTGGAGGCACTTTTGGCCGCCAGCGAAAATACGCGACAGGAATTCGGGCGATTGGTGCGTGAACAAACACCCCTCTACGATTTGGGACGTTCGCTTGAGTAGTTGAAGGAAGATCAGAGAATGAGCCACGCCAATCCAGTGCTTCAACCCCAATTTATACAAAACTAC
>CAMDQF010000423.1 GCA_945905745.1 Litorilinea aerophila
CGTGAATAAGGGGAAATCATTGAGCCACTTTCCCTGTACTCGGCGTCCTAAGCCATATCTCTTGCTCGGGATCCGTTGTTACTTCCCGAATCAGCACAGGCACTTTCCCATAGAGATCGCGCACACGACGATACAACGCAACCCGATCCGGGTCTGCATCAACCAGCTTGCCGTTGTGAATTGCGACCCACTGACCCGCTCTGGTTCGCCAAAGCTCCGGGTGGAGTGTGACGAATGCAGCAACTTCGGCATCAATCTTTGCCCTCTGCTGATTGAGCAAAAATTCTTCTACAGCCTGATTCAGCAATTGATCGACGCTGGTTGCGCTGTATGTAGCGTTTTGCAGAAGTTGGATTCCCAAATCTTCGCGCAAGGCAATCTGTTCGAGTTGCATCGGTTCACCTCTCTTTGCCGTTACATCATCTCCCGCACATCCACCACCCGCCCGCTGACCGCGGCCGCAGCGGCCATAATCGGACTCATCAACAGGCTGCGGGAGCCGGGTCCCTGGCGGCCCTGGAAGTTGCGGTTGCTGGTGCTGGCCACGTATTTGCCGGCACCGGCTTTGTCGTCATTCATGGCCAGACACATGCTACATCCAGCGCCCCGCCACTCAAAACCGGCCTCGCTGAAGATAATGTCCAACCCCTCTGCCTCTGCCTGGGCTTTGATGGCTTTGGAGCCGGGCACGACCAGCGCCTGCACATTGTCGGCCACTTTGCGCCCTTTGGCGATGGCCGCGGCTTCGCGCAGGTCTTCCATCCGGCTGTTGGTGCAGGAGCCGATAAAGACCACATCGATGGGCTGACCTTCCATCTTCTGCCCTTCCTGCAAACCCATATATTCCAACGCCGCGGCCAGACTGCGCCGCTCCGCCGGATCGGCTACTTCCGCCGATGTGGGGATGCGTCCGCTGATGCCGATGCCCTGGCCCGGATTCGTGCCGTAAGTCACCATCGGCTCCAGCGTGGCGGCGTCCAGTGTCAGTTCCCGGTCAAAGACCGCGTCGTCGTCGCTGTAGAGGGTGTTCCAATAGGCCAGGGCTTTCTCCCAGCGTTCGCCGGAGGGGGCAAAGGTGCGCCCTGCGATGTAATCGTAGGTGGTCTGGTCCGGGGCAATCATCCCCGCCCGCGCCCCGCCTTCGATGGACATATTGCAGACGGTCATCCGGTTCGACATGGACAGCCCGCGGATGGCGCTGCCCCGATACTCGAAGACGTAGCCCTGACCGCCCCCCGCACCGTTCTTGGCGATAATCGCCAGGATGATGTCCTTGGCCGTGACGCCTTTGCCCAGTTCGCCGTCAACGGTAATCGCAAATGTTTTGCCCTTCTTCTGCATCAGACACTGGCTGGCGAGGACGTGGCCCACCTCGCTGGTGCCGATGCCGAAAGCCAACGCGCCAAAGGCGCCGTGGGTGCTGGTGTGGCTGTCACCGCAGACAATCGTCATGCCGGGGTGGGTGATGCCCAGTTCCGGCCCGATGACGTGGACGATGCCCTGGATTTCGTCGTTGATGTCGTAGAGGGGCACACCGAAATCCGCACAATTCTTGCGCAGAGTCTCTACCTGTGTGGCTGCGTCCGCGGGCCACAGGGAGATGTCCACGCCGATGCGGGTGGGGATGGCGTGATCCATCGTGGCAAAGGTCTTGTCCGGGCGGCGCACAGGCAACCCCCGCTCGCGCAGTTCGGCGAAAGCCTGGGGCGAGGTCACTTCGTGGATCAGATGGGCGTCAATGTACAGAACCGCGGGCGCGCCCTCGTCCTGTGAAACGACGTGGGTGTCCCAGACTTTTTCAAAGAGGGTCTTTCCATGCACGGGTGTGGCTCCTTAAAGAAAATGAAATCAGAATTGTATCATCAAATTATACCGTCAAAAGTTCATTTCGTCGATTTGGGCGTGTGTATCTTGAATAAGATTCGCCGGGCGCTTGAATCGGCGCCCGGCGGCAAAACAGTCTTATTGAAGCAGATGCGAGGTAAATTAAGAGCCTTTCATCTACAACTTGCTTTCATGGCTAAGGAATAATGCCAAAATATAGGCCAAAAATGTTTGGTATTATTAGAGGGGTACTTTATCTTCATCCTGCATTACTTTGGCTTGAGGGAGTATTATATCAGTGTAGAGTCCGAGCCCATATTTGTTCAACAACTCAACCATTTCTTTTGCGCTTACTTTTCCGCTTTCCACAATGCTGGTTAGAACTGTTATATATGCATTGCTCCCGCGTACTTGACTGTTAGATTGCCCCGCCACCATAATGCGCTCGATTTGTGCGGAGCTGAGTGACATTGCCAAGGGAACAATCAACTCTCTACCGATTTCGTTTGCTGCGTAGTAATTTCTCGCTCCCTCGTACCTGGAAATAGCTATGTCTAGAATTTCGTGTACAAGATGTCCTTCGGTGTTTGCAGAGATAAGTTTAGTCAGATCAGATATTGATGCCGCATTCAGTCTGGTTCGTCCGGCGGCATGAAGCTCATTCTTCTGCAATGCAACTAGTAAATTTGGTACTATATCCTCATCTGGCATATCTGTTACATACCTGTTTATCCTAATACGAACTTCATCACTGACATATTGCCAGGTGTCTTGTACGAAAAATAGGAACCGCATGGACAAGCCGAATCTATTATCAGGAAGCCCTCTGAAGATGTCATTTAGCCTAGCTGCGAGTACTTGTTCAGAGATTGGCCTATGAACTCTTCGTACAGCTTCAATTGCAGCGATATAGCGTCGTTCGCTTAACTCATCGAGATCACCCGATAGTAGGGATTTGGTCAATACGATAATGAAATTACGGACTAACGAGTCTGTTGGTCTACTTAAGGGACCAGTAGCAAAGCTTGTTATCGCCGCCTCAACCGTAATTGGGAAGTAGACCGAGTTGATCTCATTAAGTAGCCAGTCAATAGCTGCTTTTCCCTGTACGGGCGGTCTCTGTAGCAGATATGAAACAGCGTTGCGTAGGTGGTAACGCGCTAACTCTGCCGATGGTTGATAGATATCTTCAATGGAATTCATTGAAGGATGGTTAGTGTCACGAATTATTCGCCACATTGACTGAGAGCAGGTTGGGGGTAATAATCAGGGAAAATCCATGCAAAGGAGAAACCCTGATGACAATCGCCCAACGGAAAGAACAAATTCTACGGATCAAAGCAGCCAGCAGTTTCAGC
>CAMDQF010000424.1 GCA_945905745.1 Litorilinea aerophila
GTGACCCAGGACGACGCCTGCCGCTCGATTGTCGAAACCTGTCTGGCGCGCTATGGCAGCCTGCACATTCTCTTCAACAATGTGGGCAGCGCTGGCTCTGGCAAAGTGACCGAAGTCACCGAAGAGGTCTGGAACCGGGCGCTGGATACAAACCTGAAGAGTGCGGTGCTGATGTCGAAATATGCGGTCCCAGCCATGGCTGCCGGGGGCGGCGGCTCGATTATCCACGTCTCCTCGGTTGACGGAATCCGAGCCGGCATGTCGCCCAACATTCCGTATGCGGTGGCCAAAGGCGGGCTGATTACACTGACCAGAGCGATGGCTGTCCAGCACGGGCGGCAGGGGATTCGGGTCAACTGCATTGCGCCCGGCCATCTTTACGCGCCCTTCGTGGCCCACATCGCCCCAGAGAAACGGGAGCTACGCCGCAAGGCCGGTCCCCTGGGCACGGAAGGCGACGGCTGGGATGTGGGCTGGGCCGCGCTCTTTCTGGCCAGCGACGAAGCCCGCTGGATTTCCGGGGTGGTGCTGCCTGTAGACGCGGGTCTGATGGCGGCGGCGCCTCTTTCGGTGTGGGACAATCTGAACGAAGCATAAGATGGAGAGGACGCAGATTGACGCTGAAACAAAGGATCTGCGCAGATTTTGTCCGCGCAAATCATTCCTTTCAGCGCCATCAGCGTCCTACCAATCGATCACAGGAGAAGGAATCGTATGACAAAAATGACAGGTGCTCGCTTTCTGGCCGAGACAGTCCACGGCTATGGACTCACCCACGTCTTCTTTATGCCTTACATTGTCCCCCGTGCTTTGATGGAGATGGAGCGGCTGGGTATTCGGCGCATCCAGACCCACGGCGAGAAGGCCGCAGCCTATATGGCCGATGCCTATGCCCGGGTGCGGCGGGGACCTGGCCTCTGCATGGCCCAGTCTGTGGGCGCGCTCAATTTGGCCGCGGGGTTGCAGGACGCGGCGTTGGCCTGCTCGCCGGTCATCGCCATCACAGGCCGGGAGCTGCTGCGCAACCAGCAGCGCCACGCCTATCAGGAGATGGACCACAGCGGGCCTTTTTCTGCGGTTACCAAATACAGCGGCTACGTCTCCGGCCCGGCGTATCTGCCCCAGCATCTGCGCCAGGCCTTTCGCGCGGCGGTGTCGGGCACGCCTGGCCCGGCCCATCTGGACCTGGAAGGCATCGCGGGCCAGGCGGTGGTCGATGTGGAAGCCGATCTCGAAGTCTGCATTGAAAGTACCTTCAGCCGCACGCCCCCCTTTCGCCCCCAGGCTGGGGACGGGGAGATCGGAGCGGCGTTGGCCCTGCTGGCCCAGGCCAAGCGACCGGTGATTGTGGCCGGGGGTGGCGTCACCGCCTCCGGGGCCAGGGCCGAACTGGTCGCTTTGGCCGAGAAGCTATCCATCCCGGTTGCCACGGCGCTCAATGCCAAAGCCATGTTCCCGGCCGATCACCCCCTGGCCGTGGGCGTCCCCGGCTCCTATTCCCGGGCTTGCGCCAACCAGACTCTGTGCGAGGCGGATCTGGTCTTCTTTATCGGCAGCCACACGGGGGGACAGGTAACCAACAACTTTACGCTTCCCCCCCAGGGTACGCCGGTCATCCAACTGGACATCAACCCGGCGGAGTTGGGCCGCAACTACCCGGCTGCGCTGGGCTTGCAGGGGGATGTGCAGGCAACTCTGGGCCGGATGCTGGCCCTGGCTGATGCGGTTCCGTCCAGGGATGGCTGGATTGGCCGGGTACAGGCGCTGGTGGCTGAATGGAAAGCTGGCGTCGCCGAGCAGGTCAACGCCGAGAGCCTGCCCATGCGTCCGGAGCGGCTGTGCCGGGAACTGAGCGATCATCTGCCCACCGATGCCATCTTCGTCTCCGATACGGGCCATTCGGGCATCTGGACGGGCACAATGCTCGACCTGCAACACCCGGAGCAGAGCTACATCCGCTGCGCTGGCTCCCTGGGCTGGGGTCTGCCCGCGGCGATGGGGGCCAAGTGCGCTGCGCCGGAGCGCCCAGTCCTCTGCTTCACCGGCGATGGCGGCATCTGGTATCACCTGTCGGAGTTGGAGACAGCCGTGCGCTGTGGCATCCACACAGTGACGGTCGTCAACAACAACCACTCGCTGAACCAGGAGAAGCGGGGTGTAGAGAACATCTATGGCGGGCAAACGCCCGGCTCCGATGAACTCTGGCTCTTTCCGGAAAGCGACTTTGCCGCGATCGCCGAGTCCATGGGCTGCCTCGGACTGACCGTCGAGCGACCGTCCGAACTTGCCCCCGCGCTGGAACGGGCCTTCGCGGCCAAGCGGCCCGCCCTCATCGATGTCAAAACCGACGTGGAGGGTATCGCACCCCGGGCCTGGACGCCGGATTAGGCGATTGGTTGACTGGAACATCTCCTATGCCCGTCTGCATCCGTGTTTATCGGTGTTTATCGGTGTCCATCACTGTTTATCGGTGGCTACTAAATCCCCCACACGAAAGAGGTCATTAATGTCCTTCCCGTTTTTGCAGGTTCCTGAAGATGAAGCCCTATGGGTACAGTCGGCGGACATCCATCGCCAGATTGTCGCCCTCTTCCTGGCGGTGGGCGTGCCGGAGGCGCACGCCCGCATCACCGCCGACATCCTGACCTTTGCCAGTCTGCACGGGGTGGATACCCACGGCATTGGCAATGCGGTTGGTTATTGCAGGGCCATCGAAGAGGGGGTCTACACCATTCCCCAACAGATGGAGATTGTCAGCGAATCGCCCACGACGGCCCTGCTGGACGGGGGCAACGGCCTGGGCTTTGTCTCGGCGCACCGGGCCATGGAAATTTCCATCGAAAAGGCCCGGTCCTACGGCGTGGGGATGGTGACGATCCGCAACGGCCATCATGTGGGGATGGCTGGCTATTACCCCACAATGGCCGTCGCCCAGGATATGCTGGGCATCGCCCTGACCAATGCAGCCCCCTCCATGCGTCCTCTCCACGGCAGCTACCCCCGGCTGGGCACCAATCCCATCGCCTTTGGCGCCCCGGCGGGGA
>CAMDQF010000425.1 GCA_945905745.1 Litorilinea aerophila
CACGTTTCTCGTTTCACGTTTCGTTTGGCGAATGTTTTGCCCGCCACACCAATCTATTTGTTTCCCATCCCCTCTGCCTGGGCCCGATACTCCGCCATATCGATTACCTGACGACTGAGCCGGGCTTCCTCCGCGGCGAAGGCCAGCAGGTGGCTTTCCAGAGAGGAGCGCACGTCGGTCAGGGCTTTTTCTTCGCCCCGCAACACCCGCAGAAAGCTGCTGAATGTACCCCAGTCGCCCCCGCCGTGGCCGCTGGACGCCGCGGGAATCTCCACAACTTCCTCTCCGCCGCCGTGATGGTAGATGACGATCTCTGGATGATGCCCAAAGCAGGCCCGCAGGCTGGCCTTTGTGCCGTCAAAGCGCATGGATCGGTACTCCTCATAGGAGTGGCCGTGCATCACCAGCGTCACCGACGCGCCACTGGCCGTCTCCATCAACACTGTCTGGTGGTCCACCACATCGTTGTCGCAGCGATAGACGCAGCGCCCATAGGGGCCGGTCTCCAGCGCTCGCCGCCGACCCTCCCAACTCAGATCGTCGGTCATTGTCATAAAGGGCCAAACCCGGGGCGCATCTTCGCCTTCGGCCAGACGACGGGGACCGGGCAAGAGCCGGGCGTCCAGATAGATGCCCAGGGCGGAGAAGGGACATTCGCTCTCGATGGGGCAGCCGTCGGTGCAGCGCAGAGGAATCTCTGGGCCGACACTCTCGGCCGCATAGTGGATCAGACTGCCCACAGAGGAGAGGCGCACCACCGGATCGTCCAGATTCCAGACCAGCAGATCCAGGTCATGGCAACATTTTGCGAGGATCATCGGTGTGGAGAGGCTCTTGTTGCGCCAGTTGCCCCGCACAAAGCTGTGGGCCATGTGCCACCAGGCCACATTTTCCCGATGTTCGGCGGTGATGATGCGCCCCAACCGCCCGCTGGCAAGAATGGCATGCAGGGTCTGCCAGAAAGGGGTGTAGCGCAAGACGTGGCAGATTTGCAGGCTGCGACCCGTGCGCTCGGCGGCCTGCACCAGCCGCACACAGCCTTCCAGGGAATCGGCCATCGGCTTTTCGAGCAGAACGTCGTAGCCAGCCTCCAGGGCGGCGATGGCTGGCTCCACGTGCATCTGGTCTTGGGTGGTGATGAGCGCGCCGTCGGCCAGCTTGCCCGCCGCCAGGAGATCCTCCCAGGAAGCAAAAATCTGGCTGGCATCCAGGTCATGTTCATCGGCAAAGCGGCGTCGGCGCAGCGGGTCTGGCTCGGCCACGGCCACAAAACGCACCTCCTCCGGGTGGGCAAAGGCATAGGATGCGTAGGCGTGGGCGCCCCGCGCGCCGGCACCCAGCAGCACTAGTTCAAGCGGTCGTGTCATTGGATTGTCTCCCGTCGTGTTGTTACTCAACCTACCCAGCCAGTGAACACAAGGGCTGAATCGTCATGCAGAAAGAAGGATTGCGGTCATTGTAGCAGATGCCTTGGCAAAGTACACGCGAAAGTGAGCAATGAACGAACATTTTTTGGCCTGTACAGACCGGGCGAACTCGGGTAGACTGTAAATGTTTTACAAACAGACTCTGTCCGTTGATAATTAGAGGAGAAACCGCAATGAATGGAAACGCAGTACTTCAGCAGGCCGTCGGATTTGCCAGCTACTACATCCAGCAGGTGATGGCCGATGTCTCGGCGGAGGATGCCCACCGGGACCCCGGCGGCACGATGCAGACCATCGCCGCCACCTACGCCCACGCCGTAATCAGCACGGATTGGCAGATTCACAGCTTTTTCAACGGCCAGCCGGCGCTCTATGAAGGCGAGTGGGCGGGCAAGACCGGTGTGAGTGTTGTGCGCCCCGACATTACAGCAGAGTGGGGCAAGAGCGTGCAAGTGGACTTCGCCCAATTGAACGCCTATGCCCAGGCCGTCTTTGGGGCGGCTATGGCCTATGCGGGCGGGGCAGACTTGGAGCGGATGATCGATCTTTCGCTGGTCGGTGCGGGTTCACAAAATCATGCCTGGTGTATTGCTAATCTGGTGGCAGGACATCTGGCCACCATGAGCGGTGAGATTGCAGCGGTCAAAGGCACATTTGGGTTGAAGGGTGACGCGTTCTAAAGGCTATTGGGTCTATTCAAAGTTAGTTACAAGGCGGGTGTTATAGCTGCGGATACTGGGCAGCGCGGATGGGTCTGTGTGAGACAAGACAAATCCGCGCTACCCCGTATCCGCGACTGTAGAGTTCTTAACAGATGACGAGACAAATCCGCGCTGCCCAGTATCGGCGGCTGTAGAGTTCTTAACTGATTTTGAAGACACCCAATTCTTTTCCATCCAATCCACACGCCACCAGGAATCACCCTTATGCCCTATCGTTTGCTTGCGATCTTTGCCCACCCGGACGACGAGGGCGCGGTGAGCGGCTCTCTTGTCCGCTATGCCCGCTCCGGCAGCCACGTCACCCTCTGTTGTGTTACCCGCGGCGAGGTGGGGGAGAGCAGCGATCCCGCCCTGGCGACCCGGGAAACAATGGGCCAGGTGCGCCAGAGCGAACTGGAATGTGCGGTGAAGGTGCTGGGCATCCAGCAACTGCGCTTTCTGGACTACCGGGATTCGGGGATGGCGGGCACAGCCGAGAACGACGACCCGCGTGCCTTTGTGCAGTCCCCGGCCGCGCAGGCGGTCGGGAGAATTGTGGCGTTGATCCGTGAGCTGCGCCCGCATATCGTCATCACCTTTGAACCGGGCGGCTGGTACGGCCACCCGGACCACATCGCGGCCAGCCACCACACCACAGCGGCCTATGCCGCTGCCGGGGACACGACGGCCTACTCGGCGGCGGGGACGGGGTGGCAGCCCCAGCGTCTTTTCTATGCGGCGATTCTGAAGGACGGCTGGCGTGCTCTTGTGGAGTGGCAAGTCAGCCAGGGCATGGATGTCAGCTCATTTGGCGCTTTTCGTTTAGATGAACCAGACCCGATGGCCGCACTCATCACCCACGGCCTGGATTGTAGCGCAGAAGCACTGCTGAA
>CAMDQF010000426.1 GCA_945905745.1 Litorilinea aerophila
GCTGCCGTGGGCAGCCGCAATATCCCCTTCAACACCGGTGGATTGCGCCGCTTCAATCGTACCTATCACGTCGCGCGCCAGTTAATTGCCGACGGCGAAATCGGCGACCCCCGCGCGGCTGCGCATTACGCCGCCTCGAATCTGTTGCACGGTCACATCCACTCTCTCGATACGCTCAGCTTTTTGCTCGGCGACCCCAAGGTGGTGAGCATCTGGGGCGAACTCCTCCCGCGTGATCTGGTGATTGAGAACAACCGGCTCGAAAAAGATCCCAACGCCATCTTCCAGGCGCTCTTTGCCAATGGGGTAGAAGCGACTACCGTCCCCGCCGGCACTTGGGAGTTTGAAGTGATCGGCAGCCGCGGCAGCGTCAGCGTGCGCAACGACGGGGTCGGGCTGGTTGTGCGCAAGGCCAAAAGTGAAAAAGAGCGCAGCTTTGTCGCTGTGCCCGCGCCAACTGTAGAAGCGCACAGCGCCACCCAGCTCTGCTTGGAAGATCTGCTCGACGCCTTCGAAAGCGGTCGCCCGACACTGGGCAATATCCAGATCACCCACCACCTGACCGAAGCCTGCCTGGCCGTTGCGGAGAGTCATCGCCTGCAACAGCGCATCACGCTCCCATTGGAAAACCGCTCGCTCTATGTCTTTCATGTGTAGACAGCGTGCCAATCACGACAAAGGCTACCCACCCTCCTATGCAAATAGAAATCCTCTTCGATGTTGCGGTTTCGCCCAACCTGGCCGCCGCCAACCCACAGAGTAGCTGCGCCTTTCCCCTCTCGGCTCGACTGGCCGATGGCACGGCCGTCTGCGTCTATCGCCAGGGGACGACCAAACACAGCCATGACGGTCAACTGCTCCTGCAACGTTCGCTGGATGGGGGCAGGCGGTGGTTGGCACCCCAAATCGTTTTCAACGGACTCCTGGAGAGACCCACACAAACGGTCATCACGGGTGGACTTTGCCAGACGCGGGGCGGCGCGCTGGTGGCTTCCTTTGGCACTGTCGAAGGGCTGCCTCCCAATCTCTACCCCTTCGGCGCAGAGGGCGAACGCTACCCACTGCGCTTTTTTTTGACACGCAGCGAAGACGGCGGTGCCAGTTGGTCTCCTCCGGCACAGCCGCAGCTAGAGCCGCTGGAGCGGGTCGGTGTGACCGCGCCTCCCTTTGTGGCAGCCAACGGCGCGCTCTGTGTGCCAATCGAATGCCGTATTCCGTCCGGCGTAAATGCGACGGCGCTCATCATCTCCCACGATGACGGGCGCACTTTCTCGCCGCCGCTCATGGTGGCTGGCGATGCGAGCGGTCGTCTCAACCTGTGCGATGCCCGCTTCGATCTTCTACCCGACGGGCGGCTGATTGCCCTGCTCTGGACCTTTGAGCAGGGCAGCGAGCGCACGATTGCCGTGCATCGCGCGTTTTCAGCGGATCATGGGCAGACGTGGAGCGCAGCCGAGAGCCTGGGCTTTGTCGGACAGATCAGCGCACCGCTCGTGCTACCCGACGGCCGCGTGTTGGCCGCCAGCAACTATCGCCACCCGCCGCTAGGCAGCCTGCTCTGGCACTCGCTCGATGGCGGGAAGAGTTGGGCCGTTGACCAGCCAATCCAATTGTGGGATGGCGAGAGGGGTCGTATGAGTGGAAAACCGGTGACGCTCCCCGCGCTCGCCGATGGGGAGGAGCGCGTTTGGGATGAGTTGCAGCGCTTTAGCTTTGGCACACCCGACCTGCTGCTGCTGGCCGATGGAACAGTGCTGCTCACCTATTACGCCACGCTGCACGGAGTGATCCACGTGCGGGCCGCTGGTATACGGGTGGCGACGCTGTAGTACAGTGCTGCGCAAATAACTCAATGGTTGCGGTCGTAGTGCGTGTACCAGTTTACGCACCACGAGAACTGAGGATAAGTTTCCGCCGTCTTGCAGTAGCAATCCAACCGTTCGCAAGGAAGATTTTCCATGCTTCGTGTGGCAAAACCCGAAGGGTTCGGCAATATCGTTCTCGAAGAGGTTCCCCTACCGGTCTGTGGCCCGCGCGATGTGCTCGTACGCAGCCGGGTAAGCCTGATCAGCCGCGGCTCGGAAGTTCTGCGCCGTTACATGCACGAAGAGGCCATTGACCCGGCGATCATGGGCTATTCGGTGGGGGGCGTGGTGGCAGCCGTCGGCGACGAGGCTGCGACGCGCTTCCAACCCGGCGATCGCGTGGTGGCTGTCGCGCCTCACGCCCAGTATACGTTGCTCTCGATGGACGCTATGGAAGGCACCGCGGTCTGGCCGATTCCCGATGATCTTTCCTTTGCCCAGGCTGCCTTTCTGCCTCTGGTTACTGGTGGCGTCACCTGGGCACAGGTGCCTGGCATCCGTCCCGGCGATACAGTTGTGGTGCTGGGGCAGGGACTGGTGGGCAACCTGGTGATGCAGGCGGCGCGCCAACATCTATTGGCGCGGTTGATTGTCGTGGATACGATCGCGGCGCGTTGCCAGTTGGCGCTAAGCCTGGGTGCGCATTTGGCGATCAATGCCGCCGAAGAAGATCCGGTGGAGCGGGTACGCGAGTTGACAGGCGACCAGGGTGCCCAGTTGGTCTTCGACTGTGTGGGCGGCCAAGCGGGGCTGACCTCCTTTGCCCAGGCGCAGGAGATGGTGTGCGACGGAGGCACGCTGCACCTCATCGGTCTCTATCACGGTGCGCCACTGCCGTTAGATGCTGGCAAGATGCAACGCAAACGGCTGATCGGCGGCTATTATGCGGCGGAAACGCGCCCCGTGATGCTGGCCCGGTCAATTGAGCTGATGCAAGCCGGGCGTATCCAGGTCGAGCCGCTCATCAGCCACCGTTTCCCCTTTACCCAAGCCAAAGCCGCCTATGACCTGCTCTATGAGCGGCTGAGCGAAGCAATGGGGGTGTTGCTGCTGTGGGAGTGAGGAGGTGACATCGTTTGCACCTTCCGGGAAGGGGTCACAAGCCGACTGTACGCGCGCCGATCTGCTTGACCCCTTCCCGGAAGGTTG
>CAMDQF010000427.1 GCA_945905745.1 Litorilinea aerophila
CATATCGTAGTGGCCCAGGGTGGCGTAGATCGCCCGGTTGCTGGCGAAGGCGTAGAGTGTGCCGGCGAGGAGGGGGGGGAGGAGGGATTGGGGGCTGGGGATTAGGGATTGGGGATTGGGACAATTCTTTCCCGATCCCCAGTCCCCAATCCCCAGCCCCCGATCTCGCGCCAGCAAATAGCGAGCCAACAGAAACCCGCCGTAGCCGCTGAGGGCGGTGCTGAAGAGGACGGTGGCGTTGCTGGAGAAGATCAGCCCGACGGCCAGATGCAGAGGTTGGGCCAGGAGGGCATTGAAAAAGTTGTAGGTGTAGAGGACTAGATCCATGCCCAGCGGATAGTAGATCAGATCGCTGTGCAGGGGGGTGGAGAGATTGTCGATGAGCGCGTGCTTGAAATACCAGATGTTCCAGACGAAGGTAGATTCGTCGAAGGCCCACTGGGCCACGCCGGGCACGAAGTCGAAGATGTGGAGGGGCAGAGGCCAGGAGAGGGCAAGGGTCAAGAGAGCGAAGAAACCGAGCGCCCAGCGGTGTAGAGGTTTTGGCACGAAGTTACTTCTCCGCCACACAAATCACGCTCGATCCAAAGGGCAGATTCACCCGCTCGATCAATTCCGCCTCCAGCCAGCCCACCGCGTGGAGAATGGAATTGACCGGCTCCGGCGTCGGCTCCATCTCCACCTGATAGACCTCGTCGTCCGCGGTCAGGTGGGGGCTGTCCAGTTCCGGCGCGTCGGGACGCAGCAGACGCATCCCCGCGATGAGGGGGAAGACGAAGAAATTGTTGTAGCTGGCCCGCTTGACCCGGAAACCGGATAGTTCCAGCTTTTGGCTCAGTTCGGGGACTGTATAGCGGCGCTGGTGTTCGTTGATAACGTCGTTGTAGCTCCACAGCCACATAAAAGCAGGCACAGTCACCATCAGCTTGCCGCCGGGCTTCAGCACCCGGTAGGCTTCGGCAAAGACGCCCAGCTCGTTGGGGATGTGCTCCACCGTGTCCAGCAGTGTGACCAGATCGAAGATGGCGTCGGGGAAGGGAAGCTGATCACCGGATGCCTGGCTGGTGGCCAACGCTCTGGCGGCGGCGACGGGCAAGGGCCGGGCGTTGTAGTCCAACCCGATGACCTGCCCATAATGGGCCAGATGGTGGGCCATATTGCCCGCGCCCGCGCCGATATCCAACACCCGGCGGGGGTCGCCGTTGCGGGGGTCGCCGTTGCGGGGGTCGCCGTTGCGGGCGCCATTCTGGGGGCCAACTTCCGCGTCCAGATATTTCAAGATGGCCCGGGTGCGGGTCATAAACCACCAGTGGCGGTCTTCTTCCAGAACAGTCAGGGCAGGGGTGGGCATCAAAATCTCCGCATGTACGGTAACAGATCGGCAGGTCGCTTGATTTGATTATACACGACCGGCACAGGACCGGCGAAAGAAGGGGGGGAAGGCAGACCCATCCCCCGTTACCCCAGCGGATACTGGCGATATTCTGCCACGGCTGCGTACATCGCCCGCAGATTCTCTACTGGCGTCTGGGGCTGCACATTGTGTACGGAACTGAAGACGAAGCCACCCTCTGGCCCAAAGATACGCATATTTTCTTGCACTTCGGCCCGTATCTGTTCCGGTGTGCCAAAGGGCAGAGTCTGCTGGGTATCTACCCCTGCCCCCCAAAAGGTCAAGGAGTCACCAAAACGCTGTTTGATCGTCGCCCGGTCCATACCCGCTGCCGTATATTGCACGGGATTCAGCACATCAAAGCCGGCCTCTATAAATTCCGGAATCAGGGGCAGTATGGCCCCGTCCGTGTGCATCAACACTTTCCAGGAAGTGTGGGTGTGAATCCAGTCATTGATGGCCGTATGGAAGGGCTTGAACAGATCCCGGTAGCTCTGGGTGGAAATAAAGGGTGCGCGCTGGGTGCCAAAATCCGTGCCGGTGGTGTGGACCAGATCCACCCGGTCCCCGACCACAGCGTACAGTTTCTCCAGATTCGCCAGGCCGATCTCGCACTGGCGCTCGAAGATGGCGTAGACATACTCCTTGCGGATCGCCGTACTCACATACCACTCTTCAATGTCCCGGATGCCCTTGGGATGCTTCAGCCACATGGCCGGAACCAGCGCGATGTCGCCAAATCCGATGCCGCCAAAGACCGCAAAAATGGCCTTGTCCGTCTCGCTGTAGAGTCGTTCCGCCTCCCTCCCGAAGTGGGCCAGTTCTGCCTCCGAAATGGGGCCAAATTCTTCCAGATTGTCGGCCACGTTCAGCCTATCCTCGTCGAGCGGTGGCTGCCGCACGATGGAGTCGAAGTACCAGCCGCCATTGGGCATAATACCGCTGGGCGGGACAGAGCGATCCCCTTCCGGGTACATAAGAATCTCCCCGCCAGGTTGCGGCTCCGTATTGAATGCTTCCGGGACCAGTACGGGCGTGCCGTCGAAAGTTGTCCACGGCTTCCAGCCCTGATTGACGAAACCGAAGAGAGTCTTCGGCCCGGTCAGCGGCATCACATCCACGCCCAGCGCGTCCACCAAATCGGGCTTAATTTCTCCCAGCATTTGATAGGGTTCGATCACCTTCACCGGCACACCCGGCTCGTCCAGCCCCAGGGCCTGACGCAGTTTGTAGACCGAACTCACATGCATTCCCGTCTGTCCACATCCGCCCAAATCCAACGGAACCCGATCCGGTTCCTGATGGGCAAGGGTTTTTCTCACCCGTTCGCGTGATGTCAACATATCCATACCTCCTGTCATGTGATGTACAAGCGCCTCTGTTGTTTCGCTCGCGGCCCCGGGTGCTTTGGCCTCCCGCTCCCACTGATTGTCGTCCAGCAGCACCTGCCAGGAGACAGTCGGTTCTTTCTTCGCCATTACGTTCTCTGGTCCGCTAGAGTGGAGTTGCAGAAGGAGTTGGCCGCTGCAAGCGCAAGAAGACGTAGAGCGCGCCAGCGGCCACAATTGCCCCAGAGACGACAAAGACTGCCGCCAGCCCGCCCGTTACAATCAGCGCGC
>CAMDQF010000428.1 GCA_945905745.1 Litorilinea aerophila
CCCAACCCGTGCTGATTTAGCCCAATCAGCACAGGTTGGCCGAAACGATGACCAAGGCCGAGAATCCCTATGTGCTGATGGTGCCGATTGCGGTCGGGGGACAGGGGCGCGAGGGGGTGCTTGATTTTTATGCCTCCAAGTTCCTGGCGCAGTTGCCTGGTGATTTAATACCGATCCCAGTTTCGCAAGTGATTGCCGAGGATACAATTGTGGAGGAGGCGGTCTATGCCTTCACGCACGACCAGGTGATGGATTGGATGATCCCTGGCGTACCAGCAACGGGCAAGCGGATCGAGATGGCAGTGGTGGGCATCATCAAATTTAAGAATGGCAAGATCGCCAGTGAACATTTGTATTGGGATCATGCCAGTGTTTTAGCGCAGATCGGTGTGATTGACCCGGCGCAAGTGCCTGTGCAGGGGGCTGAAAGCGCACGCACTCTGCTGGCGTGGTCGGGCAAAGTGCCCAGCGCATAGCCAATGGGTGCTATCAAAAACTCGGTTCTTAGACTTTTTCGTAACGGTCAATCTTCTCAGTTCACGCCGCAGCGACGGCACAATCCACAACCCAAGGAGGGAACCCCAATGATCGCACGCAAATTGCCAGCCAAGGCTTCGTCGAAAGCCTTTCTGCTGGCCCTAGTCCTGGTAGCTGCTCTGGTGCTGGCCGCCTGTGGCAATGCCGCACCAGCCGCACCCGCGGCTGCTGAACCGGCTGCGCCTGCCCCCGCGGAAGCTGCGCCGGCGCCCACGGCTGAAAAGCCCGCCGAAGCAGCAGCCCCCACCGCCGAACCTGTCGCAGAGGAAGAACCGGCCCTCGGCTCCTCGCTCATCGGCGAGATCGAAGGCCCGCAGATCGTCACCGACGAAGCCGCCTTCCCCGCAGCCTTCGCCGAAGCGCCCATGCTGGCCGAGCTGGTGACAGCCGGCACTCTGCCCGCCCTGGCCGAACGTCTGCCCGTTGCCAGCGACCTGCTGGTCATCGAGCCGGTCCACGAGATCGGCAAATACGGCGGCACCTGGCGGCGCGGCTTCACCGGCCCCGGCGATGGTCAGAACGGCCACCGCGTCGCTGGCGGCGACCGCCTGCTCCACTGGAAATCCGACGGCTTCCCAGAGATGGTTCCCAACGTAGCCAAGGGCTGGGAAGTCAGCGAAGACGGCACGGAGATCACCATCTTCCTGCGCGAAGGGATGAAATGGTCTGACGGCGCGCCCCACACCAGCGCCGATTATATGTTCTGGTTCGAGCATATGTACCAGAACGCGGAGCTGGTCCCTGTGCGCTCGCCCTTCTTCAACATTGATAAAGGCGCGACCATGGAAGCGGTGGACGACTATACCCTGAAATTCACCTTCTCCTTCGCCAACAGCCTCTTCCTGGAAGTGCTGGGCAGCTCGGTGAATGTCTTCGGCGGTCACGCCGTCATGGGCGCGACGGCTATGGGTGGTGTGGCCCCCGCCCATTACATGCAGCAGTTCCACCCGGATTTTGTGGATCAGGCTGTGCTCGACGAGATGGTCAAGAAAGAGGGCTTTGACAACTGGGTGAATCTTTTCAAAGACAAAAACACCTGGCAGCGCAACCCGGAATTGCCTGTCATCACCCCCTGGAAGACCGAAGTTCCCATCACCACCGACAACTGGGTGCTGGTGCGCAACCCCTACTACTTCGGCGTGGATAGCGCGGGCAACCAGCTCCCCTACATCGACCGCATCAGCATGACCCTGGCCGAGAATCTGGAAGTCCTCAACCTGCGGGCCATCGCCGGTGAGTACGATTATCAGTCTCGTCACATCAGCCTGGCCAACCTGCCTGTGCTGTTGGAAAACGCCGAAGCGGGCAACTACACAGTCGTTCTGGACCCGGCGCAGCATGGCGCGGACGGCGCGCTGATGTTCAACCAGAGCTACCGGGGCGATGAAGAGATCGCCAAGTGGCTGCAAAATGTGGATTTCCGCCGCGCCCTTTCTCTGGGCATCGACCGGGACTCCATCAACGAAGTCATCTTCCTGGGCATCGGCAAGCCCGGCTCGGCAGTGGTGGCGGAAAGCTCGCCTTTCAGCCCTGGCCCCGAATATCGCCAGCTCTGGTCCACCCTGGACATCGCCAAAGCCAATGAGATGCTGGATGCCATTGGCCTGACTGAAAAGGATGCAGACGGTTTCCGCCTGCGCACGGACAACGGCGAACGGCTGAGCATCGAGATCAACCCGATTCCCGCCTTCATTCAGTTCACCGCCATCGCCGAAATGATCAAAGAGGATTGGGCCGAAATCGGCATCTTCCTCAATGTGGTGGAGAGCGAGCGGGGTCTGATTGAACAGCGCCGGGGTGCCAACGAACTCCAAGTCTTCTTCTGGCAGAACGACGGCACCGACGAACTCTATCTCTATCCCTACCACGCCCTGCCCGTCTCCAACGCATCAGGCACTGGTCCCGGCTACGGCGACTGGTACTCCTCCGACGGTGCGTCCGGTGTAGCGCCGGATCCGGATGGTTCGGTGGCCAAGGTGCTGGATATGTTCTCCACCGGTCTGAAATCCACGCCGGAAGAGCGCATCACCATCGGCAAGGAAATCTGGGCGCTCATCACCGATGAAGTATGGACCATCGGCACAGTCGGCCAGTCCGGCGCCTTCATGGGTGTGCGTGTGGTCAAGAACAATATGGGCAACATCCCGTCCCGCCAGTTCAACATCCAGGCCGGGCAGACACCCAACATCAGCCGCCCGTCCACCTTCTTCTTCACGGACGCAGGGGAATAGCGTAGTGTGTGGTGCGCGATGCGTAAAGAAGTAGTGGCGATGCATCAACCAGTCACGATTTCTCGTCGGGAAGTGAAACGTAACACGTGAGATCAGCGGTACTGGTTCACGCACCACGCACCACGCAGACAGGCCGTAAATCTGTACAGCAGTGTAGCATCACAGGATGGCAAGCGCGACCGCAAAGTCGCCTTGCCATCCTGTTGTCTTGTAGGGTAAAATTGCTTTATCTGTAGGG
>CAMDQF010000429.1 GCA_945905745.1 Litorilinea aerophila
GCGGGCGGCGGCCAGGGATACGTCTTTGAATACCGGGGCAGCGCCATCCGCCGCCTGTCTATGGCGAACCGCATGACCGTCTGCAATATGTCCATCGAAGGCGGGGCGCGCGCCGGGATGATTGCGCCCGACCAGACCACCTACGATTACATTCAAGGGCGCACCTTTGCCCCGTCCGGCGAGCGCTGGGAGAAAGCCGTGGCCTACTGGAACACCCTCTACAGCGACGCCGACGCCGTATTTGACCGGGAGTTGACGCTGGACGCCGCGACGCTGGAGCCGATGGTCACTTATGGCACAAATCCGGGCCAGGGCATCGGCATCAGCGGGCGTATCCCCACTGCGGCGGAAGTGGCCGACCCGGCCGAACGGCGCAGTCTGGCCGCGGCCCTGGAGTATATGGGTTTGCAGGAAGGCCAGAAGATGGAAGGTCAGCCCGTGGATATTGTCTTTATCGGCTCCTGCACCAACAGCCGCATCGAAGACCTGCGCGAAGCCGCCGCCATCGCGAAGGGGCGCAAGGTGGCGGACAATGTGCAGGCGCTGGTCGTGCCCGGCTCGAAAGCGGTGAAGGCCCAGGCCGAGGCCGAGGGACTGGATGTTATCTTTAGCGAGGCCGGTTTCGAGTGGCGCGGCGCGGGGTGCAGTATGTGTCTGGCGATGAACGACGACAAGGCGGGCGCGGGCAAGTACGTAGCCAGCACCAGCAACCGCAACTTCCAGGGGCGGCAGGGGCCGGGTTCCCGCAGTCTGTTGATGAGTCCAATTATGGCCGCCGCGGCCGCGGTCAACGGGCGGGTGGTGGATGTGCGGGAGATGATGTAACGACGGAGAAGAATAGAACGCGGATTGCGCGGAACGGGCGGATGAACGCAGATAATAGATCGGCAGATCACAAGCGAGCGAATCACTCGCCGTATCCGGTAGTGCTGGCGGACGACGCTATAATTGATGTGGTTAGCGCGCAGTTGCTTGAACCGTACCGGGTTGCTATCGCCTTTAGTGATGGCGTTATCAAAATTGTTGACTTCGAAGAGTTCCTACAGAATTCGCTCAATCCATACATCCGAAGATATTTGGATGTATCCCTGTTCGCTGACTTTACTGTGGAAGGCGGCGATTTGCAGTGGCACGGGCATGAATTGTGTTTTCCGGTTGCCGATCTCTATGAAAACCGGATTTGAGGTATAAAGTTGGGGGGGAGGGTTGATGCAACTCGAACAGATTGCTTTGCGGGAAGATTTGGGAATCCAACTTCTGCAAGATGCCGAACAGAGTGAGACGAGTGTCGATCAATTGCTGAATCTGGCTGTGGAAGAGTTTTTGCTGAATAAGCAGAGGGCAAAGATCGATGCCGAAGTTGCTGCATTCGTCAGACTTCACCCGGAGCTTTGGAAGACCAAACCCGGAGAATGGGTCGCGATTCACAATGGCAAGCTGGTCGATGCAGACCCCGACCGCGTTGCGCTATATCGTCGTGTGCGCGATCTCTATGGGAAAGTGTCTGTGCTGATTCGGGAAGTAACAACGGATCCCGAGCAAGAGATATGGCTTAGGACGCCGAGTACAGGGAAAGTGGCTCAATGATTTCCCCTTATTCACGGGCATATACCCCACCAGCACCGACTGTCGAAGTCCGATTTGAAGTGTATGGAGAAGACAAATCGACTGAACTGTTGTCGGCCTTTGTGGATAGCGGAGCCGACGCTACGATTGTGCCCTATCGGTATCTCCAGCCACTGGCGCTGCAAGTCGACAATCGCAAGCACATTCGCAGCCAGTGGGGAGAACGACGTGCTGTGGACATTTATCTGCTCGATATTCTAATCGGGGAGATTCGCATTCCTGTTGTCGAGGTTGTTTCTGACCGTAGCGGTGATGAACTGATTTTGGGACGAAATGTCTTGAACTATTTGCGCGTCGTCCTGAACGGGCTGAAGCAGATTACAGAAATTTACGAATATTGAACACCACGCAATAGAGGAACTCCTGATGCAACCCTTGACCCAATTAACCACCACCGCCACGCCCCTGCGCCGGGAAAGCGTGGACACCGACCAGATCATCCCCGCCCGCTACCTGACGGCTGTGACCAAAGCCGGGATGGGCGACGGTCTCTTTTCCTGGTGGCGCTATGGCCGGGACGGAAAACCCAACCCAGACTTCGAATTGAACAAACCGGAATACCAGGGCAGCCGGGTGCTGATCGCCGGGCGCAACTTTGGCTGCGGCTCCAGCCGGGAGCACGCGGTCTGGGCGCTGACCGAATACGGTTTCAATGCCGTCATTGCACCGGGCTTTGCCGACATCTTCTACAACAACAGCCTGAAGAACGGTCTGCTGCCCGTGGCCCTGCCCGAAGAGACGGTCAATATGCTCTGGGATTTGATCGAGGAGGAGCCGACGACGACCCTCTCCATCGATCTGGCAAACCAGACCGTCACCCTGCCCGACGGCCAGCAGATGGGCTTTGCCATCGACAGCTTCCGCAAAATGTGTCTGCTCAACGGTCTGGACGATATGGGCTATCTGTTGGCAAAAGACGACGCCATCGTGGCCCACGAGTCCGCGCGGCCCTATTGAGTAAGTAAACAGACGGACACGGATTTAACAGCGTGATGACTGCACCAGCCGTTACTCTCCTGCCTGACCAGAGACTCAGTGACCGCAGCTTCACCGACCCGGTGTGGAGTACACAGGATCGCGCGGCGTTGGAACTAATGGCCGCGCGCCTGCGCAGTGTACTGCGCGAGGAGAAGCCATCGGTGCAGGCCAAACGGCTGGACATCTTCTATCTGAGCGAAGACGACGGCTGCGCGCACCGGGTGGTGATTGTCAATTGGGCGGGGCTGATGGCCTGTACGACGCTGACTGTCGTGGGCTTCTTCGGTCAGCGGCGGGAGGACGCGGATATGCAGGCCACGCTGACGGCCGACGCGGTGATGCTGCAACAGTTTACCGAACAGCGCCATCTACTCAGCTACAGTTCGCTCCAATTTCCCAG
>CAMDQF010000430.1 GCA_945905745.1 Litorilinea aerophila
ATGCGCCCTATCCTTATCAGGCTACGGATGGCCGCGAAGAACTGTACGACACGCCCAGTACAACTTCCCGCCAGCGCGTGCTGCGCGGTGGCTCGTTCGCCAGCCCCAGCGCGGACTATGTGCGCTGTGCCATGCGCAGCTTGAGCTACCCGACACGCCGCCGGGAGCATATCGGCTTTCGCGTGGCGCAATAAGGTACGCGGGCGTGCTGCGGGTCAAAATCAGCCACCCGACGGTGGTGGATGGCAGCGTGGAGGTGGTGGTCTATGGGAATGGCTTTCGGGTGCGGAAGGGGGAGTGCGGAAATCGCCACTCGTCAATAGCATTTTTGAGTAGCCCTGAAATAGCCAAACAAATCTTGACGGTAATAACGTGTTGCGTTATCATTCATATTATGATCAAAAGCTTCGTCGATCGTGAAACGGAACAGGTCTTTCAACGTGAGTTTTCGCGTCGTTTGCCCCCAACAATTCAGCATCGGGCGCGCATCAAGCTGGAAGTACTCGATGCGGCTGAAGCTTTGGATGACTTACGGATTCCGCCAAGCAATCGTCTTGAAGCCTTGAGTGGGGATCGGCGTGGGCAATATAGTATTCGCATCAATGAGCAGTGGCGGATCTGCTTCGTCTGGCGCGAAGGGAACGCTTACGCGGTTGAGATTGTAGATTATCATTAACAGGCAAACACCTATGACATCAACAAAGTTACCACCGATTCATCCGGGAGAAGTGCTGCTCAGCGAGTTTTTGCAGCCAATGCAGTTAAGTCAATACGCTTTGGCCAAAGCGATTGGGGTGCCCGCACGCCGTATCAACGAAATTGTGTTGGGCAAGCGTTCTATCAGTCCAGACACAGCGTTGCGTCTTTCCCGCTACTTTGGGTTGTCTGAGCGGTTCTGGTTGAATTTACAGACACGCTACGATCTCGAAATAGCAAAAGACCAGCTCGCAGATCGCCTGGAACGCGAAGTGAGTGTTCGTGTCCCAGTTGCAGCATAAGACGTCGGTTCACTCTGGAGGCCAAAGCCGCGGCCAAAGGCTATGACGGCGTGCTGGGGGTGAAGATCAGCCATCCGACTGTCGTCGACGGCGGCGTGGAAGTGGTGGTCTACGGGAACGGGTATCAGGTGTGGAATGCGATCTTAACGTTGCAGACTGAATTGAGGATTACAACCGGAGAGAGTCGAGTCGAAATCGTACTCGCAATTCGGCCACAAAATCCGTCTACGTATTTGAATGTATCCGTAGTCGGCCTCAAGTCCTCTGATGCGGTTTTTGCGGTCCGCTGTCCGACATCCGACGCTGATAGATTCTCTGCAACTTTATCGGCACTTGCCAACCAAAGCCATATGCCGAAAAGCATCCGACAAGAACTGAAGCCAATACAGCACGCCCATTGACATTCGATTCAGCAACAGCGAAGAACAACACGCCAAGAAACCCTATGGCGAAACCCGAAGCTGAAAGGTAAATACGCCACCGGATTGGTCTCTTATCGACATTAGCAGCATACCGATTCTGCAAAACGACTGCGGCAATGGCATTGATTAGCAACAATATACCCAGGACCCGATCCATTTGAAGTGATTCCTACGATAAGCTGAATGCGAAACGAGCGGGCTGAACCAACCGACGCCATCCGCATCGCCCCGCCCAATCCGCTCGTTCCCCGTTCTATCGCTCCAACGCTCCCCCGCCCTACCGCTTCGACGGTGTCACACCCCGCAGCGCGGCCTTCCACAAATCCCCGTTCATCATCGCGATAAAGTCCAGGCTGATCTCTTTGGGACAGACGGCCCGGCACTCGCCCATATTTGTGCAGCCGCCAAAGCCCTCAAAATCTGTCTTCGTGCAGCAATTCAAGCAACCGTTCTTTGTTGAATTCAGGCTGATTGTCAATATCAATGATAAATGGTTCGACATCATTAAAAGCGACCGACCAATTCAACGCTTGGGTGCGTTCCCGAAGAATCCTTTTCCAATTTTCTTCTGACAATTCGGGCAACAGAGTCCCAGCCTGGCGCAATCCGCTATTTAGATAAGCAAAATTGGGAAGTGGCCAATCGGGCTGTTTCAGATACCACCACAAATCGTACCAGTCACGTCCTTTCACATACGTTCGGTTGAGGACAGCCTGTAATTTACCGGCCAGGAGCGACGCGCGATCATGATGGCGCAGATGTAAATCGACATGGCGTCTGAGCAGAGTCGTTTCAGAAACGGCATAGAGAGGTGGGTTCGTATCGATCTCAAGTTTAATGGCGACCACTTGATCCGGATAGGGAGAGAGCCCCAACTCGTAAAGTAGACCGCGAAAACGAATGAATGCCTTATTGACAACAGGCTGCTCTTTCTGCGCTCGCACTTCGACGGTGTAGTTCTCGGCACTCAGGGTACGCTGAATTGTAGACAAATACCGATGAAAATCGAATGGCTCGGATCGTAACTCCACGGCAAAGTCTAAATCTTCCGAATAGCGCGGAATGTCATATAAAAAACGCAGAGAAGTGCCCCCGTGAAAGGCAAGACACAGAAAAGCGCCGGATTGCTGCAACCCTTCCAATATGCGGGCTTGCAGATATTCTCGCACAATTGGCAACCCAATTGCCATATCTGTGATACCGGCCAACTGCTGCTGCAAGTAGGGTTTCACAATGGTACGTATCCCTTCGTCTCCTCTTGGATGACGGCCAGTAGGTGTGGCAAGGTGCGCATAAGTTTTGGTTGATTCGCACGCGCAGTTAACTGACGCAAGCGCTCAATGTCTATGATATCAAGATTCTGTAAGCGTAGCTCTCGAATATACGCTTCGTCATCGCTGTTTGGGGTAAGGTAGAGGAGGTCGAGTATTGCTTTCTCTGGGGTGGCAATAAATGCGGATTGGGTCTGCGATACTTGCCAATAGCGAAAACCAAAAAAGAAATCCGTTTTGATATGACGATACAAAAACCGGCCAAATTCATTTCGTAACGTAAGGGGGCGACCCGTTGTCACACTGGTTACGGAAGCGACATGCTCGGGAATCAGGCCATAATAGGACAAAGCGGACTGTAAGCTGATATAGGACGGTCGCACCAGGCGATTCGCTACGACATATTGAAGCGGTTGCTCCCCAACATAAGGAGGCGGGAAGGCATAGATCCCCCGCCGTAGCTGCAATAACTTACCTGAGCGTACCCAATCCGATAATTGCCGCTGTGTTTGTTGCTGTGAAGAATAGAAGGGCAAAACCAGACTAGTCTCAAAGACGCCAAGTGGACGTGTATGTTTCGCAAATTCTTCAAAATGCATAGTTCAATATCGCCCCGCCCAATCCGCTCGTTCCCCCTTCTATCGCTCCAACGCTCCCCCGCGCTACCGCTTCGACGGCGTCACACCCCGCAGCGCGGCCTTCCACAGATCCCCGTTCATCAGCGCGATAAAGTCCAGGCTGATCTCCTTGGGACAGACGGCCCGGCACTCGCCCATATTGGTGCAGCCGCCAAAGCCCTCAGCGTCCATCTGATCCACCATATCCACCACCCGCTGGTAGCGTTCGGTCTGGCCCTGGGGCAGGTTGGCCAGATGACCCACTTTGGCCGCGGTGAAGAGCATGGCCGAGGTGTTGGGACAGGCCGCCACACAGGCGCCGCAGCCGATACAGGCCGCGGCGTCCATCGCTGTATCCGCCTTCTCCTTGGGAATCGGGATGGCGTTGCCGTCGGGCGCGCTGCCGGTGGAGACGCCCACATAGCCGCCCACCTCGATGATGCGGTCAAAGGCCGAGCGGTCCACAATCAGGTCCTTCAGCACCGGGAAGGCGCGCGCCCGCCAGGGTTCGATGGTGATGTTGTCGCCCTCTTTGAAGTGGCGCATGTGGAGCTGGCAGGTGGTGGTGGCGGCTTCGGGGCCGTGGGCCACGCCGTTGATCATCAGCCCGCACATGCCACAGATGCCCTCCCGGCAGTCGTGGTCAAAGGCTACAGGCTGCTCGCCTTTGTGCAGCAGTTCCTCGTTGAGCAGGTCCAACATCTCTAAAAAGGACGAATCCGGGCTGACATCGGGCAGCGGGTAGTCGGTCAACTTGCCCGCGGATTGGGGGCCATTCTGTCGCCAGATGCGTAGGTTCAGCTTCATTTCTTTCTATCTCCCTAATTTGAAAAATAAGGACACGGATAAACACGGATGAGACGGATTTACACGGATGCAATCTGCGTAATCTGTGGTTTCTGCGTCAATCTGCGTCCCTCTTTTCATTCCCGATTTGGTTATTTGTAGCTGCGCTGGCTGAGTTTCACATTCTCAAAGACCAACGGCTCTTTGTTCAGAATCGGCGCGCCCGGTTTGCCGGTACTCTCCCAGGCGGAGACGTAGGCAAACTCGTCATCCTTGCGCAGGGCCTCGCCCTCCGGGGTCTGGCTTTCGCTGCGGAAATGCGCACCGCAGGACTCGCTGCGGTTCAGAGCGTCAATCGCCAGCAACTCGCCCAGCTCCAAGAAATCGGCCACCCGCCCCGCCATCTCCAGGCTCTGGTTCAGGTCACTGGCCGAGCCGGGCACTTTCACATTCTGCCAGAATTCTTCGCGCAGGGCAGGCAACAGTTCCAGGGCCTTATTCAGCCCCTCTTCGTTGCGCTCCATCCCGCAATAATCCCATAGTATGTGGCCCAACTCCCGGTGGAAGGAATCCACCGAGCGGCTGCCGTTGATGGAGAGAAGCTTCTCCGTGCGCCCGTTGACCTCACCCGCGGCGGCGCGGAAGGCTTCGTCGTCCACGCTCACTTTGTCCAGTTTGACCCCGGCCAGATAGTTGGGCAGGGTGTAGGGCAGGACAAAATAGCCATCGGCCAGCCCCTGCATCAGTGCGCTGGCGCCCAGCCGGTTGGCCCCGTGATCCGAGAAGTTGGCCTCGCCGATCACAAAAAGGCCGGGAATGTTGCTCTGCAAATTGTAGTCCACCCACAGCCCGCCCATTGTGTAGTGCAGGGCCGGGTAGATGCGCATAGGCACGCTGTAGGGGTCTTCACCGGTGATGCGCTCGTACATATCGATGAGATTGCCGTAGCGCTCTTTAATGACGGGCTGTCCCAGGCGAGCCGTGGCGTCGGAGAAGTCCAGGAAGACGCCGTTCTTCAGCGGGCCGACGCCGTGGCCTTCATCCACCACCGTCTTGGCGTTGCGAGAGGCCACGTCACGAGGCACCAGATTGCCAAAGCTGGGGTACTTCTCTTCCAGAAAATAATAGCGTTCTGCTTCGGGGATGTCCGCTGCTTTACGGGTATCGCCCGCCTTGTGGGGAACCCAGATGCGCCCGTCGTTGCGCAGGCTCTCGCTCATCAGCGTCAGTTTGGACTGGTGTTCCCCCGCCGCTGGAATGCAGGTGGGGTGAATCTGTGTGAAGCAGGGGTTGGCAAAGTAGGCCCCCTTCTTGTGGGCACGCCAGGCGGCGGTCACATTGCAGCCTTTGGCATTGGTGGAGAGGTAGTAAACATTGCTGTAGCCGCCCGTGCCCAGCACCACCACATCCGCGGCGTGGCGCTGAATCTCACCCGTCACCATATCCCGGGTGATGATGCCGCGTGCCCGGCCATTGACCAGCACCAGATCGAGCATTTCGCTGCGGCTGTGCAGCTTGACTGTGCCGGCGTGGACCTGGCGCTCCAAGGCCTGGTAGGCGCCGAGAAGAAGCTGCTGGCCCGTCTGCCCGCGCGCGTAGAAGGTGCGCGAGACCTGCGCACCGCCAAAGGAGCGGTTGTCCAGCATCCCGCCGTATTCGCGGGCAAAGGGGACGCCCTGGGCCACGCACTGGTCAATGATGCTGTTGCTCACCTGGGCCAGCCGGTAGACATTGGCCTCCCGGCTGCGGTAGTCGCCACCTTTGATGGTGTCGTAGAAGAGACGGAAGACGCTGTCGCCGTCGTTGCGGTAATTCTTGGCCCCGTTGATACCGCCCTGGGCGGCCACGCTGTGGGCGCGGCGGGCGCTGTCCTGATAGAAAAAGGCTTCTACTTGATAGCCCATCTCGCCCAGACTGGCCGCGGCGGACGCGCCAGCCAGCCCTGTGCCTACGATAATTACTTTGAAACGCCGTCGGTTGGCCGGGTTGATCAACTTCATATCAAAACGGTACTGATCCCACTTTTCGGTCAACGCTCCGCCAGGAACGCCCCCATCCAGGATTTTGCCCATTTGTACACTTGCCATGCCGTTCCTCCGATTTACAGTGTGACGAAGCCAAACAGCACGGAAAGGGGCACAATGGCAAAGCCCACGGGGATCAGAATCCCCAGAGCCAACGCCGCGCTGCGCAGGGTGCTGTCATATTTTTGGTTGTTGAAACCCAGGGTCTGGAACAGACTCCAGGTGCCGTGATAGAGATGCAGACCCAAAGCAGCCACGGCCACCAGATAGAAGATTACATTGAAGATGCTCTGGAAACCGCCTACCAGATTGCCGTAGGCGTCGCCCTTCACAAAGCCGCTGGGAGGGATGGGGATCAATCCCCAAGTGAAGTGGGACAGGTGGTAGAGCAGAAAGAGCCCGATCGCCACCCCACCGTAGCGCATTGTGATCGAGGCGTAGTTGGCCTGCACCACCCGCTTCATCGCATAATTCTGCGGGCGGGCGTTGCGTGCGGCTCTGGTCAAAGAGATAGCCGCCCAGATATGGGCCAGAACAGAGACCGTCACAATAATACGCAGAACGGTCAACAGGTGGAGACGGGAGAAGAGCGGTTCGCCCAACTCGCGCAAGGATTCGGCGTAATGGTTGAAGTATTCGGCGCCCTGATAGACCTTTAGATTTCCATACATATGAAATACCAGAAAGCCGATCCAGACCAAGCCGGTCAGCGCCATAATTACTTTTTTCCCGATGGTGGATCGGGTAAGAGTCATCACTGCCATACGCCGCGCTCCTTTGTTCGCATACCTACTATGCTGAACTGCGTAACCGAAAAATCAAATCAAATGGAGTTGAACCAAATAATCCCAATTTGCTTACTATCAATACCCTTTTTCCGCAAAATGGTCAAGATTGTGCAGGGGCTTCACAAAAAACATCAAGCAACTGCCTTACCCGACACGGTGCAAGGGTGAGCCAGTGACACGGTAAAAAGCGCGCTTTCTGCCCATCGCTGGTATAATCAGACGATCATAAGTCTCCCAACCTGATGGATATTCTGTTCTGAAAATAACCAGCGTAGGTCGGACTGGTAGTCTGACCGGCATCTTCATCGTTATCGGTGTCAACCGGTCGTGTCGCCTGCCCTGAAAATAGAACACGGATGGCACGGAAAGGACGGGTTCACACGGATTTGATCTGTGTTTGTCTGCGTGAATCAGCGTCCGATTTTCATTGATGGTTGTACGGTCCGCCGGCCATCGTCCGCGGTCTGCCACCCTCCCGATTTTCATTCCCGATTGCGCCCCGTAGGGGTATATGGATTGACAGGTCATCATAAAAAGGAACCGGCTGGTGATAGCTTTCCTCACCCATCGTTTTACATCGGATAGGCGACAACGGCATTTGCTCTTTTTGGCTGCCGCACTGGTTTCGATTGGCATTACCGGCTACTACTTCGGCACATTTGACCAATTCGCCCATGTGCCCTTTATGAAATCGTATGCGGACCCCACGCTCTACCCCACCGACCCTTTCATCACGGCTATGCGTGACCAGAACTACTCATATTTCTGGCACTTCCTGGCGCTGATCTATCGCGTGGATTTGGCCTTCGACAACGCGCAACCCTACGTCCTAGCCGTCGTCATGTTTGCGCTCCATCTTTTTGCAACCTATTTCACCTTCTGGATGTTCTGGGAATTAAGTTACGAACTCTTCAACAATTACACCACAACTTTCCTCAGCACCGTAGTATTCATCATTCCACATGTTGGCTTTGGTGGCTTTCCGGTATTTGAGTGGAGTCTGCTCAATCGCACCTTTGTCTTGCCGTTTTTACTGTGGGCCATTCTCTTGTATCTACGGAAACAGTATCTATGGGCTTTTCTCTTGGCCGGAGTGGTGTTCAATCTCCATGTCATCTCCGTCATGTTCCTTATGGCAATGCTCGGGCTGGATATGCTTGGGCGGTGGCGCACGCTTGGGTGGCGTATCCCTCTCGCTAGTGGCGCTCTGTTTCTGCTCGGTAGCGCGCCTGTTCTATTGTGGCGGCTTTCCGCAAAGACAGAGACCCCCTTCATGGATGCCCTCTGGTTCGATATGATTGCGCGTGGGTCAATCTACCACCTCTTTTATATGTTTGCGCCCTACTTACATGTCCTGCTCATCACCTCTTTCGGACTGAGCTGCTATGCGCTCTACTTCATCGCCCGGCGACAGGTCTCCTCTAACCACCACGAGCCAACGATTCGGCGCTTTATGCTGGCCGTTACCATCGTCCTTGGGGTCCAAGTGGTCACCTCACAATTTGCGCCGATTACCCTCATCATTCAGTTACAAATCATCCGCGCCGGGATGTTCGCACTGATTTTCGGCTACCTCTACTTTGTCCATTATCTGGTGACGCGGCGCGAAGCGAACGAGATTTCACCGCCTGATTTCGGTTGGTTGATGGGGACACTCCTGGGTTTCCCCTCCCCCCTCCTGCCCGTATTGGTTTGGGGTACCCAATGGAAGTTTTCGTCGGCCCGTGCCCGTCAAATCATAGCGGTCGTGCTGATTGCAGTGCACCTCATTGTTGTCTCCCCCTTCCTTTTGTCCTTTCACCTCTGGCAACCTGGCTTTCACCCGTTTGGTCCGCAAAATGGCTGGTACGCCGCGCAGATGTGGGCCAAGCACAACACGCCCAAAGATACGCTTTTCATCACACCTCCCGAAAAGTGGTCGTTGTATGATTCTGATTGGCGTGTCTTCTCGGAACGCGGCACGGTGGTCACACTCGCCGATCTGCTCATGGTGGCCCTTGTGCCCGAATATACTGCCACTTGGAAGGAACGCTTCGACCAGCTTGCTCCCGGCGCGCTCGATCAATTCGCCGGGAACTTCTTTGATAACCAGGCCACTACCAGCGCAGCCTATTACAGCCACTCACGCGATGATTATCTGCGCATCGGCGCGCAATACCACGCGCGCTACATCGTCATGGCCAGGCCGCACACGCTTGCGTTGCCCGTGGCCTATGAAAATGCCGAGTATGTGATTTACGAATTAGAGAAATAAGATGCAATGATTCTAGTGTCTTCTCGGACCATTTCTGCTATTGTGGGGGGAGGCCTTGTCCACCAACTGTTTTTCTACCAACACCCTCTATCTTTCACCTATGAATGATCGTTACATGGGCAGGTTGCTCCTGCTGATCTGGCTTGTCCTCGTTCTCGGTGGGTGTACGCCTGCCGATTCTGGTCAGCCTACCCTGCCCCAGGCAGTAAACGGCGTCCTCGATCTACGCGGCTGGAACTTTGACCAGGATGGCCCGCTAAACCTGAACGGCGAGTGGGAGTTTTACTGGGAACAACTGTTTACCAGCCGTGAATTTGCTGACTCTACCCCTGCAATCACAGGCATGATCCACGTACCGGACACGTGGCGGGACTATCCGGTCAACGGCCAATCCTTGGACGGTAACGGCTATGCCACCTACCGGCTGACCGTGTATATCGACACCGCTGCACTCCCGGAAAAATTTTTGGCTCTAAAAATGCCAGTGTCGGTCAACTCTGCGCACCGGCTTACTATCGATGGACAGTTGCTGGGTTCAGCCGGACAGGTTGGTCCCAGCGCCGAGACAATGACAGCGGAGCATCGCCCTTACATTGCTGTATTTACGCCCGCCGCTGATTCGGTAGAAATTCTGCTCCAAATCTCGAGCTTTTATCAGTATCAAGGCGGAATTGTGGAGCCTGTGGCATTGGGAACGCAAAGGCAGATTCAACAGAGCAACGAAGAAGAGGTGGCGAGCGACTTCTTCTTGATGGGCAGTGTTTTCATCATTGGCTTGTACCATTTGATGCTATTTCTCCTACGACGTCGGGACAGATCGCCCCTCTATCTCGGTCTTTTCTGTCTGTTGGTGGTGGGCGTTACACTGCTCTTGACCCAGCCCCAAATCTTTGCTGCGTATGTCAGTCCACGCTGGGACATCCAGGTAAGGACGCTATTCCTGCTGGGAAGTTTTGCGATATTTGTCCAGGCTCTGTTTTTCCATACCCTCTTTTGGCAAGATGCCTCTGCCTGGGCGTTACGGATGCTGTTTGGGGTGATGGTACTTTTGGCCAGTCTGGCGCTCCTGGTTCCCACCAAGACGGTCCCGACCCTCGTCTTATCTTTCAGCATTTCCGTTGCACTGTCGAACTTATACACACTGATTCTGCTGGTGAGGGCTGTGGTTTATCGGCGGGCAGAAGCCAGAATTTCTTTGCTGGGCTATATCCCCTTGCTGGTTGGTGCCATACACCAATACCTTCGCCAAGTTGATGAAAAAACGGAGCCAAGAAGTAAGATAGATTAGCAACGGACAAGTTGGTTACTCTATCTCTACTCAAAGACTCCTCATGGACATTATTGCGCTACTTCAGGTATTGAGTCAATGTTTGGATCAGGTAAGTCTACGGCGATTGAGCGTCATCGTATTAGGGATGGTGACGATGACAGGCCGAGTGACCATGTTAGGCATCTCCCGCTGGGCGGAAAAAGG
>CAMDQF010000431.1 GCA_945905745.1 Litorilinea aerophila
ACCGAAGTCATACAAGGCAGTAATCTATTTGTGGAAAACGTTAACCCCCTACACGTTTCTGTTTTTCTACCCTGGCCGGACAACCAGGTCTATTGGGATGCGGGCAGTTACGTGGATGGCAGCGTCTGGCGTTTGAACGTGCCCTGGGGCGGGCAAACAAACACACCCTATGTGTGGAGTTTTCTCTACAGCACCAGCGCAACGGCCAATGGTCAAAGGCAGGAGATTCTTCGCAACGGTCAGACCGTCGGTCAGGACACAAGCGCGTCTCCCTTTACAGGCACCAACCAGAACTTCTATGTGGGCAATCAGATCACCGCGAACTACTACAACGGCGATATTGGCGAGCTGATTGTCTATGGGGGCAATATAAGCGCAGCCCAGCACGCCAAAATTCAGTCTTATCTGGCCATCAAATACGGCATCACCCTCACCGGAACCCAGGCGATTAGCTATACAGACTCTGCCGGCACAACCCTCTGGAACGCCACTGCCAACGCGGTCTATCACAACGACGTGGCGGGCATCGGCATTGACAATGACTCCACCCTCTCCCAACTGGCCTCGCGCAGCATCAACAGCGACAGTATTGTGACGATTACGGGCACTGTCGCCAGCATCGCCGACGGCGACTTCCTGCTCTGGGGCAACGACAACGGGGCAACCACCGCCTCCACGGAAGTCCCCAACGGCTACAGCCAACGGCTGACCCGTGGATGGAAAGTGGCCGAGACCGGCGATGTGGGCGCGGTGACGATTGCCTTTGACTTGACCGGGTTAAGCTCGATTGACCTGAGCAACACGGCTGCGTTTGCACTGCTGACCGACACGAACGGGGATTTCAGCAATGCTACCGCGACGACTGGCGCAAGTGTGAACGGCAATACTGTCACCTTTACCGGCGTGGACCTGGCCGATGGACAGTTCTTCAGCCTCGCCTTCCCCGAACCGCCTGCGCCGGGTGGTATCAACCCCAATCTGAAACTCTGGTTGAAAGCAGACGCAGGGATCAATCTGGTAAGTGGTAAGGTTAGTGCCTGGGCCGACCAATCTGGCGATGGGAGCAATGCCGTTCAAGCCAGCAGCGCTCTCCAACCCACCTATCAGATCAATACCCTGAACGGCAATCCGGTTGTTGGCTTTGCTGGCGCGCACAATCTGACCATTGCCAATTCCATTCCGACGAATGAAGTGATAGCGGTGTTCAAAAAGAACGCTGCCGCCGGGGTTTTGATGGGCACCCAGGGCGGCGCGGCTTACACCGGTTATTTCTTTAGGGGCGACCGTTTCGTGTCAGGCACCACTACAGATCGCTATCTATACGCAGGTGGCGCGGTGGACGTATCCCAACCCAACATTTTCTCGATTGCGTACACGACTACGATTGGGAATCAAGGGTATATGATGAACGGCGCAACCCTGAGTTCCCAGGTGGTCGATGGCTCACTGAATCCGGTTGTCAGCGCATTGAACCCATTTTCAGGCTCGCTTTATGTGGGACGGGCTAATACTCCAGCTGGGGATTTTCTGAACGGCCAAATTGCCGAAATTATTGTCTATGCAGCCAATCCAAGCAACCTGGCCCGCCAACAAATTCAATCCTACTTGGCATTGAAATACGGCATCAGCCTTACAAACACTGTAGACTATCTGGACAGTGCGGGCAATACCCTCTGGAACGCAACAACCAACGCCGCCTACTACAACGATGTGGCGGGCATCGGCGTGGACGACGATAGCGCCCTCTCCCAAATTGCCTCGCGCAGCGTCAACAGCGACGGTATTGTGACCATCACCGGAACCCTGGCCAGTATGAGCAGCGGCGAGTTTCTGCTCTGGGGCAACGACAACGGCGCAACGACGGCCTCCACCGAAGTGCCCGCCAGTTACAGCCAACGGCTGACCCGCGAGTGGAAAGCCGCCGAGACGGGCGAGATCGGGAATGTGACGATCACCTTTGACATAACCGGTGTCAGCGGGATCGATCTCACCAAGCCGGCTGAATTTGCCCTGCTCACCGATGCAGACGGAAATTTCAGTGATGCAACGGCCACCACCGGCGCAAGTGTCAGCGGCCAGACTGTCACCTTTACCGGTGTCAACCTGAGCAACGGACAGTTCTTTAGCCTCGCCTTTCCCGAACTGCCCGCGCCCGGCGGCGTGAACCCCAACTTGAAACTGTGGCTCAAGGCCGACGCGGGCCTAACCGACGGCGGCACGGCGATCACGGCCTGGTTGGATCAGTCTGGTAATGGGCGCAATGTGTCCGCATTTACCAGCGATCCCGACGTGGACACCAGCCAGATCAACGGCTATCCGTCCGTATATTTCGACGGCAACGACGGCGTGATTGTTCCTTACAACGCCAATCCGTCGGCGAATGACCCGCAGCACTTCTTTGTTGTGTACAATCTGGTGGGCAGCGGTACGGGTCTGGGTCTGCTTGGCAATGATGACGGCGATGCCTATGACACATTTATCGGCCCATCGCGCATTAGCGGCAACGGTGCCGATTTTAGCGCCCACACAGCCGCCGCCAATGTGATCGGTGTGCCGCGACTGATTCAGGTTGACTTCCGACACGGGGTCACAAACGGTTCAGCCGCCTATGTCAATGGGGCCGCACAAGGCACGTTTACCTTTGACAATGCCGAAGGTGGGGTGACTACGCTGCAGATCGGCGCATTGGGTTCCAATGCGTTTCTGAATGGGCGCATTGCTGAAGTGATTGGGTACAGCAATGGGCTGCTAACGACAACACAAGCCAGCCAGATCGAATCCTATCTGGCCATCAAATACGGCATTACACTGGCGGATGGCAGCTATCTTGCTAGCGCGGGCAACACCCTCTGGAATGCCACCGCCAACGCGGCCTATCACAACGACGTGGCGGGCATCGGCGTGGATGACCTCTCCGCGCTCTCCCAACTGGCCTCCCGCAGCATCAACAGCGACAGTATCGTCACGATTACGGGCACTGTCGCCAGCATCGCCGACGGCGAGTTTCTGCTCTGGGGCAACGACAACGGCGCAACGACCGCCTCCACCGAAGTCCCCAACGGCTACAGCCAACGGCTGACCCGCGAGTGGAAAGTGGCCGAAACCGGCGATGTGGGCGCGGTGACGATTGCCTTTGACTTGACCGGGTTAAGCTCGATTGACCTGAGCAACACGGCTGCGTTTGCACTGCTGACCGACACGGACGGGGATTTCAGCAACGCTACCGCCACCACCGGCGCAAGTGTGAACGGCAATACTGTCACCTTTACCGACGTGAACCTCGCCAACGGGCAATTCTTCTCCCTGGCCTTCCCCGAACCGCCCGCGCCCGGCGGCGTGAACCCCAACCTCGCGCTGTGGCTGCGCGCCGATGTGGGCTTTACCCCCGCCCAGTGGAATGACCAATCGGGCAACGGGAAACATGGCACCCAATCAAACACCAGTTTCCAGGGCGCTCAAATCGCCAACGCGCTCAATTTCAATCCCGTGATCGATTTTGATGGCAGCGCTGATTATCTGGTAAATCACACAGGATTTCCCACGGGGGCTGGGGCACGTACTGCGATTGCGGTGGCGATTGACGACGTTTTGGGCAGCAATCGCATCATCTTCAGCTACGGGAGTGCGAACACTGGACAGACCTTCGCATTGGGTCGGGCCAACAATGATGCGGATGATCTCAATGTGGGGGCGTGGGCACCCGAACTGCGTGTCACTGGCGCATGGAGCAGCAACACAACGCCCCGGATTGTCTATGGCGGTTACAGCGGCACACAACTGAAAGGTGCGTTTGATGGAAACCCGATGCAGACCAGCTCCGTCTCTATCAACACCGTCCTCAACACGACTGCTTATGTTGGGCGTATAGTTTTCGGTGGACCTGATGAGTGGTGGGACGGCAAAATTGCAGAGGTGATTTTCTATGGCAAGGAGCTGTCGGCCACAGAACGCCAGCAAGTGGAATCCTACCTCGCCATCAAATATGGCATCCCTCTCGCCAGCAACTATCTCGACAGTGCGGGCAACACCCTCTGGGACGCCACCACCAACGCCACCTATCACAACGACGTGGCGGGCATCGGTATTGATACAAGCACAGAACTGACCCAAACCACCGCCCGCAGCGTCAACAGCGACAGTATCGTGACCATTACCGGCACCCTCGCCACGATGAGCAGCGGCGAATTTCTGATTTGGGGCAACGACAACGGGGCAACCACCGCCTCCACGGAAGTCCCCAACGGCTACAGCCAACGGCTGACCCGCGAGTGGAAAGTGGCCGAAACCGGCGAAACGGGCAATGTCACCATCGCCTTTGACCTGAGCGCGGTCAGCGGGGTTGACTTCTCCAATACCGCCGGTTTCGCACTGCTCACCGACGCAGACGGGGATTTCAGTGATGCGACCGTTACGACAGGCGCAAACGTCAATGATAATACCATTACGTTTACCGGCGTTGATCTGGCCGACGGGCAATTTTTCAGTCTGGCTATCCCCAACAACGCGCCGCTGGCCGTGGACGACACAGCCTCTACCAACGAAGACGCCCCTGTCAGCCTTGACCTCATCGCCAACGACACTGACGCCGACGGTGACAGCCTCAGCCTCGACGCGGTGGGTACGAGCGCGGACGGCCTTAGCGCCATCCTCAGTTCCACCCACGCCATCTTCACCCCGACGCTGGACTTCAACGGCGCGGCCGTCTTCACCTACACCGTCAGCGACGGCAACGGCGGCACGGAGACCGGCACAGTGACCGTTACCGTGAGCGCAGTCAACGACGCACCGGTTGCGGTCGACGATAGTTATGCTACAAACGAAGACACCCCGCTCACTCTCCTGACCGGCACGGGTGTGCTGGCAAACGACACGGATGTGGACGGGGATACGATTTCGACAACTGTCGGAATTGCCCCTGTCAGCGGCGCGCTCACCCTCAATTTGGATGGGTCGCTGGTCTACACCCCTGCCCTCGATTTCAACGGTGTGCTGACCTTCACGTATATCTTCAGTGATAGTCTGTTGACAGATACGGCGACGGTCACTGTCACTGTCAATCCGGTCAACGACGCGCCTGTGGCAGGGGACGATACTATTACGACTTCGATCAACACGCCGGTTACTATCGATGTACTCACCAACGATAGCGACGTGGACGGCGATACACTCTCCATCAGCGGCGTGACGACGACGACCCAGGGCACTGCCACGTTTGCGGGCGCAGCCAGCCTCACCTATACCCCGACCCTGGACTTTATCGGCGTTGATGTACTCAGCTATATCGCCAGCGACGGTGTGCTGACCGACACGGGGGTGGTCACAGTCACGGTGAGCGACAATCTGCCGGTGCAGAGTACACAGCCTGCCAGTTTTGTCTACACAGGCACAAGCGGAACCCGCACTTCCCTCGATCTTCCCGCGGGCAGTGTGACCCAGGACACCCAGATTTTCTTTGGCGCGGCGGACTCGCCCGAAGCGGCACCGGGTAAATTCTCCCTGGCCGGACAATCCTTCATCATCAAAGCCTATCAAAACGGCGTAGCGCTCGACAACTTTACCTTTCAGAATCCCATCACAATAACGATTGATTATGCCGACGCCGATGTGGTGGGTCAGGATGAGAACGATCTGGAACTCTATTATTACGACACCGCCAGCGGTGAGTGGAAACGGGACGGTATCACAATTGTCGAGATCGATACGATCAACAACCGCGTCGTCGCGCTGATCACCCATCTGACTACCTTTGGCCTCTTCAGCGTGACTGGCTCCACCCCCGGCGGCGTGGGCAGCAATCTGCAACTCTGGTTGCGCGCCGATGTGGGCGTCTTCCAGGATGCGGGTGTGACTTTGTCCGGGGATGGGGACGCGGTTATGCAATGGAATGACCAGAGCGCCAACGGCGCCGAGTATACCGGTGGCGCAATATTGCCAACCATTTCCGCCGATGCTATCAATACCAATCCAGCCATTGTTTTCCCTGGCGGTCAGGATATCCTCTCTACAACCGATGCCACATATACCGATTGGACCGTCTACGCTGTTTTTAACGGACAGACCGAAGCAGCGGATAGCAGCCATTTCCTGGGCAACTCGGCCTTCGCCATTGCCTACGAGGGGTTCGACAACTCGAACAAATTGGGCGCAGTCGTTAAGTTCAGTGGCGGATTGCCACTGCAAGGCGACTATAACAGCACTCTGGATAAACCCGACGGGGAGGTGGCGCTGCTGGAATACTCCCACGACAGCAGCAGTTTCGATGTCGAAATTGGCTACACGGCCCTGGGTTTGCAGCAAAGCGAGGCCGTGTATACGGGCGACACAGATCGACCTTTGGGCATTCAAGACCTGGGCCTCTACCTGACCGGCAATCTGGCCGAGATGATCGTCTATAGCAGCGCGAGCCTGACCGTCACCCAGAAAGCGAAAATCGAATCCTATCTTGCGCTCAAATATGGCATTACTCTGGACGCAAGTGTCAGCTATCTGGACAGCGCGGGTGCAACCATCTGGGACGCGGCCATCAACAGCGGCTTTCCCAACGACATCGCGGGCATCGGTATCGATCTGACCAGCGCATTGACCCAGACCACCTCTGCCAGTGTCAACCCGGACAGGATCGTGACGATAACGGGCACACTCGCCAATCTGGCCGACAGTGAGTTCCTGATCTGGGGCAACGACAATAGTTCCGCTACTTTCCAGGGCATTGGGACGGTCAGCGGCGCGGCCACGGCCAACGACCGGCTGGGGCGCATCTGGAAAGCCCAGGAGACGGGCGATGTCGGCTCCGTGACGCTGGCCTTCGACAGTACTGCACTCCAGACGGGTCAGACCTACTGTCTGCTGGTAGACGACGACGGCGACTTTACTAACGGCGGTACGACGGAAGTGGGCTGTGTGGTCGCCAGTAGCCCGGTCAGCTTCACCCACGACTTTGACACGACGACGGCCCCCTTCTTCACTCTGGGCACGCAGCGAGTCACGTTGACGCTGAACAGTGATGGCAGCGGCACGGGCAGCCTGACAAAAGATCCAGAAGGCACGGTTTTTGATGCCGGCTCTGTGGTTACACTGACTGCTATGGCCGACAGCGGTTCCACTTTCACGGCCTGGAGTGGCGATCTGATCAGCGCCGCCAACCCTGTGACGGTGACGATGGATGCGGATAAGATCATCACAGCCACCTTTGATATCCTGAGTATCTCGAACGCCGTGAATACAACGGCCGATGTGGTGGCGGATGATGGACAGTGTAGTCTGCGCGAGGCTATCAGCGCAGCCAATACGGATACAGCTTCCGGAGCGACCAGCGGTGAGTGTCCCGCGGGTAATGGCGCAGACACGATTAATCTGCCCGCCGGCCTCTACACCCTGGCGATCAGCGGAGCCAATGAGAATAGCAATGGGACAGGCGATCTAGACATTACGAACGACTTGATCATCAATGGGGACAGCTCAGTCACCTCGATTGTGGATGCCAACGGTCTCGACCGGGTCTTTGAGGTTGTGGGCAGCGTACAAGTGACGCTGAATGGGTTGACTGTGGAGAACGGTGACGCGGGGAGCGGGAATGGCGGTGGTATTTTGGCGCCAGTGATTACCCTGCAGGATGTCACTGTCAGCAACAATACCACCACTGGCCGGGGCGCGGGTCTTTCGGTGACCAGTGGAGCAGTCATCACCGGTAGTCTCTTTCAAAACAATTCGACCACCAATTACGGCGGCGGTCTCTACAATTTCTCCGCTGGCACGGTTTTCATCACCAACACCCAATTCCTGACAAATACTGCCGGCGATGGCGGTGGTCTGATGATGGACGGTGGCACAGAAGCGGTGACATTGGAGAATGTTTCGTTCATCAACAACAGTGCCGCATCCGGCGGTGGTGCTGGGTCGTATGCCAGCACTACGACAATTGGCAATTCTCTCTTTCAAAACAATCAGGCTACCGGTGGCGCTGGGGGAGGTATCTACGCATTTTACGATATGGCCCTATCCACAGTTCGTTTTGTCTCCAACAGCGCGACCGGCAATGGCGGCGGCGTGAGCCACGTCAATATCTTCGCGGCGAAAACGGGGGATATCACCAATAGCCTTTTTGCGGACAATCAGGGCAGCTCCGGGACGGCCATCTACTCCAACGGTATTATCACTGTGACCCATGCCACTGTGGCCGCGTCTGCCCTGACCTCCGGCTCCGCCATACACTTCGACGGTTGGACAAACGGCGCTATGATTGTCCGTGATTCTATCGTTGCCAACTATGCGACGGGTATGGCGCAAGATGGCACATCTCCTTTGCAGGAGGATTACAATCTATTTTCCGACAATACAACCAATCTGGTGGGAACAATTACCAGCGGCGGTCACAGCCTGAGCGGCCCGGCTGCCTTTGTGGACCCAACCACCAATGATTATCATCTGACTTTGGAGAGTTGGGCGGTGGATAGCGGCGTGGATGCGGCGAATGTCAGTGATTTTGAGGGCGATAGCCGACCCCAGGGCGGTGGCTTTGATATGGGCTATGACGAGTCGCCCTATACGGCTGTGCCGCCATCCGGTCTGACTGCAGACAACTCTGGGCCTACCGAATTGGGCCAGACCACCTATTTTACTGCCAGTGTCAGTACAGGCAGCGGTGTGGTCTTTGCCTGGGGCTTTGGTGATGGCAGCAGCGGGGATGGAGCAAACGCTAGCCATATCTATTCGGCTGCGGGTACCTACACATCTATTGTGACAGCTACCAATGGCGTAGGCACGATCAGCAGTTCGACGGTCGTCACAATCACAGCCCTGCCGACACCCACACCCACAGCGACACCGACGAATACGCCCACGGCAACTGAGACACCGACGGCCACACCGACGAATACGTCAACGGCAACTGAGACGCCGACGAATACGTCAACGGCAACTGAGACACCGACGAATACGCCCACGGCAACTGAGACACCGACGGCCACACCGACGAATACGCCCACGGCAACTGAGACACCGACGGCCACGCCGACGAATACGTCCACGGCAACGGAGACACCGACGAATACGCCCACGGCAACTGAGACGCCGACGAATACGTCAACGGCAACTGAGACACCGACGAATACGTCAACGGCAACTGAGACACCGACGAATACGCCCACGGCAACTGAGACGCCGACGGCCACGCCGACGAATACGCCCACGGCAACTGAGACACCGACATTCACGCCGATACCGACGTCCACGGCGACCGCGACCGCCACGGCCACCGCTACACCGACATTCACGCCGATACCGACGTCCACGGCAACCGCGACCGACACGGCCACCGCTACACCGACATTCACGCCGATACCGACGTCCACGGCGACCGCGGCAGCCACGGCCACGCCCACAGCGATATCGACGTTCACGCCGACACCGACTGCGACCGCGACCGCGACCGCCACGGTCACCAGCACACCAACATTCACGCCGACACCGACCGCGACCGCGACCGCGACCGCGACCGCCACGGCCACTCAGGAGCTCGAATCCTGTCCCCAAAGTGAACTGGATTCCCTCTTTTATGGCGACAGCAAGCTGATCGTCCTGGAGGGTGGATGTAGCTATGAGTTGGTCGATGGCGGTTTTGGTTACGGATACCTGGAGCTATGGGGAGTGCAAGATATTGTGATTGACGGCCAAGGCGCCACTATCGTACGCAGCCCAACTGCTCCAGAAAAGGGCATTCTGGCTATCTTTGAATCCCAGAATGTGACCATCAAAAATCTCACTATCGAGGGCGGAAAGGCCACCACTGACTACGGATTGGGTGGTGGGTTGTGGGTCTATAGCAGCACAGTCCGATTGGAAAATGTGAAGCTGATCAACAATACTGCCAACGGCGGCGGCGGGCTGCAAATCGAACATCCGGGCAGCCAAGTCACAATTGTCAACAGTGTGATCGCCAACAATACAGCCCTGGAGCAGGGCGCAGCCATCTATGCCAAGGGCGGTCTGACCGTTCTCAACAGCACAATTGTGGATGGGTCTGGCAATCCCTCCCAGGGTATCCTGGCTTGGAAGTCGGCAGAAATTCGCAACAGTATTGTCAGTGGCTTTGCCATTGGCATCCTCTCCGCTGGCGAGCAGACGGTCGTCAGCGAGGATCACAACGCCTTCTCGGACAACGGCAGCGATATGCAGGAGCTGAGCGCAGGCCAATTTGTCCACGGCGGGGGCAGCCAGAGCTACTACGACATGCGTTTTGTCGACCCGACGACCGACGATTACCGTCTGCGCTCTACCTCGCCGGCTATCGACAAAGGCGGGGCGACAAGCGATGTGCTGGATGCGGATGGGCTGCCGCGGCCCTTTGCCGGCGGGCAGGTAGATGCCGGGGCCTATGAATTCCAGGGGGCAGGCGGCCCAGCTCTGGCCATTTACCGTCAAAACCCCCTGATTGCCGCGGCCAATCAGCCCTTTGTCTATCGGCTGACTGTCAAGAACGAAGGTGTGGCTGCCGCGTCCGAACTCGTTGTGCTGGATACTCTGCCCGATGGCGTCAGTTCTGCGCCGGGCAGCATAAGCAATGGCGGTATTCTGGAGGGCAATCAGATTCGCTGGAATCTGGGCGCACTGGCCCCCGGCCAATCTAAGGTGCTGACCTATCAGGCCCAGGCCGCCAGCACAGCCCAAAACAGCGATTATCGGATATTCAGCAGCTCGGACCCGGCGGTCTTTGCGATTGGTCGCCCCCAAGCCACAGTGATCGGGGCAGATCTATTGGCGTCGATTGCCTATGCGCCGGTTCCTGACGGCTATGGATTTGCCAATTACAGTGGCAGCCGGGCCGACGATCTGACTGTGGCGGATATGGTAACGATCTTTGGGGCGGATGCGGTGTGCAAAAAGCAGAATCCCTGCGTTTTGACCACAACCGCGGCTACCCTGCGCCAGGCCTGGCTGGATTCGTTGAAATCGGGACATAGCGAAGGGATGGCCGCAGCCAGTCTGCGCCACTTTATCGAGCCAACTTTTGCCCCCGCCAGCCTGCAATCGGGGATTATCTTTGCCAATGAGCTATCCATCGAGAGTATGCGTCGCTGGTTTGCGCTCTATGCCGTTGCGCAGAATCTTACCCCGGCCAATGCCAATGAGCTGGTTGCCAATGGTATAAACAGGCCGACCGCGGCCACGCCCGTTGAGGTATTGGACGCGCTGCTCGCCAATCTGAACAATTCGACCACAAGCGAACGCTATTGGCTCCAGATCGCCAAGTCCCCTGCTGTGCGCGGGGGTGGCTGGCACAGTGTGGTTCCCTATGCTGTGCGCCAGACCAGTGCGGATGAGTATCTGATCTACATCTACGATCCAAATGCGCCGAACGACAGCGAGCAGGCAATTCAGATCACCCGCAGCACCAACCAGTGGTCCTACCTGTCAGCTATCGCGCCCGACGGCCCGTTGTATGACTACGCTGGGGATGCTTCTTCGGCCAATCTGCGTCTGGCAAGCTGGCAGTGGCAGAGCAGTTTCCCCAAACGGTGTGATACAATCTGTGTCAAACAGGCCGGGGGGGGAGCAGCCGGCAATACGCTCGAATTCTATCTGGACGGGGAAGGCTATTTCCTGGTGACACGCAGCGATGGCCTGCGCGCTGGATTCCATCTGGTCTACGGCAGCCCGATTCTGGAGATTCCTGGGGCAGCGACTCTGCCCACAGTCAACGGCTTTGGTCTTAACATCCCATCGGGCATTCGTATTCTGCACGAACCGGGCATGACCTATTCGGTCGTGGTGGGCAGCCGGGATACGGCCTATGGCAACAATGAAGTTACGGCCCATTTCAACATTCTTGGGCCGCATTATGTGATGCGGGTTACCGATATCAAACTCACGACGCCTGCGGTGAGGGTGAGCGCTGCCGGGGCACGAAATGGTGCCGGTATCGAGCAGACAGATACTCCCTTTGACAGTTTGCAGATTGGGTTGCGGCCCGACAGTAACTATATCAGCATAGCATCTACCCTGCGCAGCCAGGAGACGCCCGCGCTCTCGCTGGCTATCAACAACCCCCAGGGCGCTGATTTTAGTATGGCATTGAGCGGGATGGATTTGGCAGCGGGATATGCCGCGGCTCTGATCTTTGACACGAGTGCCTCCCGGGTAGTTGTAGAGAACAACGATACCGCGACCAATTTCTATACGATTACCGCGGAACGATTGAACCCGACCGGTGTCGCGAATGAAGCATCTGTGGCCGCCAATGACGCCGAGGCCGTGGGTACGATTCTGAGTCTGGGGCCTGAATGGGACGGTGTGGCTGCACCGCCCAGCCAACCCAACACGAATCTGACATTGGTGCATATCCGTTTGATGTTTATTCCGATGGTCAGCAGCGGGGAGGACTAGTGCAGTGCGGCGGAAATAACCCGGCAGTTCCTGACGTAGTGCGTAGTGCGTGTACCAGTGTACGCACCACGCACCAGAACAGCTACTGGCCGATTTACGCCGCAGTGTACTAGCCGAAGAAGAATTTGTATACACGGATGAAAAGCACACGGATAAGGAGACAAAGCAATCTGTGTGCCTTTTCATCCGTGTATACAGAAGAATTCCCATTTTTCTTCCACAAACAACAAGGATTTCATTCGTTAGGTACTAAGGAACGAATAGTCTGAGGAATAGCAGAGAGGTTGAAATGGACGAGATTGAGAGAGCGGTTGACGAAAAAGAGACCGGGATTGTGGAAAGCGCAGAAGAACCAGAAGAGGAAGAAAACGAGGAAGACGATCCCTTTGCGACTTGGGTGGCGATTCTGATCGCGGTGGTAACGCTGGTCGGCGCATGGGTAGGCTGGGATATAGGCACAGTCTATGGCGAGGCCTTTGGCGAACAGGCGGCAGGGTTGGGCGCGGCGCTCAATGTGGAATCGACCTTGACTTATGGCACGATTGGTCTCTATAAAGAATATCGGGTCTACACCGAATATACCCGCTACCAGACCCTGGCGGAACTGCAAGCCGAGGCCGATGAGAGCGCGTCGGCTGATACGTTGATTGCCCGCAAAAATGACGACGCCGATCTGGCCGCGGTGCAGTTGCCCTTCTTTCTCACCCGCTATCTTAACCGGGATGGGGTCTATGACCGCAAGCGACAATTGGGCGAGGCCTGGGCCGAAGCAGCCCAGCGCATCGACTTAGAACCGGCCCCCCATTTTGAGGCAGCCGATGTCTGGCAGGCCAAGACCGAGGCACTGGTAGCACTCTTTATTGTGCTGGGCTCGTCCTTGTTCTTTCTGACGCTGGCCGGTGCGCTGAACCCGCAACGGAAATTTTGGCGCTACACAACGGCCACAGTGGGTACGCTGTTGATGATTTTTTCCATCGTAGCACAGCTTTGGATTGAGCGCGGGTGACATGATGACACAAGAAAAAAAGAATAAGGCAAAGCCCTGGTTTACGGGCGAACCCTTTGAACAGATGATTGGTCTGCTGATTGCGATTGTGACAGTGTTGGCGGCTGTTTCTGGCTATCTTCAGGTGGGGGCCGACGGACTCAGCGCAAAGGCCTATAACGACAGCCAGCAATTTGCGCTGCAGGCCATTGGCGGGCGGGCCCGGGGCGAGATATTGGCGGGCTATGCCTGGTCCGATGCCTATCGAACCTGGCTTGCCTTGGACACCCAGGCTGTGCTGTCCAAGAACGAGGGCGATGACGCGACCGAGGATAGATATTTAACCGCGCGGGAGCGGATTGCCACCCTTACCCCCCTTTTGCAGCCCCCTTATTTTGACGATAGCACGCAAGAACATCCCAATTTGCGCGCTTACGAGTCAGATCTCTATATTTTGGATACCGCGGTGTTGAAAGAACAGTTTCTCAACACCGATGCGGTCGGCGCGGCCTGGGGTGAAAAATCGGGCAAATATGTGGTCCATCTGACTCTCTACACAGTGGTACTCTTTCTCTTTTCCCTGGCGCTCACAGTGGCCGGGCGTGTGCGCTGGCTCTTTGTCATACTCAGCAGCCTGATGACAGTGGCTACTACTATCTGGATGATCAATGTCATTCTGCAACCTGTAACGGCCATGCCCCAGGCCGCTATCCATGCCTATGGCACGGGCATGGCCCTGGTGCATCAACAGGGCTATGAGCAGGCACAGAAAGCCTTTGACGAGGCATTGACGATTGCCCCCGACTTTGCCAACGCTCTCTATGAGCGGGCCAATGTCAACCATCTGCTCGGCCAATATGAGCAGGCCGCTGCCGACTATCAGGCCGCGCTGGATGCGGGACGTGTGGATGTCAATGTGCTCTGGAACGCTGGCTGGAACGCCTATATTATGGGCGACTATCCCCGGTCATTTGCCTATACGGCCGATGCCCTGGCCCAATCCCCAGGTCAGATTGCTCTCCATTTCAACCTGGCCCTGGCCCAATTGGCGAGCGGTCAATTGGACGATGCCGCGGCCACCTATGCCTCCGGGATCGATCTGGCGGAAGATCAGGTCTCCACCGCACGGGCCGAAGGCAAGGAGCCGCCGGCCTCCCTCTGGTGGTATATGGACGCAGCGGTGCTGGACCTACGTAACCTCTATAAGTGCCTGGAATCGGATGAATGTGCTGGATCACCAGCCAAAACTGCCATCGCCGTCGCCCCTCAGATCAGCCCGACTGCGTTGGACTTACAGCATACACTGCAATCCCTGGCCGTTAGCCTGGAATATCCCATCCAAGTAACGGATGCAGAACTTAAACCCCAAATGGAAGCATTGGCCTTTGCGACCGGTATCTATGATGCCGCCGGCACGCTTGTCTCCTATGTGCCCCTGGGCGAATCTGCCGCACCTCTGCGTTTTGGGATGGTGCAAGAGGGGCAAGGTGTTTCTCAGGATACAAGTATGGTGCGTGCCGACAGTGCGGTCAACCGGGATGTCTTCGTCAATTTCCGCTACGCCGGTATGGCAAACGATGGGGTCATCGTCATGAAAGTCTATCTGAACGACCGGGAAGCCTCGGGTCTGCGCCTGGTTCTGCCCTGGACATTGGGCGAATCCGGGGACGCATCCCTGCCCCTGAGCCCAGGGCGCACCTTTACCCTGGCCCCAGGCGATTATCGGGTGGATTTCTTCGTCAATGGGCAATTCATACAGACCGGCACATTCAAGATTAACGCCTAATCATGACGAAATTGCAGACACACGTTTTTTCCATCATATTTGTTGCTTTTGTCCTTGTCTCGGCTGCATTGACAATCGCACTGTTTTGGCCTGTCCCCAAGCCTACGGATGCAGAACTCTCGGCGCAACGGAATATCGTAGGGGTTCTGGATGAGATATCGGGCAAAACGGTTGTGATGAATACGGACCAAAGCGGCCAACTTTTGGCTGTGGTTGGCGCACCCTTGCCCGCGGCCGGTGAACAGGAGATCGAACTGCCTCTGCCCGACGGCGGCTATCGCACCGACTTCGTGCTGAACAGAGACGCCTTTAGCTTCCGCAACTATGGCTCCAGCTTTCCAGAGGGCAATCTGGCCATCGACCAGGTGCGCGAGGTTTTCGGCGACGGTGTTTGTGCCAGTATCGATGGGGATAAGTGCGTACCGATTCCAGCCGCGCAATTCTGGATCGAGCAGATGAATGACGCCATGCGCCAGGGCCACTGTCTTGGCTTTACTGTGCTTGCCTATGATCTTTTTACCGGTGATCTTTCCAAGGAAAATTTTCAGGGCGAGGCAGATGCTACCCGGGCTTTAACCCAGGATACGCCACTGATGCGTACCATTGCCCAACGCTGGAGTTTGCAGACGACGCCCGAACTGTTGCGGGCCGCGGTGCTGGGCACACCCCGGGATATTATCGCCAAACTCTACGAATTGCGCGAGCCGGTGGATTTGGGCCTCTTTGGGCGCAAGGGCGGCGGGCATTCGGTGCTTGCCTATGGGGCTGACCATTTGGGTGATGGACTCTATCACATCCTTGTCTATGACAACAACTGGCCGGACCAAGAGATATTTGTCGAGGTGGACACGAAGAAGAATACCTGGAGCTATGCACTCTCGGGTGAAAATCCGGGCGAAGTGCCGACAGTGTGGGAAGGGGACGCGGATACCCGCACTCTGATTTTTGTCCCCCTGAGCGCCTATAACCAGCCAGTCACCTGTCCCTTCTGCCCTCCCGCTGCCAGCGCCTCTGCCAAACCCGGTCTTGCTATGTTACAACCGGAGACGCCGACGGATAATTTCACGACGGTAGCTATCAAAGGCAACGATGGCCTTCTGCAGATTACCACTCCCGAAGGGAATCGGCTCGGCCATTTTGGGGATGAATTTGTCAATGAGATTCCTGGTGCGCTCCTGCTCCGCCAGCGGGGCGCGCTCTATAATAATGGCGAACCGATTCTGTATGTGCCTTCCGATCAGGATTTTACCCTTCAGGTGTTGCCCCGCGAGGGGGTCGAAGAAGGCAGGACGAGCATCTTCATTCTCGGCCCTGTCATTGTGACCACCTTTGACGGTCTGATCATCCACCGCGGTCAACCGGATCAATTTCTGGTTTCGCTCACCACCCAGGATATTATCTACAAAGCAGGTAGTGAACAATCACCCAATATGCGCTTTGTCTTTGTCCAGGACGGGGTGAGTTATTTGACCGCGGTTGCTGGCGTTGCTTTGGATACGGACGACGAAGTAGCTCTCGGTGTCGATGCCGCGACCGGTGATCTGACTGTGGGCAGCACAAACGGGAACGACCAACCGGTCTCGTTGTTGGTCTCCCGGGTTGATGGAAATGGGAGCAGCCAGTTTGCCAGCGACAGCTTCGTCATACCCGGCACGGCTGTTACCGATCTGGCCTTGCCCAGTTGGCAAAACGATACAGAGCTGATAGCCACCGTTGACGACGACGGTGACGGCGTGGAGGATCGCACCACTGAAGTGGCTGACCAACCGGTAAGCGCTCTCTTCCAGACTCAGCCATTAGAAGCAGAGACAAGCAGCCAAATCCCAACAGCAGAGATGGGAAACCTGCTTAGTGGAATCGCACCCTATCTGCCCCGAGAAGAAAACCAGGAACTTCAGGAGGTATTGCTCCAGGACCTTTACAACGGAATCGTTGACGGTGGTCAGGCTGGCGCTATCCTCTTTCTACTCGACGAACTGGGGATGGATACGGAAGAGATAGCCATTTTCATACGGACAGCCGATCTGCCCGTGGAGGAGACCGCGGCGCTGCTCAATAACTTACATTTGGAAGAGAATGAAGAAGACGAAATTATCGAGATGCTTGAACTGTCCGATACACTGGACGTTCGGTGAAATTGGACAGCAAAAGCGAGATTGATGATACTCGTTAGTTATGGCGAACATACCGGACGGAACCAAACCAACCATTGAGCGGGTGGATGACATACCAGTCATCTACGGGATGCTGGAACAGATGGGCATCCGG
>CAMDQF010000432.1 GCA_945905745.1 Litorilinea aerophila
GCTGAAACTGCTGGCTGCTTTGATCCGTAGAATTTGTTCTTTCCGTTGGGCGATTGTCATCAGGGTTTCTCCTTTGCATGGATTTTCCCTGATTATTACCCCCAACCTGCTCTCAGTCAATGTGGCGAATAATTCGTGACACTAACGCAATTCAACCAGCGAAAGGGAAATTGCAATGGGACGCGGCAGAGATGAAGATCGATTGGATGTCATTCGGGACTTGATTCAACAGCGCCCGGAACAGAAACCGGCCTGGATTGCCCAGCAACTTGGCGTAGACAAGAAGATTGTGCAGCGTGCTCTGCTCCAACTGGAGGATCGGGGCGACCTGATCTACGAGGATGACCGGGGGCGACTGTGCTGGTTTGGGCAGAGCAAGTAGATTCCGCAACGAGTTTTTCAAAAAGTGACGCTATTTGGCAACAGGCTGTGGTAGATTGTTGCCAAAGGAGAGAAACCGATGACGACAGACAACGAAAATCGACGGCACGAACATATCGACGAGATGCAACGGCTTTATAAGCAGCGCCCGTATAGTGATCAGGAACTTGCAAAGCTGTTGGGTACAGGTCGCGAGAACATCTTTCGCATTCGCAAGCTGATGGAAGAACGAATGAGCGTGCCCATTCAGCCGGATCCAACCCAACGCGGCCGCTACTTCATTCCCAAAGAATTTACGATCAGCCACATTCCGCTGAATCGGATTGAAGCAGCCCAACTCTATCTGGCGGGGCGGCGCTTGCAGCAGCAGACGCGCACCAGCCAACGTCCTGTGGTCAGCGCCCTGGAAAAGTTGGCCTATGCGTTGAACAAACCCCTGGCCGAGCAGATGGTGCGCGCTGCGGAAGTAGTGCTGGGACAGGAGCAGGACCCCCAGCAGGAAGCGGTCTTTGCCACGTTGGTGGAGTGCTGGCTCGAGGGCATTCCGGTGCGCATCACTCACCGCAAGCTGCACGGCGAAGCCCGCACCTATCGGGTCCACCCCTACCAGTTGGAACCGTCGGTGTGGGGAGATGGAACCTACCTAATTGGCTACAGCGAGTGGCACGGAAAACTGGCGACCTTCAAGCTGGCCCGCATCGAAAAGGCAGTGAAGGGGACAGGGACCTTCACCATCCCGGAGGATTTCGACATCCACGAATTGCTTGACCATGCCTGGGGCATCTGGCACGCGGACGAAGCACCCCAGACCGTGACTCTACGCTTCAACCGCTTTGTGACGCCGCGGGTGCGTGAGACTATCTGGCATCCTCAACAGACGATTCTCGTCCACGACGACGGCAGCAGTGAGTGGTCTGCGCCGGTGGCGGAACCAAAAGAGATGCTGCCCTGGATTCGGGGCTGGGGTTCAGATGTGGAGGTGAAAGAACCGGATTGGTTGTGGAAGATATTGAAACGGGAGGTACAAAAGCTGGCAGAGTTGTATGGAGTTGCAGAAAGTGAGAAGGAACTCTTCGCACATTTCCGGGAAAGCGACAGAAATCGCAAGGAGCCACAATATTTGTTGGATCATCTCACGGAGGTGTCTATTCTTGCCGGGAAATTTGCTGAGAAGATTGGATTAAAAGAAGCTGGCGAAGTCCTGGGTTTATTGCATGATCTGGGGAAAGCCAGTAAAGAATTCCAGAGCTACATCCTTTCGGGGGAGGGGCTACTTGATCCCGATAGTGATGATTATGTTGATGCAAAAGCCAAAAAGGGGAAGGTGGACCATTCTAGTGCCGGTGCACAGGTAATCTGGGAAAAACTCTGGCCGCTCGGGCCAGAGGGTCGGGCAACGGCACAATTCTTGGCTTTATGTTTGGCGTCGCATCATTCAGGGTTGATCGATTGTTTATCTCCGGATGGCAAGAACCGTTTTCAGATTCGTATGGACAAAAGCGAGGAACAGACACATAAGGCCGAGGCTTTGGTCAACATCGACGAAATCAACAAAAGACTCGAGGTATTGTTTTCGACTGGGATTGAACGAAGCGTCATGGAGAGATTGCGATCATTGCAAGAAGAGAAAGAATCGAAAGAAACACTTTCGTTTAAGCACGGGCTGTTGATTCGATTTCTTTTTAGCTGTTTGATCGATGCGGACAGGTTGAATACGGCGGATTTTGAATATCCGAGCAATTTCCGCATTCGTAACTACGGTCAATACCCTTCCTGGCAAATCCTTCTCGAACGACTGAATCAAAAGTTATTGGAGTTTGAATACAAAGCTGACAAGAATGCTGTCGATATATTACGAAGTCAGGTTTCCCAAGCTTGTCTCGATTTTTCTACAAGGCCAAAGGGCATTTATCAACTAACCGTGCCAACCGGGGGTGGTAAAACACTGGCAAGTCTTCGGTTTGCATTGAATCACGCGGCGCATCATTCGATGGATCGAATTATCTATGTGGTTCCGTTTACTTCAATCATCGACCAAAACGCGGATGAGGTCCGCAAGATTCTGGAAGATAGGGATGTAAACGGAAATATTTTGGACAACGTAGTTCTTGAGCATCACTCGAATCTAACCCCTAATGAAGAAACCCGCAGACAAAGTCTGCTCTCCCAGAATTGGGATGCGCCGATTGTGTTCACGACTCAGGTTCAATTTCTTGAATCCCTGTTCGGTTCCGGTACCAGAGGAGCCAGAAGAATGCACCAGTTAGCCAACTCTGTAATCATTCTGGATGAAGTGCAAACCGTTCCAATCAACTGTATACATATGCTGAACGTTGCGCTTCGATTCCTTACACATAGTTGCGGCGCAACCGTTGTCCTTTGTACCGCAACGCAACCCCCGCTTGACAAGATTGAAGCAGAATTTCGCGCATTGTCGTTGTTGCCAGAACAGCGTATCATCTCGAATGAAAAAGAACTGTTTGAGAAGCTGAAACGGGTCTCGGTTTTTGATCAACGCAAGATTGGCGGCTGGGACGATGAGGAAATTGCCGAATTGGTGGAACAAGCGATCTACGACAAGGGCAGTGTACTCGTCATTGTGAACACAAAACGCGCTGCCCGAACGCTTTTCCAAACGCTTGATCAGAAAGGAATTGTTGACATCTATCACCTAAGTACGAGTATGTGCCCAGCGCATCGACTCGCCGTGTTGGATGAGGTAAAGCAAAAACTATTGGACAGGGAGCCTGTCATTTGTGTCAGCACTCAATTGATCGAGGCGGGTGTGGATATAGATTTCGGCTCGGTCATCCGTTATCTGGCAGGGATGGATTCAATCGCCCAGGCTGCTGGTCGTTGCAATCGGCATGGCAAGCAGGAACAACTGGGAAATGTTTGGATTGTCAATCCGAAGCAGGAAAACCTTCAACAGTTACCGGACATCCAGATCGGCATTGAAAAATCAGAGCGCTTACTGGGTGAATTCAATAACGATCCCTCAACGTTTGATAACGATCGGATCGGAATAGAATCAATGGCGCTCTACTATAAATACTACTTTGCCGAACGGAAGGATGAGATGAAATACCGGGTTGGTCCAGATTCAACTATCGACAGGAGTGATGATTTGTTCAGCCTCTTATCGACAAATACTCAATCTGTCGATGAGTACCGAAGAACAAACAATCAATCGCTTCCAGGAATTACCTTCAAACAGTCATTCCAGACCGCTGCAAAATCCTTCAGAGTGATTGACTCCGCAACCCAGGGCGTGGTTGTACCCTTTGGTAAAGAAGGGCGGGGGATTGTAGCAGACTTGTGTGGGACTATCGAGCCTGAAGATCGATATCGGCTTTTGAAGAAAGCACAGCGATACTCAGTGAACTTATTCCCCCACGAATTCAGGAAATTAGCAGAGATGGGTGCCCTTCGAGAAACGCAACCCGGTTTAGGCATCTTCTATCTCGATGCTCGGTATTACAGCGAGTACTTTGGCTGGTATGATAAGGCAGTGAACGACATGGGCTTACTAACTGCATAGGAGTCGCACATGAAGAATCCCAATATTGTGGAGTTTAAGGTGACAGGTAAATATGCCCTGTTTACCGACCCCCTAACTAGGATTGGCGGGGAGAAGTATTCTTACCAGATTCCGACCTACGAAGCCCTCAAAGGCATTCTGGGTTCAGTCTACTGGAAACCAACCATTGTCTGGTTCATTGATAGAGTCCGGGTGCTGAAACCGATTCGGAGCCAAACACGCAGCGCCAAGCCGATGAAATATGGGGGCGGCAATAATGACCTTTCTATCTATACCTACCTTGCTGATGTGGAGTACCAAGTGCAGGCACATTTTGAATGGAATCCACATCGGGAAGATATGGCGAAAGACCGGAATGAGAACAAGCATTTCTTTGTTGCCAAACGCATGATTGAGCGGGGTGGGAGGCGGGACATATTCCTCGGTACAAGAGAATGTCAAGGATATGTGGAGCCGTGCGTCTTTGGAGAAGGGCAAGGGTTTTATGACGCCTATCCTGGCGAAATTTCATTCGGCCTGATGTTTCACGGATTCGATTATCCGGACGAATTGGGGACGGATATACTACAGGCTCGATTTTGGCGTCCCACAATGGCTGAAGGTGTCGTCAGCTTTGTCCGCCCTGATGACGAAAGTGCCATTGTGAGAAGAGTCATCCGAAACATGAAAGCATCACTACCGGAGTCAATCGGTCTGGAGGAAGAAGGACTTCTGGATAGCTACTTGGAAGGAGCAGAATGAAATGAGTTGGATTCAAAAGTTGTATGAGACTTATGAAAACTGTCAAGCAAGCATCGGATATTCAGAGACAGCAGGTCAGCGGCCTTTGCTCCCTATTTGTCACAGTACAACCCAGGCACATATCGAAATCGTCATTGACGGCAGCGGCAATTTTCGCAGGGCCAAGGTGATTACGGACAAAAGCGATGTGACCACAATCATCCCATGCACAGAAGGTTCCGCGGGTAGAGCTGGAAGCAAACCAGTTAATCATCCCCTCTGTGACAAACTTCAATATCTAGCTGGCGACTTCTCTGTCTATGGGGGTTCTGTCACATCTGGATTTGCCAAAGACCCCGAAGAACCATTCCGAAACTATACAACGGATTTATCGAGTTGGTGTCGTTCAGAATTCAGTCACCCCAAGGCCAGGGCAATCCTGAGCTACCTGAACAAAAAGACTGTCATTCAGGACCTCGTGAATCATCAGATTCTATTTGTGGGGGAACAGAGCCAACTTTTAGATAAAAAGGAGGTGGAAAGGGAGAAGAATGCAACAGATATCTTTTCGGTCGTTGAACCACAAGATAGCGCTTTTGTCCGCTGGATTGTCGAATCTGACGATACGATTGAGTCAAAGGTGTGGAAGGATAGGTCTTTGTGGGAAAGTTGGATTGGGTACTACCTGAGCGGTCAGCAGGCCGAATCGATGTGTTTCGTAACTGGAAATGACGCAATCCTAACCACCAATCACCCAAAGTTCATACGCAGAGAGGGTGACGGCGCAAAGCTCATCTCTGCAAACGATACCACAAATTTCACCTATCGCGGTCGTTTCGGGAATGCAGAACAGGCGTGCAGGGTAAGTCTTGACGTCTCCCACAAAGCCCACTTTGCCTTGTCTTGGCTTATCAGCAGACAGGGCTATCGCAAAGGTGATTTAGCTATTGTTGCTTGGGCGACATCTGGCACATCAGTTCCACAACCAACCGACGATGAGGTTGATCTCTTTGGCTTCGAAGACTTACCGTCCGATGAAGTCGCACCCGCAAACACGGCGCAGGCCGTAGCACGCAAACTCAAAAAGAGCATTGCAGGTTATGGCAAAGAAATCGGGAATACAACAGACATCATTGTGATGGGGCTGGATTCTGCAACGCCAGGACGATTGTCAATTACATTCTACCGTGAGTTAACAGACTCAGAATTTCTGGACAGGTTGACTTCTTGGCATGAGACCTGCACCTGGCTTCACAGCTACCGATTTGCGGACAAGAAGCGTATTTGGTTCACAGGCGCTCCTGCTCCGCATGACATTGCCGACGCTGCCTATGGCAACCGAGGCGGGCGTGATGATGACAAATTACACAAAGCAACCATCGAGCGCCTTCTTCCCTGCATCATTGATGGACAGCCCATTCCGCGTGATCTTGTGGAATCTGCGGTCAGACGGGCATCGAACCGAATCGGCATAAAGGACAAAGAGGACAAATTTGAGAACGAATGGAACAAGACGTTAAGCATCGCCTGTGCATTGTTCAATAAATACAACCGAAAGGAGAGTTACACGATGGCACTTGACCCGGACAGAACCACCAGAGACTATCTCTATGGCAGATTGTTGGCCCTGGCCGACAGTCTTGAGGGGTGGGCATTGAGTGAAGCCAACGAAAAGCGTGAGACAAATGCAGCCCGATTGATGCAACGCTTCGCCGAACGTCCCTACAGCACCTGGCGCACATTGGAGCTTGCCTTGACGCCGTACAAAGCCAGACTCGGTGGGAAGTCAGTAAAACGTCAATGGATGATTGATGAAGTCGTCGCGTCTTTCAAGCCGGAAGACTTTCTTGACGACAAACGCTTAAGCGGTGAATTCCTGCTGGGCTACCACAGCCAGCGAGAGTTTCTCCACAACAATCGCACCCAAGCCGAAGTTGCGGATATGGATGATTCTGCAGCCGATGATTCTGAAACAACCAACCAATAAGGAGAACCGAACATGACTACTTTGACCAACAAAATTGACTTTGCCGTGATCGTTAGCGTCAAGAATGCCAACCCAAACGGCGATCCGTTAAATGGCAACCGCCCCCGCTACAACTACGATGGATACGGCGAGATATCTGATGTCGCTATCAAGCGCAAGATCAGAAACCGCTTGATGCAAGAGCAGAAGTCTATTTTTGTTCAATCGGATGATAGTAAATTGGACGATTATCCAAGCCTTCGGAAACGGGCAGAAGGTGAGATCGCCAAAGGTGATTGGAAGGACGAGAAGGTATTCCGTAAAGCCGTATGTGAGAAATGGATGGATGTTCGGGCGTTTGGACAAGTCTTTGCTTATGGGAGCGAAAAGAAGGGCGAGGGAGTGTCAGTAGGCATACGTGGCCCGGTTTCCATTCATCCGGCTTTTTCAAAATCTCCTGTGCTTGATCGGGTATCAAGCATTCAAATCACCAAAAGCGTCAGCGGTGAAGGTGATGGCACGAAGCGAGCGTCCGACACAATGGGTATGAAGCACCGCGTGGATCACGGCGTGTATGTTTTTTATGGAAGTATGAACCCGCAGCTTGCCACGAAAACGGGATTCTCCGATGAAGACGCCCAAGCAATCAAAGAAGCATTGCGAACGCTGTTTCGCAACGATGCGTCATCTGCCAGACCCGAAGGCAGTATGGAAGTCTACAAGTTGTATTGGTGGGAACACAACACCCCCAACGGGCAATATTCATCTGCCAAAGTCCACCGTCTGCTTACTATAGAGCGGCAAATGGATATGCCGAGCAGCATCGAAGACTATGCGATCACTTTGAACGCGCTGCCAGGTTTAGAGTGCGAAGTTATTGAGGGCGAGTAGGGCACTGCCACTATGACCACCGAATACCCGCCCGACGAAATGCTGCCCCTCTCGGGCATCCAACATTTCATCTTCTGCCGTAGGCAGTGGGCGCTGATCCACATCGAGCGCCAGTGGCAGGAAAGCGCGCTGACCGCAGAGGGGCGCATTCTGCACGAGCGGGTGGACGATCCATTCTTCACAGAGAAGCGCAAGGATGTGATCGTCACCCGTTCGCTGCCGGTCTCGTCTCCCTCGCTGGGCTTGTCCGGCGTCTGCGATGTGGTGGAATTCACCACGTCGCCAGAAGGGATTCAACTGGCCGGGCGCGCAGGACGTTTTCTCCCTGCTCCGGTTGAATACAAACGGGGCAAAGTCAAGACCGATGGCAGCGATGAAGTCCAACTTTGCGCCCAGGCCCTCTGTCTGGAAGATATGCTGGCTGTCTCCATTCCGGCGGGCTATCTCTACTACGCCCAGACCCGGCGGCGGGTGGCGGTTGAGCTGACCGCTGGGCTGCGCGATCGGGTGCGCAGTGCGGCCCAGGAGATGCACGCCTATTTCGAGCGCGGCTATACGCCAAAGGTGAGGCCATTCAAGGGCTGCAAATCCTGTTCACTGGCGGATGTCTGTCTGCCCCAGGTACAGGCAGAAACTGTGCCAGTCTCCACCTACATTCGACAGCAGATTGAAAAGGCATAGACAATGAAAGCGCTGGGCAACATCCTCTACGTGACGACGCCGGAAGCCTATCTCTCCCTGGACGGCGAAAATGTGGTAATCAAGAAGGATGAGGCAACTTCCATGCGGTTGCCCCTGCACAATCTGGAAAATATCGTCTGCTTCAGCTATCCGGGGGTAAGCCCAGCCCTGATGGGTGCGTGCGTGGAACGAAACGTGGGGCTTTGTTTTCTCCGGCCAAGCGGTCGTTTCCTGGCCCGGGTGACGGGCAAACAGCAAGGCAACGTACTGCTGCGCAAGAAGCAATACGCGCTGTCCCAAGACGAAGCGGCCAGCGCCGCCATCGCCAAATCGCTTCTGCTGGGGAAAATCGCCAATTGCCGTACCGTTGTTGAGCGCGCCCTGCGTGATCACTCCCTGCTGGTAGATATGCCCGCACTGCAATCAGCGTCCAGCTATCTCAGGGAGATGCTCCAAACCATCCAAACCGCCACCAGCACCGACAGCCTGCGCGGGCTGGAGGGCAATGCAGCAAAACGCTACTTCGGGGTCTTTGGGCAACTGATTATCCAGCAGAAGGAGAGTTTTGTCTTTGAGAATCGCAACCGTCGCCCGCCGCTTGATCCAATGAATGCCCTGCTTTCGTTTCTCTATACGCTGCTGACCCAAGAAGTCGCCTCGGCCCTGGAAACTGTCG
>CAMDQF010000433.1 GCA_945905745.1 Litorilinea aerophila
ACTATTGGAAGATCCAACTCAGGTAGAGTGGATCCACATCAGCCCGGATAGCCTGCCCTTCGCCCAGGTCAGCGCTGAGGTACTGCGTTCTCTGGGCGGGGTGTATGCCGAGTTAGCTATGCAGTTGGAGATTCTTGCTTATCAAAGCCTCGGTCATCGTTTCGGCCATTTCATTGACGAAGTAGAGAAAGCCTTGGGGTTCTTACGGAAAAGAAACCACCAGAGATTGGGACAACTACCAATTTTGCGCAAGCTGGACATAGTTCAAAGTAGACTAAGAGACGACAGAACATCCGATGAAATATTTGTAGGGCGAATTTTAGCTGATGTACTTATGGATATCATAGAGACTATGCGTCCTTATGAAAACGATAATGATCCTATAGATATAGGTCGCCATTATGTACTCTTAGAACGTTACTTCATGTTGGGAGATTTACAGCTAGATGTACAACATCGTCTAGGAGTTGAGCGTGCTCAGTTTTACAATATCAGACGAGAGGCGATACAAGAGTTTGCTTATCAACTTTGGACTTTAAATATGACGTTAAATAATGCGGAGGTTAATCGTAGGGAAAGAATCGTTTGTGATTTGCCTAGTCAAATGTATTCTCAGTATGTTGTTCGATATGATGCCAATAACCGAAACATAGTTGATGTAATCATTGAACACTTGTTAATAAATCGGACATGGATCATCATGTTAGGAGGTTTTTCCGGGGTTGGAAAGACCGTGGTTGCTTATGAAGTCGCAAAAATGTGCTGCGCAAGGAAATATTTCAATGCGGTTATATGGATTTCTATGACATCTAACAACGCTTTCCAAGTCAAGAGAGTTGAAAACGATTATGAGGTTAGCTCTCTCGATATGCTCCTTGACAAGATAGGAAAAACCCTTCAGCAACGTCAAATTTTATCAATTCCCGATTTAGAAGGGAAAATAAAAATTGTTCGTCGGATACTTGCGGAGCAAAATTGTTTATTGGTATTGGATGGCTTGGAACAGGCTGAAGCAAAAGATATCGATGAAATTCGCTCTTTCTTCAAACAACTCCCTACCTCCTGCAAAGTGCTTATTACCAGCAGAATTCGCAACACAATGGAAGAAAGTGTTGTTGTCCTTACGCCGATGCAAAAGGCTGAAGCATTTGAGTTCATACGTATAGAAGCAGAGCATCATGGATTGGTACATCGATTAAAATCGGAGGAGATACTAGAAATTTTCCAGAAAACAAGCGGAATCCCATTAGCAATGCAGTTTATGATTGGACAACGAGCATTACTTGGGTCTATACCAGAGATTGAAGGGTTCTCCCATAATGAAAGATTAAATGATGAGACGAGGCAAGAATATCAGGCTTTTCTGAATACCTTGTTAAAAGACACCTACTTCCGACTCCTCAAGGATGAGTCGCGGAGAATACTTCATGCTTTGTCGGTTTTTTCGCAACGAGTTGGTATAGAAATCCTGATAGCAACAAGTGGGCTTTCAAAAGAAGACGCTATGTTTGGATTAGGGTATCTAGACAAAAGCTTTTTAGTAGAACAGGATATAGATGGCCAATACGAATTACCTCAGACAACTATTGACTTTGTGAGATCACTACAAAGAGTTGAATTCCCCCTAGAAAATGATGAATCTATAAATGACTACTTAATACAAGTTCATAAGAGATTGACCCTGTTTTGTATTAATCGATTACAGGCCCATCTAGTCGAGGAGAAACTGGTTTTTCTTAAAGATAGAAAGCCAGTAGTTATGGCAATGCTAGAATGGTGTTATTTAAACAATGAATCTGAACTGTTTATTGAGCTATTGTATGCGTCTGGGCGTACATTTGGTATCTTAGGATACTCATCTGAACGTTTACTGTGGGGACAACGAGCGGTTGAGGTGTGTTCTCTTCTCGGTAAGGATGAGCAGGCACATTGGTTTATGGTTCATGATATTGCTTGGACTAAAATAAAAATGGGAGGAGCAGCAGAAATTGAAGGTAGAAGAACAATAGAAAACTCGTTGAAGATTGCAAAAGAAAAATATTATAGTAAAGTTGAAGCCTTGGCTTTGCGTAACTTAGGTAGATTGCTGGGTGAAGAAAATAATCCTGAGGCGATTTCTTACTTAAGGCAGGCATTGTTACTATGGGAAACCATTGAAGATGACGAATGGATTGCACATACATCAAGTGCCCTCGGATGGGTTCTTTGTAAATTTGAACATTATAGCGAAGCTAAAACGACTATGGAAAGAGCGTTGCAGCTACACCGGAAAGTCGGACATGTAGATGGTATTGTCGGGACATTAAGTGAGTTGGCATTGGTGGAATGTAAATTAGGGAATATGGACCAAGCAAGATTGCGATCCGAGGTCGCACTTTCGGAGGGAGAAAGAATAGCTTATCCGGCACCTGCTCATGCGTATGCCCTATGGAGACGCGCCATGCTTGAGGTTGAATTAAAAAGTAACAAAGAAATGATTCGCGAACGGTTTGCACTACCCGCAAGAACAATGTATGCCCGCTTAGGAATCGGTTTACATTGGAACAATGAGGCTGTGAAATGGTTGGACGAGTTTATAAAGTATTCAAGAAAAAAATTTTCCATTACGTAAAATATCATTCAGTGCATCTGCTCTGAAGTAGTAAATCATCGTGAGAATATTGCCGGAAAATCTTTTTCTTAAAAGCTATAGATTAGCCAATAGAAAGAGGCATGATCAATCGTGCAACTCCGCTCACACTTGACACAAAAATTACTCTCGTGTCAGCAGATGCAAACGGCAGAAGGGAGGCAGCGATTAATCAGCGATCTGCCTCTCGAATTTGCTTCCGGTGTAGTACATAGCAACACACCGATTGTCCATGTGCGTAACATCGTTGACCGCTGTGTCGCCATCCCCGGCGGCCTGCGCAGGCTGCTGGATGTACTTGCCTTCTATGAGGGCGGTACCCGGGCCTTGAAGCGGGCGGTGCAGGTGGGTGTGTTGGTCGATCTGTTCGAGATCGCTGGGGCAGAAGTCGGTGATTCTGAAGTCGCGCCCGTGCTACAACGACACCTGCCTGACGCTTCCCGAATGAATACTGTTGGAGAAGTGTGGCCGCAACTACTGGCTTTGTGGAGAAGCAGAGAAGCACACCATCCGATTCTCATGCTGATTGATAATCTGTCTCTCTCTCTTCCATTAGCGCAGACTGAGCTTCTAACGTTGCGAGAGTGGGCTTTTACCCATCCTTTATTGGGATTACAGTCCAGCCATAGTTCTCGGTGGGATTACGCCGAAGTGTTAGTCGAGTCCGTTGGCTCGGGTGATTTGGAATTGCGCATCCGCCGAACTGACAGTCGCACGCTCACGTTTTCCCTCCATTCCCCCAACGGGCGTTTTCCCTATCGCCATCAGCCGATGGGGTCCATCCAACTGGAGCAAATGACCGAGCTGCGCGCAAAGCTTGAACGCCTCATCCCCCGGTTGAATATGCATGTCTCCAAATTCTTTCAGCGCGTGGAAGACAAAGAGTCTCAACAAGCGTTGCGCGATGTCGAAAATATGGGCATTGACCTCTATAATTTGCTTTTTCCAGAGCCGTTGAAGCAGGAATACTGGGTGCTCCTGCAGCGGCGACAAGAACTATTTCAACACACTGACCAGGTTGCGAGTCTGATCATTACCAGCGACGAACCCTGGATTCCCTGGGAATTGGTGCGTCCAACAAAAGGTCAGTGGCAGGACAGCGATTTCCTGGCCGCAGAGTTCGCAGTGCTGCGCCATCTTCCCGGCACCACCCCTTCCGCTAATTTGACCATACGCAGCGGACACATCGTAATGCCCGGACTGAATTTAACGATGGTTAAGCAGGAGCAACAGATTTTGGCTAATCTCGCCCAAAATCGCTTCGTCCTGGCGTCCCCCATTTCAACAACTCGCGGGTTCCTGGATCTGTGCCATGCCGGCAACTCTCAACTGATCCACATTGCGACCCACGGACGATTTCAAGCAGAGGACATTCCTCTCTCTCCGATTCATCTCGAAGATGGCGAGGTCATCCTACAGGACTTAAACCAACTGCGGGCATCGAGTGTCATTGCCGAAAAGCCATTTGTGTTTCTCAATGCCTGTCACGGCGGCAGGCTGGGTATTGACCTGATCGGCCCTGAAGGGTGGGCAAAACGGTTCATGAAAGATTTGGGCGTCACCGTCTTTATTGGCCGTCAATGGGAAATCTCTGATCGACTCGCAGCCGATTTCAGTCAGTCACTCTACGAACAACTGGGGAACGGCATTGCACTGGGACAGGCACTCTTCCACGCTCGACAGCGTATCCGAACCATCCAACCCGGTAATCCCACCTGGCTTGCGTATGCCTGTTATGGCAATCCAGAACTGCAAATCTCGTGGGGCAGCCAATAGTAAATAGGACACGACTTGTCTGGCATCCTTTCTTGTTCTTCAATACTGCCGTAAGAATTGTATCGTACACCCCAATCAACACCTTCAACACCCCTCGCCGCCCCGCGTATTTCAGCGCGGCCACGCCGTCGTCCAGACTGTAGCGGGCGGGTGCAGTGGCTCCACCCAGATTCGATTCACTTGACTTGACCCTACGACTCATCAGCGCTACAATTTGCCCAGGCCCGATAGCGTAAGAAAAAATGGAGAAACACAAATGCCAACTTTACAGATGGTGCTAAGCGAACAAGTATACACGGTATTGGAGCGAACAGCCACGGAACGTCGCCAATCGGTCGAACTGTTACTGCAGGATGCTCTCGACTTGTTCTTGCAGACGCCAGCGATCGCCAATGTCAATGACGTTGAAGATTTGACAGCGTCAGTGGCCGAGCGGTGGGAGAAGATTCGACGGGAAGCGCGCGCCTGGCGTGCATTGCCTGATAGGACGCGGCGACAATACGGCGCAGACTTTGTGGCTGTTCATAATGGCGAAGTCCTCGATCAGGACAGCGACCGCACAGCTTTGCAGCAGAGGATCGCGCGGCGATTTGGTGATGTGCCAATTCTCATAACGCCTGCACAAGCCGCAAGCCCCCGCGAATTTACTGTGCGCGGCCCACGTCTGGAACGCTACGT
>CAMDQF010000434.1 GCA_945905745.1 Litorilinea aerophila
CTGTACTGGCTGGATAGACTGCTCATTTTGTATCAGAGCCATGGCTATCTTCTCCGTGTATCGTAACAAAATTCTCCAACGGAACTATGCGCAGTTTCAATTGGGGTGGGCGCTTCACCCAATGCCAACCCAACCGCGGGGGGACGCAGATAGGGGCCAAACTCGTGGTAAAAAACCAGCGGTATATCTAATTTGCTTAGCCCTGCACCCTGAATACAGGACGCACTTTGTTCGGAGATAGAGCCACTATACAGGATTTGACCAATAGTTGCAAAAACTTCTGTGCGTTGTTGTAAGCGGTTTCATTCGGGTGTAACCCCAGCAATTGCCCGGTCTGTTTGGTCATCCTATCGGGCTGGGCTATAATTGCCAAAGTCTATCTTTTCTGGAGAGCTTTCATGTCAACTGATCTGGTCAATTCAATCGCAACTGTGCTGGGTATTGCTGTCGCGCTGCTCGGCGCTTTTCTCTTTGCCTTTTGGATCGCCATGGGCATCTGGACCTTCAATGATATCCGTTCCCGGACACGAGACTGGCTGGCGATCGGTCTGGCCTGTCTGCTCTCCCTCATCTTCCCTCTGGTCGGGCTGATCCTTTATATGATGATTCGCCCCAAAGATACCCTGGCCGATGTCTATGACCGGGCGCTGGAGGAAGAGGCTATCCTGCGGGAACTGGAAGAGACCGTCACCTGTCACAACTGCGGCGTGCCGGTCAAGCACGAGTGGGTCTTCTGCCCCAACTGCCACACCCAGCAGCAGTATGCCTGTCCCAACTGCAACACACTCGTGCGCCAGGAATGGGACATCTGCGTAGCGTGCGGCACACCCCAGAGTGGATCGCCTACGGGTCATAACAGCCAACCGCCCCGCCGCCAGATCGATCCCCGCACAGCCGAGGCCAATCTGGGCTATCGTCCTGCACGAGCGGGTGAATAGTTCCTGTCCAAGACGACAAAAAAGGGCCGGTCATCCCACGGGATGACCGGCCCTTTTTGTAGCACTGATGAATCGGCTGGCGGATTCCCGCCCCAACGGTGGGGTTCACCTGCGCCCACACGCTCCCCGAACACAAGGCGCGTGGTCTACTTCAGAACGCTTGAACAACCAGAACGCTGTTAAACGGCGCGCGTGTGGGCGTCAGGTGCAACCCGTGTTAGGAACGGCGATCAAATAGGTTGGTAAACTGTGTGAACGTTTTGAGTGAATTTGTTCTGAAGTTCATCAAGCTATTTAATCGCCAATCCTTAGCCGCCGCGATTGATGTAAAGACTGCTCATTTCAGGATGAGCGGTAGGAATATGTAAGTCAAAGGATCATTGTTCGGATCATACTCATATGCGCCAATATCGCAGCGCCCGACACGCGCCACACCGCGCTGATCAGCCAAGAGCGGATGACCCAGGTGGTCGGTACAGCCAGCCGAGTTGCCAGCATCAATAGCGGGGCTGCCCGGCAGCAAGGGATGTACTCCCAGCGACCCAATCAGAGGGAATAATCGTGGATTAACATTGAGCAGATCACCCGTCGAGGCAGCAAATGTGCAACCGGAAGTATTTCCGATGAGGTTATAACCCAAACTAATGATTGCCGCACCGGTGCAATCTGGTCCCGTTCCGGTAGCAGTATTCCCAGACACAAGCGTATTATTTAGTGTCAGGATGACAGGAGGGAGCAATGGGTTAAATTCACCGCTGTTGTAGATGCCGCCGCCACCACCAAAAGTCGCGGTATTATCGCTGATCGTGCTATTGTGTACAGTCAGGTTCCCTACATTGTACAATCCACCGCCGTCAGTGGCAACGTTGCCACTGACGGTTGTGTTATTCAGGTTAAGGGCGGCGCCCATGTATTCAGTGGAGCCAGCACCGTTGGCAATCCCACCGCCATACATTCCAGCGTTGCCAAAGATCAGGCTGTCGTTCACGGTCAGAGTGCCCCCATTGTAAATTCCGCCACCGGTTAAATCAGTGCCGCCTCCTCCAGTGGCTGAACCGTTTTGTACTACGAACTTGTCAATGGTGACGGTGGCCCCTTTCTCCACGAAGAAGCCTTTACGCGTATGCTCGCCATCCACGATCGTCGTGCTGATTTGTTGATCAAAGGCGCTGTTCCAGGCACCGATCAGCCGCACGTCTTTATTCAGAAACACAACCTGACTGCCTGTGCCCGTGTATGTGCCGCCAGCGATCAAGATCGTATCGTCAGCCAGGAAGCCTGACTTACTTAATGGGCCATCTATCGTGGCGCAGGGAGTGGCGGGCGTCTGGCAATCGTTGGCGTCATTCCCGGTGGTGGCTACATACCAGCCGAAGTTGCTGAGTGAGAAGGCGGCTGGGGTGATGACGCCGCTCACAGTAGCACTAACGATGTAACTGCCAGCTAAACCGTTGGCGGTGAACGTTGGCGAGGCGGCAAAGCCGTTGGCGTCACTCATGGCAGTCGTAGTGAAAGTGCCGCTTCCGATGAACGTCCCGCTCGGTCCGCTTGACGGGGCGGAGAAGGCTACGATAGTGTTGCTCACTGGGGTGACGATGCTGTCCAGTACTACGGCCTGAAGAGATGTCCCGAAGGTGCTGTATGGCGGCGTGCGTTGGGGCGTGCCGCCGCTGGTGTAAATGCTGGCCGCCGGACCAGGGACCATATACTCATAGGCTCCAATATCGCATATTCCAGCACGGGGTGCGCCGCGTTGGTCGGTGGTCAAGAGGCCGGTGCTACCTATGCACCCGCCTGGGTTCCCAGCGTTGATAGCCGGGCTACCAATGAGCAAGGGGTGATAGCCGGGTGATCCGGTGAGTGGCTCCAAGTGGGGGTCAATAGGCGCACTGGTCGTACCGATTTGATCCCCCGCAGCGCTCGTGATATTGCAAACTGCTGCCCCAATGAGGTTGTAGCCAAGGGACTGGACCCGCTCGGATTCGGCACAGTCTTGCGGGCTGTAGTCGTTAAGATTTCCGGCGATTAAAGTGTTTCGTATAGTAAATGAGTCGGCCGGATAACTCCACAAGCTACCGTTGATGTTATTGGTTACGATGACATTATTCAGAGCCACCGTTCCGCCAGAATTAGCGATACCAGCAATTGGGGCGCAATATATGCCACTCGTAGAATTGCCGCTGACGGTACTATTATTGAGGGTGACCGAACCTGAGTAAGTGAATAAGCCACCTCCACACGTTTCAAGACCGCCGTTGTTGATGAGAGCGCTGTTATTAATGACCAGGTTGCCTCCGTTCGTAACGCCTCTGACGTTCTTTTGAATCAGAGAGTTGGTCAATGTCAGTGTACCATCGTTCTGAATTCCCTGTCCATCGCCGCCAGCCATTTGCACCGTGAAGCGTTCAACCGCAGCCGTTGAACCATTATTCACGGTTATACCCCGCCGCGCCCCTTCTCCGTCAATTGTAGACATGCCATTCTGCGTAGTGAAGGCTGCGTCCCATCCACCGGAGAGGGTGATATTTTTGTTGATTAGCACTACTTCATTACTGACCGTGCTCGTGTAAGTCCCGATGACCACTTTGATCGTGTCCCCGGAACTGGCCTTATCAATCGCCCCGTTGATGGTGGCGCATGGGCTACCGGCGCTCAGGCAGGAGTTGGAGTCGTTCCCGGTCGGGGCCACATACCACGGCCCGGCGGCGCGAGCGACCCCGGAAATCAGGACGATTACTGTCAGTGCTGCAAAAGCCAGAACTGTTATTGCTGACCATGACTTGGAATAGGTCTCCATTTCATTCCTCCTTCATCTCGGCTTATTCATATGGGTGGCCCTCCAACTTCACAGTGTGACTGGAAGGCGGCTAACTATTACTATACGGCGTCCGTCTATCTACCCGCCCGCCTAGTGTACGAAGGATGTTCTATAGCGTCTGTCTATATGGATAGTAGCGGCTTCCGCCTATTGTCACAAAAATCGTCCGCATAACATCCGTGGCTAGAGCAAAAATCTGGCAAACTTTTGTCACCATGATTGGCAAACGTTCTATGCTACGCTGCTTTGCCAAGAACAAGCGTTCTTGCCATATATGCACCATCAAGCGGTAGTTGCCAGTATACCGGCTTCCAATTGCGCTGTCAACCAGTGGCCAGTGAACAGTCGTCTCGTTTGCATGACTGGTCACTGCTCATTATTCACTTTGTAGACAAAATGAGGGCCGG
>CAMDQF010000435.1 GCA_945905745.1 Litorilinea aerophila
AGCCCACGCGGCCACCCGGCGCGTGGGCGAGGGTGTAACATTGAATGAGTTCGTCGTTCACATACAACTCGACGTGGCCTGTGCGCAGCAGCAACCGCCAGCGGCTTGGCTGGTTGGGCGCAAAGGGCAGCGGCTTGCCGTCTTCAGGGCGGAAGGCGTAGCCGTCGTAGGGGCCGACCTGCAAACGGCCATCATCTTGACCGAGCAAGATCGTGCCACGATTGGCTGTCTCACCCTCAATAAACAACCCCGCGCCACAGCGCAGGCCATCGGCGGCAGTCAGGGTGATATCCGCTTCCAGGATCACCCCGCGCGCTGCGTTGTATTTAATCGGCAAGATCGCCACGCCACCAGCAGCGGCCTGCAACTGGAGCGTTTCGGCCTGCAATTTGCAATCTTCGGGCAAGAGCCGGTGCAGTTGAGAGTGTTCCAGCGCCACCGGCTGGGTGGGGCCTTTGAGCGCCGCATTGCCCGGCCACCAATGCAAGGAGAGGACGCCGTCGGCGTCGCACTGCACCACTTTGAGTGGGGCAAAATAGATATCGCGCGGGCTGTTCACATCCCATGTGCGCGGCACAGTGTGGTGGTTGAGCAGTAGCGTATCGCCACAGCGGTAGAAGCGGGCAAAATAGGTGTGCAGGTTGGGGCTGCTGCCCAGCAAGAGCGGTTGGCGCGGCTCCAGCCGGTAGGGGCCAGTTTGCAGATCGGCGGTGAGAACAAACATGCCCCCTTCACCAGCGGGCAGCCGGGAGAGGTGGCGGGTGCCCAGCGGCATCGACCCCACGCCCAAGAGCATGTAATAACGGTCGCCGATTGGCTCGACTGCGCCCACCTCCACATGATCGCCCCACAGCCCGGTTTCGATCACGGGCGGCGCGGCGCGAAAATGACGGCCATCGTCCGAGACGACGCAACCGGCGGTGCCACAGAGACCGGGTGGGCCTTCTTTGGCGACCGCGGTCAAAAAGCCAATATAGCCGGGACCGTCGGCGCGTGGCAATACCCAGATGCAATCCCAGCGCTGGCTGCCAAAGCGCGTTGTCCCTGCATACCAGCGCGGGTCAGCCAGCGAGAGATAGTCATCATCGGGCAGACGACGCCAATGGAGCAGATCGTCGGATTCGGCAAAGGAGATCGACTGGTCGCCATTTCGCTCTTCCGAGAAGTTGAGCATAAAATGCTCGCCAACGCGCCAGACCATCCCCGTGCCCAGCCAAACCGCGTCGGGCGCTTTGTGGAGGATCGGGCCCTGATCGACAAAATGCACGCCATCCTCCGACACGGCCACACTCATGCCATCCCAGCGCACATCGGCACGCGAGTTGTGCAGGTAGACAAGATAGTGTTTGCCTTCATGGTAGTAGAGCCAGGTATCCCACATGCGGGCGACGATGGCTGGTTTGAAGATCATGGGTACACGCTCCCTCGTCTTTTATGCTTGTTGTGATTGGCTATGTCGTTGCAGAATTTCGCTCCACAGCACCAACAGCTTGCACAGTTCAGCGCGATTAGCACTGTTCTCCGCGCCCAGGGCCAAAACTTTGACGCTGGGCGGCTCGGCCATGGGCACCAATTCACCGGTTTCCAGCAGATTGGCCGTGGTTTCTATGAGGCGCAGACCTTCGGCGTAGTCGGTGGCACCGCCCCCCAGCCAGCTTTGGGCTTGGGCCAGGACGCGGGTGGCCGCGCCCTCTTTGTCCACATTGGGTGGGGCGATCTCGCCGCTGCGTTTGCGGAAGAAACCCTGAATGGCCGCCACAATGCTGGGGTCGCGCACGGTGCCGTCGGGGTAGACAACGCCGTGAATGTCGCGCCAGCGGCTCACGCCGATCATCAACTCCCACAGATACCAGCCCATCCCGCTTTGCTGGAAGACTTCCAACGAAACATCATAGGGATTGGCGCGCGCCAGGCAGGCAATTTCGGAGACAAAGATCGGTTTCTGGTATTGGTGGGCAAAGCCAAGTGCTTCGTCGATGTGGGCGCGTATGGCGCTGCGGGTGGCCCGGTAATCGTGAAAGGAGAGAACATCGACATGCGCCCCAATTTCAGCCAATTCTTTGGCATAGGCCACACCCACCGTGACCGGATGGTGAGGATCCAGTTGCTTCATCACCCCACAGAAGTGGCGGGCAAAGGTCCAGATGGTCTGGATGCGCTCTTCCCGTTGCGGTGCGCCCTCTTTGATCCACGAGGTGATAGTGGGTTCGTTCATCACATCCCACATCAACAAGCCTGGCTCGTTGCCCAGGGTCTCTACCAGAGCGCGACAATAGGCTTCCCCGGCCGGCCAGAAATCAGGGCCAAGCCGCTGCACCCCCGGATTGGGAATCCACTTATTTTCGGTCGCTTCGTAGGTCGGCTCGGTCTCATCAAAACAGGAATCCCAGATGACGGGCATGACGCTGATGCCGCGCGCGTGGGCAGCGCGCACAAAGTGACGCAGGTGGGCCAGAAATGCCGCTGGCTCGCGTTCATAGACCACATAAGCCAGAAAGGGGCGGGCACTGTTTAGCCCCAGGCGTTGGGCATAGGTCAGTTCACGCTCGACCAGCGCTTCGTCATAGTCGCGCCAAAAGGCAATGTCATGGGCCGCAGTGCTGGGTGTGTAATTGAAACCACGCAGGTGGCTGTAGGCTTTGCGATAGTCCATCATACCTTAATTCCCGATTCTACAAGCCCTTCGACATAGAACTTGCCCAAGGCAAAGAACAAGATCACGAGCGGGATGGAGGCGAGGACATAGCCGGCATAGAGTGGCCCCCCGGCACCGAAATCCACCCCATCATTGGTAGTACGCGACAATTTAAAGAGACCCACCGAAATCACCTGGAGGCTGGTGTCGCTAATTGTCACCAACGGCCACAGAAAGGAGTTCCACGACCCGATGAAGTTCAGCACGGCCAGGGTTGCCAATCCGGGCAAACTCAGCGGCAAGGCAATATGCCGGATCAGCGACCAGACGCCGGCACCATCACAGCGTGCGGATTCAAAGAGTTCTTCAGGAATGCCGGTGATAAAGGTGCGCATCAAAAAGATGCCAAAGATCGGCCCGCCGGCAAGATTGGGAATAATCAGCGCCCAACGGGTGTTGAGCAGCCCCAGGTCATTGTAGAGCATATAGGCTGGGATAAACGAAAGCACCCACGGCACCATCAACAGGGAGATAATCGCATAGTAAAATGGTTCACGCAAAGGGAAACGCATGCGGGCAAAGACATAGCCGCCGATCAACGAGAGCAAAAGTACGCCCGCCAATCCCACCACCGCCACCAACAGCGTGTTCCACATAAAAGCGTCGATCACTTGCCAGGAGGCGCCGTAGTTGCTGCCGCGTAAGGGCAGGCTGATGCTCCAGCGCTCCCAGCGGTATTGCAAACCGTTTTTGAACGAAAGCAGAAGCATCAGATAGGTCGGGATCAGCGAGAGGAGCAGGAGGATCAGAATGGTAAGATGCAACCCTACCTGTGCAAGACGCCACGGACGGCGCGGGGTTATTGTTTGCTTCATTTTAGCGTGTGACCTCTTCATTCGTAGGGCGAATGCTGCGGTTGATCAGGAGCGTCCCACTCATGGCGACGATGAAGAGCATCAGGCCGATGGCCGACGAGTAGCCAAACTGCTGGCCGCGAAAGGCCGAGTGATACATCGATAGCCCCGGCACCATGGTCGCAAAGCCAGGCCCGCCATTCGTCAGCACGAGAACATCTTGAAAAGAGGTAATCGCGCCGATCACCGCCAGGATTGCCAGGAGACGCACCTGACCCAATACCAGCGGCAGGTCGATACGGAATACACGTCCTATCCCCGTACAGCCATCCAGCGCCGCGGCCTCATACACCGACGACGATATCTGCCCCAACCCGCCCAGGTAGATCAGCGTGCCCACGCCCCACACCCAGGGAAAGCCCACAAACATAATAGCGTAGAGGGCCGTTGCCGGCTCGCCAAGCCAGTTGCGTGCCAACCAGCCAAGACCCAACCCACGCAGCAGGTCATTGATGGGTCCCAGGTTGGGGTCATACATCTTTTGCCAGAGCAGGATGGTCACAATGCCTGGCACCAGCATGGGGATAATGACCAGCAGGCGATAAAATTCCTTCGTAGCCTGCGAATGCACAAAAAAGATCAGTTCGGCCATGACAAAAGGCACAACGACGCCGACAAAAAGGCCAAAAAACATCAGCTTCGTGATGTTGAGCAGTTCTTGTGGGGTCACGGCATAGCTAAAATAGCTGGTAAAGTTCTCCAGCCCTATAAAGGTAGCAGGGATGCCGGGTCGCCAACGGTAGAAGGCGCGCACCAAACCGAGGATGGGTGGGTAGTACACAAAGACAATCAACAGGACAAAGATCGGGGAGAGCAGAGCATAGGCCTGCCAGGATTTACGGACGCTCCGCCAGGCGCTGACGCGCGCCTTGCCCAGCGGTGGGCGGGGAGTTTTGGGAAGCACCCCGGACTGGGCCGCTGCTTGCTCGGTTCTCGGAACAGTTGCCATGCCGACCTTCCTCAAAGCTATTTCGTGTCGGTGGTCAGGGGTGCCTGCACCGGCACCTCGACCAGATAGTGTTTGTCCACTTCAAACAAACGGGCAACGTTGATGTCGATCAGATGGATCACTGTAGGCTCCAGCAAATCGTAGGGGCCGGCCGCGTTGGGGGTATAGGAAAATTGCGCTTGCCCCGCCGCGTCCGTATAGGTCCACTGTGGGACAAAATAGCCACCGCCGCTCTCCACCCAAGCCTGCAACAACGTATTGACGCGCGGTTGACCTTTCTCCGTGACACGTACAGTCAGGACAATTGCATCCTTGCCATTGGCAATGACCTGCGGCGGATCGAGTTGCCCCTCAATGGAGATAGTATCGAGACGTGCCTGTGCTTGCAGCCAATCGACGCCCACCACTGCGATCAGGATGCCGAGCACAGCCAGTACCCATAGTCGCCCGCTGCTTGTCATAGGGTGCGAATGTCCTTCTCTGTCTCACAAAACTATGCGTGATGATCAGTAAACCACCGTGTAGTAGGCATGCGCATATGCTGATTCTGTTCACAAATGAACATGCGCACTACACGGTGGCGGTCAAGCGTCTATTTCGTTTTCGTTTGCTCTTTCAGGACAGCCTCGTAGCGCGCGGCACCGGCAGCAAATTCCTCTTCCTGCCGCTTGAAGAAGGTCGCTTCGTCGATCTGGCCGGTCATCCACTCGACAAAAATCGGCCGCCATTTGTTAAAGTTGTCATTGTCCCAATACCAGCCCTGGCCCCACCAGGCCACGGCATAGTCATACAGCGGCAACTTGAACTGGGCGATCTCTTGCCAGATCGAACCAAGCGGTGCGTCCACCGCCGAGGAAATGCGTGCCTGGTTTTCATTGACCAAGAAGGCGTTATTCTCCGGAGTGGTGAGGAATTGCCACCAGTTGATAGCTTCATCGCGGTTGTTCCGTTTCTCCACCGAAGCCGCCATGATCACCCATTCTGACCCTTGGATTGCGGTGAGGAGTTCGCCGGGCACGCTGCCATCCCCCGCGGTTGTTTTTGGCGGGTCAAACGCCCCGGGCTGGCTGGGGGTGGCGGGTATATCGTTGCTGTTGGGGAGCGGTGGTGGCAGAAAGCCGCGCTCAAAAGTGATATTGGGGTCATTGGCCATTTGCGACCATTCCCACGAGCCGGAGTAGCGCAGGCCGATTCTGCCCTCGCGCCACAGCAAGTCAATATCGGTTGTGTTAAAGCCATCGATCCAGTAGGAGGCCAACTCGTGCATCTCGGCAAACGCACGCCGATAGATCGGCGTATTAGGCCCAATCAGACCGCTCTTGTACGCGGGCAAGGCTTCCTCGATCCCGATAAATTTATCTTTATTAAGATCCATCTCTGGCAGAATGGACTGCATCATGGAGGGCAGTATCTGCAAGGCCAGGGGCCAAAGGTTGCCGCTGGCGGCCTCTGCTTGCCAGGGTGCAAAGCCGTCGCCCGATTCCTTTAACGCCTTGGCCAGATCCATCTGATCCCGCCAGGTTGCCGGTGGTTTTGCGCCCAGACGTTCGAGGGTCTCCTTGTTGTAGGCCAAACCGACTTCCACATTGGGCCAGATATTATCCAGGGGCGCCGTATACACATGCCCGTCGGGCTGAATCAACGATGTCATAAAGGTGGGGTAAAAGATGTCGCGCCATGCGCCATATTGGGGTGCATAGGGATTGGGCAGATCCAAGAAGTCGTCCAAGGGCATAGCCCAGCCATTTTGCACCGCAAAGTTGTGGGTACTCCCCACCAGATCCGGTGCCGTGCCGGCAGTTGCAGCCGCGGTGAGCCAGGCAAAGTAATCTTCACCGCCCGGACCTTCCTCGAAGACGATCTGGATCGTTGGATTGGCCTCCTCAAACCGTTGGGCCAGAATACGCGCAGCATTGACCACTTGGGGATGCTCCGCCGAGCGGCTGGTCCACTCTGTCGGCGTGTACCCACGCAGCCAGCAATGAACTTCTGTCTTGGCGGCAGCAGGTTGGGCCGCGGCTTCGCTTGCGGGCTGGGCCGCGGCTTCCCCCGCCGGCGCGGCGGCGGGTGGCGCGGCTGGAACGCAGGCGGCCAGGGCAAGCGTCCCTGTCCCCGCTAAACTAAGACGCAAAAATGTTCGTCTGGTGATCCTTCGTGACTCCATGGCAGACATGCTCTTCCTCCTGTAGTTAAGATGCTTGGGTGAGATAGGGCCGTGCTAGGTAGACTATAAGTATATGTTTTACGTCAAACACAGAATGCACACATCATACTGCAAAAATTTGGTATTGTCAAGCCAATTGTTTGACTTTTTGCATTTATCTTTGTATTATGTTTGAAATAGAACACACCGAATTGAGTACAACCCTGAGAAAAGCTGGGATATTCAAAACTGACGGTTTGTCAATTTTGCTCGATTTGCAGTAAGCTGGCACAGTGGGAAAGGAGACAGAATGACGACTGGGGATTGGATTGCTGATCTGCGTGTACTGCTGGAGCCGGCGTGCGTGTTCACCGATGACGCGGCGCTGTACAACCACAGCTTTGATTGGTGGCCGGTGGCGGCCAAGTGGCGGCAACAAGACAAGCAGCCCTATCGCCCGGACGCCGTTGTGCGCCCGACTACTCTGGATGCGATCAGTCGTCTGTTGGTCTGGGCGAACCAGCGCGGTGTGCCGGTGACGCCGTGGGGTGCCGGCTCTGCAGTCACGGGAGCACCGTTGCCCCTCAGCGGGGGGATCAGCCTCGATATGCGGGCGCTAGACCAGGTGCTGGCGTTGGATGAACTGAATCTCCTGGTGACGGTGCAGGCCGGCAAGATGGGGCATGAACTGGAGCAGGAACTCAACAGCCACGGCTACACCCTCAACCATTCACCCCAATCGCTCAACCGTTCCACCGTTGGCGGTTGGGTCGCCACGCGGGCCACGGGGCAATTCTCGTCCCGCTGGGGCGGCATTGAAGATCTGGTCGTGGCGTTGACAGTGGTCTTGCCCACCGGCGAGATCGTCCAAACCAAGTTGACACCGCGCGCTGCCATTGGCCCCGAAGTACGCCATCTCTTTATCGGTGCCGAAGGTACACTGGGGGTCGTCACCGCGGTCACTTTGAAGATTTTCCCCCTGGCCTCTTATCAGCGTCTGGAAGCCGTGGTCTTTCCCGACATCGAGTCAGGGTTGACGGCCATGCGCCGCATCATGCAGGCCGATCTGCGCCCCTTTCTGGTGCGTTTTTATGATGAGGACGAAGCGTCCCACGCCATGCAAGAGCCGACTTTTGCCCGCTGTGTGCTCTTTCTGGGCTTTACCGGCATACAAGCTGTGGCGCAGGCCGAGTATGCGACCAGTATAACTTTCTGCCAGGAGGCTGGCGGCGAATCCTTGGGCGCGGCCCCGGTTGCGGCGTGGATGGCGCGGCGCTTTGACTTTTCGGCGATTGAACGGGTGTTGGCGCAACCGGGCGGCGTCGCCGAGACCATCGAAGTGGCGCACTTTTGGGGTAGCATCTTCGCCACCTACCGCTCACTCAAAACGGCCTTGGCACCGCTGGCCACCCATGTCTGGGGACACTTTTCCCACGCCTACCCACAGGGCACATCGCTCTATATGATTCTGATCGGCGAGGCCGAGGACGCCGCCGCTGCCGAAGCGCGTCTGCATCAGATCTGGGAGGTCGCCATGCACACCGCCCTGCAAGAGGGTGCAGTCATCTCCCACCACCACGGGGTTGGCCTGGCCCGGCTCCCCTATCTGCGTGAGGACCTGGGCACAGCGGCGCTACCCCTGGCGCGCGTCAAAGCGGCGCTTGATCCAAACAACATTATGAATCCTGGCAAATTGGGGTTCGATCCATTCCAACCACCTGGGAGGTAAGCATGGACGCACGCACCGGCAAAAAGATCAGGCTGGGTCGGCTCTTTGACCAGCAGAGCGGCAAGTCATTGATCGTCGCTTATTCACACGGCGTGCTCATGGGGCCGCAACCCGGCATGCGTACCCTGGCCGATATGCGCCACTTCACCCAGAGCATAGCCGCCGCCGATGGCCTCCTGGTGACGCCTGGTCTACTCACCCATCTGGAGGATGCCTTTATCGGCCGGCAACGCCCAGCGCTCTTGATCCATCTGGATTATCAGAGCTTCAACCGTACCCTCTTGCCTTACCAGCAGGGGGCCACGGCGGCGCTTGCTACCATCGAAGAGGTGGTGGCTGCCGGTGCGGACGGCGTGATGACCTATCTTTACATTGGCTATGACGACCCGCTGCGCGAGAAACTGGAGATCGAGCGCAACGCACAGGTGGCGCGCGCCTGCGAACGCTGGGGCGTGGCGCTGATGGTGGAGCCGCGCACGGCGCGTGAGCGCACCCACCCCGAAGATGATGCCAACGCCGCCCTGTTGGCTCTCTATTGCCGCATCGCCGCCGAGATCGGCGCCGACATCGTCAAGTGCGTCCACCCCGGCACAACAGCGGGGTTGGCAGAGGTGGTGGCAAGCTGCCCGGTTCCCCTGCTGGTGGCGGGCGGCCCCAAGCAAGCCGACCCGGAGGTCGCCTATCAACGAGTACGCAGCGCCATCGAGGCAGGCGCGGCCGGTCTGGTCTTTGGCCGTAACATCTACGAAGCGAGTGACCCAGCCGCTGAGTTGGTGCGCTTCCGCCAGATTATTCACCAAGAGAGCTAATCGGAGACGATCGGAGGCAACGAGATGGCAGAAAGCTATTTGATCGGCATTGATGTCGGCTCCAGTTTTACCAAAGCCTTTCTCTTTGATACGGCAGGCCAGACGCGCGGCGAGGCCCGGCGCGACACCCATCCGCAGCAACCGCGTCCCGGCGTGGCCGAATATGATGGCGCGCAACTGCTGCAGGCCACCCTCGCCACCATCCGCGAAGTGCTGGACAAAACCGCTGTGGCCGCTGCGCAGGTGGCCGCCATCTGTCTCGATGGCATGATCAGCGGCGTCATGGGCATTGACGCCGCCGGTGAGGCGACGACGCCCTACACCACTACGCTGGACATGCGCTTTGCCCCCCAGTTGAACCGGGTCATGGCGCAGCACCACGACCTGATCCGGGCGCAGACTGGCTGCGGGCAGCCGACGATTGGCCCCAAGATGATGTGGATTCGGGATGAGTTTCCCACTGTTTACCGGCAAACGGCCAAGTTTGTGACGATTACCGGCTATATGATCGGCAAGTTGGCCGGTCTCAACGCCGCTGAGTCGGTCATTGACTATACGTACCTGTGGGCCAGTGGGCTAAGCGACACCCAGCACTACGCCTGGTCGCCTCTCCTGTGTGAGGCGCTGGGGGTGTCGGCGCAGAAATTGCCGCGCATCGTAAAACCGGCCGACATTGTTGGGCGCATCAGCCCAGCCGCGGCCGCAGCCACTGGTCTGCTGGCGGGCACCCCAATTGTCGCCGGCGCTGGTGACCAGTCCGCGGCCTTTGTGGGTGCTGGCATCACGCAGCCCAATCGCGCCGGGGATGCTGCCGGCACCTTCCCCATCATCGCGCTCTGCACGGACGAGTTTCGCCCCGACCTCACCTATAAGTTGGCTGAAATCATCCCGTCGGCCATTCCTGGGCTGTGGAACCCGATCTCGCTGATCATCGGCGGCGGGCTGACGCACCACTGGTTTCAGGAAACCTTTGCCCATGCCGATGCAAGCGAAGCCGGGCAACAGGGAGAAAAAGCCACGGTCTATGATATACTGGACGCCAAGGTAAACTTGGTGCCGCCTGGTGCGGATCGTCTCTTTTTCATCCCGCATTTGGGCGGGCGCGCCTGTCCCACCAACACCAACTATCGTGGGGCGTGGGTGGGTTTCACCTGGGCGCACAAACGTGAACATTTCTATCGCGCCATCCTGGAGTCCATTGCCTACGACCAGACCCTGGCTTTTCGCTCGTTGCTGACGGCGCACCCTTCTGCCGCGGTCACGGAGATCGTCGTCTACAGCGGTGGTGCGCGCAGCCAGGTGTGGAATCAGATCAAGGCGGATGTCATGGGTTTGCCTTATGTGGCCCTCGATCGCGAGGATTTATCGGCGCTGGGCGCGGCGATCATTGCCGGTTATGCTGTTGGCATCTATGCTGATTTGGCCGCAACCGCCGAACACCTGAGCAAACGCAGCGCACGCTTTCAGCCCAACCCGGCTGCCCATGCGTTTTATGGCGAATATACGGCCTTCTATGCGCGGCTGCTGGCGCAGGCAGAGCCGATCTTCGACGACCTGGCCACATTGAGCGAATGGCCGGGTGCGATTTCAACCGATTCGTAGGTGCAATCTTCGACCCTCCATAGGCAGGATGATTGTTGTGAAACACGAGGAACGCCACCGGCAAATTTTGGAATTGTTGCGCCTGAACAGTTATCAATCGGTAGACAGCTTGAGTCAGAAGCTCAGTGTCTCCGAGATGACGATTCGGCGCGATCTGGCTGAATTGCAGCAACTGGATCTGGTGACACGTCATTTCGGCGGGGCCAGCATTGCGCCCGAACGGGGCGAGATGGAGTGGCCCTATCCGTTGCGGGCGCAGGAGCAGATGGCGGCCAAACGCCAGATTGGAAAGGTCGCCGCTTCTTATATTCAGGAGGGCGATGTAGTCATTCTGGACGGCGGCACCACGGTACTCCAAGTCGCCCACCAGTTGTTGCTCCGCTATCAACAGAACCACCACCAGGAGCAGCAGAAGCATCAGCCCAACCACCTGACTGTGGTCACCAATTCGCTGCCCAATCTGCGTCTGCTGGCGGCCCAACGCAATATCCACTTGATCGCCACAGGCGGCGACCTGCACTGGGAGAACCAGGTCTTTCTCGGCCCATTGGCAGTCGCCACCTTGCGCAAGATCAATGCCAACTTGACGATCCTGGCGACAACCGGCCTCTCACTGAGCAAAGGGCTAAGTAACCGCAACATCAGCGAGGCCGAAGTCAAGCGCGCCATGATTGAGGCCAGCGATAGGGTCATCCTGGTCATGGACAGCAGCAAGATGAACAAACACACGCTGGCCACCGTGGGGCCGGTAGAGGCGATCCAGATGTTAGTCACCGATGCTGGCCTCTCCGCTGACGACCGTACAGCGATTGTCGCGCGCGGTGTCGAAGTTGTGATTGCCAACGAGCGTTGAAAGTGCTGCAGCGAAAATCGTATATTTTCTTGCAGGGGTTGGCAATGCTCTTTCAAGGCAATTCTCGGCTACAGGGAATTGCCACCAGAGCAGATATACACTCCAGAACGAAAGATCGGGCTGGGGTTGCTTGAG
>CAMDQF010000436.1 GCA_945905745.1 Litorilinea aerophila
CCTAGCAGCCTGTCGGAGAAAAGGGATGGAAGGGTGTGGGGGCAGCGGAAGGCATGATAGAATAGAAGAGCGATAAACCCTGGCCCAAAAATCGAGTAGGGAGAGCAACGCATGACCCGCAAGTTCATCGAAGCAGACCACGAAGCCGCCCTGGAGATGCGAGTGCGCATCGGAGACGTATTGCCAGCGAGCCATCTGGCGCGGTTCATCGTCGGAATCATTGAGCAGTTGGACTTCAGCACTATCTACGCAGTCTATGGCGAGCGGGGGGCACCGCCCTATGCCCCGGAATTGTTGTTTGGGATTCTGGTGTACGGATATGCGACGGGTGTGTTCAGTTCGCGCAAGTTGGAAAAAGCGACGTATGAGTCATTGCCCTTCATCTACCTGGCCGAGGGAGAGCACCCAGACCATGACACGCTCAACACGTTCCGCAGTCGCTTTCTGACAGAAATTGCCGAACTCTTTGTGCAGGTGCTGCTGATCGCTCAGGCGGCGGGTCTCTTGAAGTTGGGCAATATTAGTCTGGACGGCAGCAAGATTCATGCCGATGCTTCCAAGAGCCAAGCGGTCAGCCATGCCAGGCTGCTGGAACTGGAAAGCCGATTGCGCCAGGAAGTGGAGCAACTGCTGGCGCTGGCCGCAGCCGCTGAGCGGGAGAAGTGGCCGGTTGACTTCGATCCAGACCACGAAATTCGTCTGCGCAACGTCCATCTGGCCGGCCTGAAACAAGCCAAAGCAGTGCTGGAAGCCAGGGCGCAAGCTCACTATGCGCAGGAATTGGCCGAGTATGCGGCCAAAATAGCCGCACGCGAAGAGAAAACCCAAGAGACTGGGCGCAAACCAGGGGGGCGACCACCCCAACCACCCACACTGGGTCCTGAGGACAACGACCAGTACAACTTCACGGATCCCGACTCGCGCATCATGAAGAACGGCAACAAAGCGGGCTTTGAACAGAGTTACAATGCCCAGGTAGCCGTGGACCACGCGAGCCGATTGATTGTAGGCAACACCCTCTCCAACCATCCCTCGGACCGGGGCGAAGCCCTGCCCACCGTCGATGCCATCCCCGCACAGCTTGGCCGACCTGCGGCGGCCGCCTTGGACAACGGTTTCTTCAGCCCAGACAACATCGCTGGTCTGGAGGCCCGGGGCATTGACCCCTACATCGCCACGGGCAGAGAAGCCCACCATCTCAGTTGGACCCATTTCTTTGAGCAGAACCCGCCACCACCCGCCGATGCTTCTGCCATCGTCAAAATGGCTTACAAGCTCAAGACAGACATCGGTCAAGCCATTTATCGTTTGCGCAAGTCCACCGTGGAGCCGGTGATTGGCATCATCAAGGAGGTGTTGGGCTTCCGTCAGTTCTCCTTACGCGGATTGGTAAAAGTGGCTGGCGAGTGGACGCTGGTCTGTCTGGCCTTCAATCTCAAGCGCCTACATGTCCTAGCTTTATAACCCAGTCCGTTTTCGGCACGCCCACAATCGGGCCAACGCCTATGCTCCTTTGCAATTTGCACCCAAAAATCGACAGTATGACCACAAAACCGTCTCGATTGACCTCAAAAATAACTAAACCTTACACAAATTTGTCGAAATTCAGCCTTTCTCCGACAGGCTGCTAGGTCGGCAGAACACTGCGGGTATCCACTGCACACCGGGCCAGGCGGGCGACGGCCGTCCAATCGTACACCGAATGGTCTGTCACCACCACCACACAATCGGCGGCGGCCAACGCCGCATCCAGGTCCAACTCACCGGTCATGGCGAAGCCGTTGTGGTGGATACGTGGCACGTAGGGGTCGTGATAACGCACATCTGCGCCCTTCTGGCGCAGCAGCTCGATCACATCCAGAGCCGGCGACTCCCGCACATCGTCGATGTCCTTCTTGTAGGCCACGCCCAGCACCAATACCCGGCTGCCCTTGATGGATTTGCCCGTTTCGTTCAACGCATCTTGCACCTTTTCCACCCAGTAGCGGGGCATGTCGCTGTTGATCTCCCCAGCCAACTGGATGAAACGGGCATTGTAGTTCAGTGTTTTCAACTTCCACGAAAGATAGTGGGGGTCCAGGGGAATGCAGTGACCGCCCACACCGGGGCCAGGGGTAAATTTCATGTAGCCGTATGGCTTGGTGGCGGCAGCATTCACTACCTCCCACACATCCAGCCCCAGCTTGTCGCACATAATCGCCACTTCGTTGACCAGGGCGATATTCACGGCGCGGAAGGTATTCTCCAGCAGCTTGGTCATCTCCGCTGCGGCCGGGGAAGAGACGGGCACAATCGTCTGGACGGCCCCACTGTAGAGGGCTGTGGCCACTTCCAGACAGGCCGGTGTCAGCCCGCCCACCACTTTGGGCGTATTCTCCACCATCCAATCCGTGCGCCCGGGGTCAATGCGTTCGGGGGAGAAGGCGAGGAAGAAGTCGGTGCCGGGGATTAGGGATTGGGGACTGGGGACTGGGGAATTCCCGATCCCCGATCCCCAGTCCCCGCTCCCTGCAAAATCGGCAAGACCAACTCTTCTGTCGTGCCGGGGTAGGTGGTGGATTCCAGGACGACCAACATACCTGGGTGCAGGTACTGGGCCACAGACTCCGCGGCCGCGATCAGATAGCGCACATCCGGGTCCCGGGTCTTGTTCAGGGGTGTGGGCACGCAGATGATGGCGGCGTCACAAGCCGAGAGGACGGCGTAGTCGGTAGTAGCGAAGATATGGGGCTGGGGATTGGGGATTGGGGATTGGGGACTGGGGACTGGGCAAGAAGTCCGGTCATCCGATCCCCAGTCACCGCGGCCAACCGCGCGCTGGAGATGTCGCTGATGTAGGAGTGGCCGGCGTTGATGGCGTTGATGGCGTTGATGGCGTCCACTTTGCTGGCGTCCACGTCGATGCCGATGACCGGAAAGCCCGCCTCGGCAAAGGCCACCGCCAACGGTAACCCTACATAGCCCAAGCCGATGATGGCGACACAGGCACTTCGATTCTTGATTTTCGCCAACAACGTGGCCTTATTTGTTTCTGCCATACCTGCACGCATCCGCAACCGATTGAATCATTATTACAGTGGGTACCTATTTCTGCGCCCATCTGCGTCCCAATAGATCAGGGAACAGGTGTAGCCGTCACTTCTTCCGCGGGTACAGGCGTGGATCGATCCGGTGTCGCTGTCGGCGGCACAGGCGTTGACGTGGGCGGAATCGGTGTAGCCGTAGGCGGCGCTGGGGTCGGCGTCGGCGTCGGTTCGACCAGTGTAGCCTTGCCCGCCACCGGATCAAAGCCGGCCGGCCAGATGGTAGTGATGTCGTATTTGCTGCCTGTCACGTTGGCCCCGGTCAGATCGGCCAGGGTCAAGTCTGCCCCGCGCAGGTCGGCATTCTGCA